>JBAUSZ010000475.1:0-10568 GCA_049581965.1 Thermoanaerobaculia bacterium | reverse complement strand
CCCTGCGGCAGCGTCGCGGCCTCGCCCGGGACGACGCCCAAGGCCTCGCCGAGGGCGGCCACGAACGCGGCGCACGTCCCGTAGCGCTCCCGGGGACTCTTCGCGAGCGCCTTGGCGAGCACGGCGTCGGCGGCGGCGGGGCTCCCGGGAAGGGCCGCCGAAAGTGGCGGCGGCGGCGCCGTGACCTGCTGGTGCAAGACGGCCAGAGGCGAGTCGGCGAGGAAAGGCACGCGGCCCGAGAGGAGCTCGAACGCGACGACGGCCAGCGCGTACTCGTCGGCCCGCCCGTCGAGTGCGCCGCCCGTCGCCTGCTCGGGCGCCATGTAGAGGGGCGTCCCCATCACGGTGCCCGTCGCCGTGAGGCCCGACGTCGCGTCCACGCTGCGGGCGAGGCCGAAATCCGCGAGAAGCGGCCGGCCCTGCGAGTCCATGAGGACGTTCGCGGGCTTGATGTCGCGGTGGAGGATTCCTTTCGCGTGCGCGTGGTCGAGGGCGTCCGCGATCGCGGTGAGCCACGTCACGGCGAGCGGCGGCGGGACCGGGCCCGCGAGGCGGTTCTTGAGCGAGCCACCCGCGACGAGAGGCATCACGAGATAGGAAAGCTCGGCGCCGTCGATCGTCGCGGTGCCGTAGTCGTAGACGGGGAGGACGTTCGGGTGCTCGAGGCCGGCGACGAGGCGCGCCTCGCGCAGGAAGCGTTCGCGGAAGGTCTGGTCCTGGGCGACCGGGCCGAGGATGACCTTCACGGCGACCGTACGCTTGAGCGTCTCGTCCTCGGCCTTCCAGACCTCGGACATCCCTCCCATTCCCGCGCGCTCGAGAAGGCGGTAGCGCCCCAGCGCGGTCCCCGTCCGGATCGTCATGGCCGGAGATTATCGGAGGCGCGCGTCAGCCCACGGCGGCCGCGTCGGCCTCGGACCCGTGATAGAGCACGACGGAGCCGGGGCCGGCCTTCACGGCCTCCTCGAGGGCCTCCTCGGCACGGAGGAGGAGAGACGCCGTATCGAAGGCGTCGTCGGGGTAGACGGAGATTCCCGCCGACAGCACGAGCGTGACGCCCGACTGCGCGAGGCGGTCGTCGAGGCCGTTCTCGAAGTTCTTCTGGATCGAGCGCATCGCCCGGTGCGCCTGCACCTTGCTCGCCTCGAAGATGAGAATGAAGAAGCGGTCGTCGCGGTCGCGCGCGACGAAGTTCACGGCGCGCGTCGACCGGACGAGCTTGGCGGCGAGCTTCGGGAGAAAGGAGTCGCCGTGCTCGGCGCCGAGGCGTACGACCGCCTCCCTCAGGCCGTCCATCCGGATGTGGGCGACGGCTACGGACTGACCGTTCCGCTCGGCGCGGCGCACCTCGGACTCGAGCCGCTTGCCGAGGGACGAGCGGTTGTACAGGCCCGATTGGCTGTCGCGCTCCGTCTGCTGCTCGATGAGCTTCATGAGTCGCGCGTTGTGGAGCGCGACGGCCGCCGAGTCGGCGAGGAGCTCGAGACGCTCCTTGAGATCGACGGGCCATTCGTCGGTTCCGTTGCGCGCCGCGAGGGAGAGGACGCCGATGAGCTCGTCGTGGTACGTGAGCGGTACGGCTGCGGCCCGGATGAGCGGCACGGCGCCCGAGCCGGAGTTGCCCGGGAAGAACGACGCACCCTCCGCGGGGCCCGCGACCGCGGGTGTCTTGTCCAGAAAGGTGCGGACGACCGGGTGCGAGGCCTGGTCGAACGGGACCGCGCGCGCGAGGTCGTCGCCCACGTCCGCGCCCCAGCGCGCCACGATCCTCGCGGATTTGGCGGCGGGGTCCGCGTCCCAGAACTGGGCGGCGTCGGCCTTCAGGAGGCTCACGGCCTGCTCGCAGAGCGTCTGCTTGATGCGATCGATGTCGAACGTCGTCGAGAGCGACCTTCCGACCTCCCGGAGGCGGTCGAGGAATCGGTAGGACTCGCGTTCCTGCTGGAGAAGGCGCACGGACGCGATCGCGAGCGACACCTCGACGCCGAGCGCCTCGAACGACGGGAGGAGGTCGAGCGAGAAACCCTTCGAGCGTGCCGCCGAGACCGCGCACAGGACCCCGACGGGCGCTCCGCGGTAGGAGAGGGGCACGGCGAGGAGCCCGAGCGGCTTGGGGAGCGCGGCAATCGCGGGACCCGTCGGGAGGAGGGTCATGCCATGCGCGTCGCCCGAAGCGTCCGCGTAGAAGGCGTGCGTCCCTTCGGTCGCGAGGTCGACGAGAAGCGTCTGGGGGATCCTCAGCTCCGTCACCCCGCCGGCCTTCGCGTAGGCGGCCTCGGCGCCGGGCAGGCCACCCGACGGGAGGAGCCGGATCGCGCAGAGGTCGAGGCCGAATTGCGGGCCGAGCTCGGCGACCGAGCGGCTCGCAATCGCTCCCACGTCCGTGAGACCCGCCAAGGCCCCGTGCAGCCGGCCGACGAAGGCGATCCGTTCGTTGTTGCGGCGCTCGCCGTCGAGGAGCCGGGCCTTCTCGAGCGCGCCCGCCGCGAGCTTCGCGAGCTCCTGGGTGAGGCGCTGTTCCTGAGGGGTGAGCGCGAAGCCGCCCCGCCGCGACATCGTGAGGAAGCCGAACACGTGCGCTCCTGCGTGGAGGGGGAGCGCCATGCGCCGGCGGCGGACGGGCTGGGTGCCGGGCTCGTCCTCGAACGCCGGCCCGTGCGCGGCGAGGCAGCGGGCCAGAAGGTCGTCGGCGGCGATCGGCCGCTGGCCGGAGCGCGAGCGCTCCCCGCTCGTCGGCGCGGGGTGGGTGAGGATCTCCGTGATCTCGTTCGTGTCGGCCTGGAAGCGGAAGGCGCTCACGCGGTCGAACTCGAGCTCGCGCGAGAGCGAGGCGACCGTGAGGCGGATGACCTCGTCCGGGTTCAGCGAAAGGAAGGCGCCCGAGGCGAGCTCGAAGAGTGCGACGGCCTCTTCACGGCGCTTCATGAGCGTCCCGAGCGTACGGTCGCGCTCGAGGACGTGGCCGATCGTTCGCGCGAACTCGCGCACGGCCTCTTCCGTCTCGGCGTCCGTCCCCGGCATCGTCTCGAGGACGACGCCGAAAACCGCCTGTGCCTGCTCCTTCACCTTCACGGGCGCGCCGAAGAAGGAGAGTCCGCCGTCGACGAGCTTCTTGGGGCGAGCCTGCGCGAGGACGTCCGCGAGGTGCTGGTTGAGCCGCGTCTCGGCGGCCGCCGCGACGCTCGACCGGCCCGATCGGGTCATGGGCGGGACGCCGGCGCCGGGCAGGAGGGCCACGACCGGGGCGTCGAAAAAGTGGAGCGCCGCGTTGAGGATGCCGCCCAGCGCCTCGTCGAGGAGCAGGCCTTCGCGGAGTGCTCCTTCGAACGCCTTCAGGAGGGGGAGTCCGGAGAATCGAGGGGACGCCATGACGGTGAGCGGCCATAATACCGCCTTCCGGAGGTGCCCATGCAGCGCGCAAACGCGGACCCGACCGCGGAGAAAGGGCGCGACGTCGCGATTGAGTCCGCGTCGACGGCCGCGCTCGCGGAGTCCCTCGCCGTGATCCTGCCCGCACTCGAGCGGTTCCAGCGGTTCGAGGGGAGAGACGGCGCCGCCCGGCGCACGGCGTGGCGCGCCGGGCTGGACGAGCCGCTTCCGGAAGAGGGAGCGGGACGCGAAGCCGTTCTCGCGGCCCTGAGGGACGTCGTGATCCCGAACGGCCTCAGGATCGGGGCGCCGGGTTTCACGGGCTGGGTCACGACCTCCCCCACGACGGTTCCCGCCGTCGCGCAGCTGGCCGGCGCGATCACGGCGGCGCAGCGGTGGTGGGCGACCCCGGGCAACTTCCTCGAGGTCCTCGCGCTGCGCTGGGTCGCCCGGCTCGTCGGGCTGCCGGATCGCTTCGAGGGTTCCTTCACGAGCGGCGGTGCGACGGCGAACCTTCTCGGCCTCGCGGCTGCTCGCCAGCACGCGGGCGAGCGGCTCGGCTTCGACCCGGGGCTCGATGGCCTCTCGAAGCTCGTGGAGCCGCGCGTGTACGCCTCGAGCGAGGTTCACCACGTCGTGCACCGGGCCTGCGGCGTCCTCGGCCTCGGGCGCCGAGCGCTGCGCCTCGTCCCCGTCGATGCCGCGCGCCGGCCCGACCTGAGCGCGCTCGATCGCTTCCTCGATGAGGACGCGCGCGCCGGTGCGACGCCCGTCGCGGTCGTCGCCTCGGCGGGCGACGTGAACGCCGGAGCCGTGGATCCCATCGATGCCATGCGCGGGATCGCCCACGCGCGCGGCGTCTGGCTGCACGTGGACGGCGCCTACGGAGGCTTCGGCGTCCTCGACCCGCGGGTCGCGCCGCTCTATGGCGACCTTTCGAAGATCGACTCTCTCGCGGTGGATCCGCACAAGTGGATGGCGGCACCCGTCGGCTGCGGCGCGGCCTTCGTGCGCGACGGAGGCATCCTCGCCCGGGCGCTGACCCTCGAGCCGGCGGCCTACGTCGAGATGGCGCCCACGGACACCGGCGATCTCGACTCGCCCTTCGACCAGCGCGGCGAGGGAAACCCCGACTATTCGCTCGATCACTCCGCGCCGTCACGCGGCCTCGCCGTTTGGGCCCTTCTCAAGGAGATCGGAGCGCGCGGGATGCGTGAACGCGTCGTCCGGCACCACGACTGCGCCCGTCGCGTCGCCGAGCGCGTTCGCGCGCATCCGTCCCTCGAGCTTCTCGCCGAGCCGGTCCTCTCGATCTGCTGCTTCCGCGTCAGGCCCCCCGGCGTGACGGAAGAGGCCACGCTCGACGCTTTGAACGAGAGGATTCTCCTGCGCGTCCGCGCGGAAGGCCGCGCGGTCCCGTCGCACACGCGCGTGAACGGCCGCTTCGCGATCCGGCCGTGCTTCATCAACCCGCGCCAGGGTCTCGAGGACGCCGACGCGACAGTCGACGAGGTGCTTCGCGCGGCGAAGGAGCTGGGCGCCGCCTAGGCCTGGGCCTCTCGCGGCACCGCCCGCCCCGTCGCCCAGAAGATCTGGGCGGCCAGAAGGAGCATCCCGGCGTCGCGGAGGACGACTCCGCGCATGTCCGCGAGGCGCTCGGCGGCGGTCTTGCCGGCGCTGCTCATGTCGAAGCAGCCGCAATCGACCGCGTTGCCGCGCGCGAGGTTGATCGCGATCGCGACGACAAAGACGCCGAGGAGAGTCCCGATCGTGGCGGCCGACGTCCGGGTCCAGATCCCGAGGACGAGGGCGATTCCGGCCAGGAGCTCGAGCCACGGCATGACGAGCCCCATGAGGTTCACGAGAGCGCCGGGGACGAGGCGGTAGTTGTAGACCATGTGGGCGAAGCCCGGCGGGTCGACGATCTTGGGCAGGGCGGCCGCGATGAAAAGAGCGCCGAGTGCGATCTGGATGCGAACCGTGAGCCAGGGCGAGGCGAGCCGGTCGGCGAGCGTCACGGCGAAGGCTCCGGGCCCGCCGCGCTCGGCCCGCGGCGCCTGACCCAGTCGGGCCAGCCGTCGCGGTAGACGAGGAGATTGTTGAGGCCCCCGCCGAAGAGCCGCTGTGCGAGCATGTGCGAGTCCTCACACTCGCCGCCCGAGCAGTAGAGGACGACGGGAAGCTGCCCGTCGCGCCCCTCGTTCACGAGCGCGGTGATCTTCGCGTCGGCGTCGCCCTCCCACGGCGAGATGTTCCGCGCGCCGGCGACGTGGCCCGACTCGTAGTCCTTCGTCCGCCGCGCGTCGACGACGAGGACGCCGCGGGCGACGAGCCACGCGACATCGTCGCCGGAGATCTCGACGTACGGCTTGTCGGGGTGGGGAGGGAAACGGGACAGAAGAAGATCCTTCTGCTCCCCGGCTTTCGGGGGCTCTGGAGCGGCGGCGGTGGACTTCACGCGAGGGCCGGGGCGCTTTTCTTCGAGCGGTAATTTGCCCGGAGCGGCGGCGGCCGGCGTGGCCTTCGAAGCGGTGGCGGTCGCGGGGGCCGCGGGCACGGAAGCCGCGGCCCCATCCACCTTCGAAGAAACTTCGGACGCCGCCTGCGCTCCAGAGTCAACCGGCGACGAGACTGCCGGCACGCCCTGAGACGGAGCAGAAGAACCCTCTCCCCCGGTCTTCTTCTCCGGCACCTTCAATGCGTTCGGGTAGCTGCCGACGAGGGGGAGCCTGCGCTCGCTCCTCGCGAGCGTGTTCGCGACGAGGGCACAGAGAACGGCGGCGACGACGAGGGTCGCGGCCTCGCCAAGGTGGCGCTTCAGACTCACGTTTGCATCATATGCAAGCCGATGGCCGGGCATAGAATCTCCGGTGGTCCGCCTCGCGGACGATCGGAAGGACGATATGGCCGAGAAAAACACGCTCACGATCACCGACAACCGCACCGGGAAGACGTACGAGCTCCCCGTCGAGAACGACACGATCCGCGCTCTCGACCTCCGCAAGATCAAGGTGAAAGACGACGACTTCGGCCTCATGACGTACGACCCGGCGTTCACGAACACGGCGTCGTGCAAGTCCGCGATCACCTTCATCGACGGGGACAAGGGGATTCTCGAGTACCGCGGGTACCCGATCGAGCAGCTCGCCCAGAAGTCCTCGTTCCTGGAGGTCGCGTACCTCCTCCTCAAGGGCGAGCTCCCCAAGGCCTCCGAGCTCCAGGAGTTCACGCACCACGTCTCGATCCACACGTACCTCCACGAGAACCTCAAGAAGCTCATGGAGGGCTTCCGCCACGACGCGCACCCGATGGGGATGCTTCTCTCGACGGTCGGCGCCCTCTCGACGTTCTATCCGGACGCCAAGAAGGTCTTCGACAAAAAGACGCGCGACCACCACATCACGCGCCTCATCGCGAAGGTGCCGACGATCGCGGCGTTCGCGTACCGCCACTCGATCGGCTTCCCGTACGTCTACCCCGACAACGGCCTCTCGTACACGGGCAACTTCCTCTCGATGATGAAGAAGATGGCCGAGCCCTCGTACAAGGTGAACCCGATTCTCGAAAAGGCGCTCGACGTCCTCTTCATCCTCCACGCGGACCACGAGCAGAACTGCTCGACCAACGCGATGCGCTCCGTCGGCTCGGCGCAGACCGACCCGTACTCGAGCGTCGCGGCCGCGACGGCGGCCCTCTACGGCCCGCTGCACGGCGGCGCGAACGAGGCCGTCCTCCGGATGCTCCACGAGCTCGGCGACATCAAGAACGTTCCGGCGTTCGTGAAGGACGTCAAGGAAGGCCACGGAGAGAAGCGGCTCATGGGCTTCGGCCACCGCGTCTACAAGAACTACGACCCGCGCGCCCAGGTCATCAAGAAGCTCGCCGAGGAGGTCTTCGAGGTCACCGGCAAGAACCCGCTCCTCGGAATCGCGCTCGAGCTCGAGCGCATCGCGCTCCAGGACGACTACTTCGTCAAGAGGAAGCTCTACCCGAACGTCGACTTCTACTCGGGCCTCATCTACGAGGCGATGGGCTTCCACACGGACTTCTTCACCGTGCTCTTCGCGATCCCGCGCACGGCCGGCTGGCTCGCGCAGTGGCAGGAGCTCGTGGAGGACCCGGAGCAGAAGATCGCGCGGCCGCGCCAGATCTTCACGGGCCCCGCGCGCCGCGACTACGTCCCGATGGCGAAGCGCTGAGCGGTCAGACCTGACGCGTGCAGCCGGGGCAGCGGCCGCGAAGCGTCACGTCGACGCTCTCGACCGTGTGCCCGGTTGGGAGGCGGCGCTTGGGGAGCGGCGGCAAAGCGTCCCACGGGACGTCGTGGACGGCGCCGCAGGCCGTGCAGACGAAGTGGTGGTGAGCGTCGAGGTTCGCGTCGTAGCGCGCGACCGCGTCGTCGAAGACGAGCTCCTCGATGAGGCCGCTCTCCTTGAGGGAATGCAGGACGTTGTAGACGGACGCCCGGGAGGTCGTCGGCTGCCCGCGGTTCACGGCGGCGCCGATCTCCTCGGCCGTCGGGTGCGTCGGTGTCGAAGAGAGGTACTCGAGCACGGCGACGCGCTGCTGCGTCACGCGCAGGCCCTTCTCCCTCAGGCGCTCGGCGAGGCCCGCCCGATCCATCATCACCTTAGATTAAGTCTAAAGATCAGTTGATGCAAGACGGAAGGCGGGGGCGCTCGCGCTAGTTGATCGTCGCGCCGTGGGCGCTCGTGACGAACGGGCGGGCGAAACGGGTCCAACGGGGACCCTTGAAGAACTCCTGGTTCCAGCTCCACATGACGCCGACGGCGCGCCCGAGGAGGTCCGTGATCGGGCGCGTGCCGAAGAACCGCGCGTCGCGGCTCTCGTCGCGGTTGTCGCCCATCAGGAACACTTCGCCCTCGGGCACCGTGATGGGCCCGAACGTCCGGAAGGCGGGCCGATCCGGGAGGACCCGCACGGGGTGCGGCCGGGTTCCGAGCACCTCCGTGCCGAGGAGCACGGTCTCTCCGTCGTCGTCTTTCTGCTCGGGCTGGAACTCGGTTGGTTGCGCCTTGCCGTTGATGTAGAGCGTCTCGTTGCGCAGCTCGACGACGTCGCCCGGCAGGCCGACGAGGCGCTTGACGAAGGGAACGCTGCCTCCATCGGGGTTGCGGACGACGACCACGTCCCCGCGCTGCGGGGTGCCGGTGCCGAAGAGGCGGATCCGCGAGAAGGGCACACGGACCTGGTAGGCCGACTTCCAGACGAAGACACGGTCGCCCTCGAGGATCGTGGGTTTCATGGACCCGGTCGGGACGACATACCAGTCTGCCAGGACGGACCGTCCCGTCAGGATGACGGCGGCCATCAGGGCGAGGTGGCGGATGTCCTTGAGGAGCGCGGCGCGCTTTTCCGGCGTGAAACCCATGGCGGAGAGGGATTCTCGCACAGGGCATGCCAGCGCTGCCTCGCACGGCGACCTCCGCGCTATCCTCCGCCGCATGCCGCGCATGACCGGCCGCCACGCTGCCTCGGGCGTCAGAGACCGCCTCCCGGCTCTCGAAACGTGGCCGTCCCAGTACGCGGCGGACTACGAGATCGTGATCACGATTCCGGAGTTCACGTCGATCTGCCCGAAGACGGGCCTCCCCGACTTCGCGACGCTCACGGTCACGTACGTTCCGGACCGACTCTGCGTCGAGCTGAAGTCGCTCAAGGAGTACGTGAACGCGTACCGCTCTCTCGGGATCTTCAACGAGAACGTCGTGAACCGTGTCCTCGAGGACCTCGTTCGCGCGTTGAAACCGCGCCGGATCGCCGTGCGGGGCGTCTTCACGCCCCGTGGGGGCATCCAGACGACCGTCGAGGCCCGCGCGCCGCGCGGCCCCGGCGAGGCGGAAATCACTTTGCCGCGGTCCTCGGGAGCGCGGAGCCGGGCACGGTCGTCCCGTCCGTCCCGATCCGCCGGTAGACGCTGAGCGCGTTGATCGCGCTGAGCTCGCGCGGGCAGTACTCGCCCAGCTTTTCTCCGGCGAGCTCGCCGGAAACGCGCGCTTCGGGCGCGTTCTGTTTCTTCTTGTCGATCAGGAACTGGAGCAGACTCGTGAGATAGAGGCGCGTCCTGGCGATCTCCGGTCCCGCGTTCGCAGCGGGATCTCCGCGTGTCGCGACGAGCCCTGCGGGTTTGAGCGCGTCGAGCCGGTCGAGGGCGAGGAGCCAGCCCTTGATGTCGGAATCGGGGTCCGAGAGCATCGGGCAGCGCTGCGGCGTCACGAGGTCGCCGACGAAAACCGTCCGTGTCCCCGCGTCGAAGACGTAGAGGTCCGAAGACGTGTGCGCGTTGCCCGCCGGCACGCCGATCTCGAGCCGGAACTTGCCCGCGACGAGGAGGAGGCGATCGCCCACTCCGATCACGTTGGGCGCAGGCCCTTTCAGGCGGCCCACGAAGTCCACGAGAAGACCGGCCGCCCTCGCATTCACGAGCACGGTCACGTCGGCGGGGAGAAAGGACGCGAGTCCTTCGTTCGAATCGGAATGCAGATGGGTCAGCGCGATCCAGCGCACCGGCTTGTTCTTCGTCGTCTTCGCGATCTCGGCCCTCAAGGCCTTCGCGTCCGCGGCGCTGGACGCCGTGTCGATGAGGAAGACGCCGTCCCCCGTGTCGAGCCACGAGCAGATCGTGCCGCCGAACTGCCCGTACCACAGGCCCACGTCCTTGAACGGCTGCGCGACGGGCGCCGCGGCCGGCGCGGTCTTGGCGTCCGGGGCGGGAGGCGGCGGCCCGGCGAATGCTGCGGTGGCGGACACGGAGAGGGCCGCGGCGAGCGAGACGAATCGGTTCATGCGATCTCCTGTCGGGTCGTGGACATGCGGGAAGCGGCCGCGAGCGACGCGCCGAGCGAGCCGTCCCGAAAGAGGGCCAGCCAGGTGTCGCGCTCGCGCCGGAGGGCGCGGTCGAGCGCGGCGAGGCGCTCGGTGGCGAAGAGCCCTTTCGCGGCCGCGAGGGCCGGGAGGGTGGCGAGGGAGAAGCGCGCGGCGCGGGCAAGGGCCGTGGGCAAAGACGGCCCGTCCTCGGCGACGGCGTCCACGAGACCGAGCTCTTTTGCGCGCCCGGCGGACACCGTCCCGCCGGGCAGGAAGAGGCCGGCGACGGCCGCCGGGGCAGCGAGCGGGAGAAGGGCCGAGAGCCCGGCCTCCGGCACGGCGAGCCACGGCGCGGGTCCGAGTTCCGCCTC
>JBAUSZ010000474.1:0-7617 GCA_049581965.1 Thermoanaerobaculia bacterium | reverse complement strand
GGCTCCTCCTCGACCCGCGCCACGCCGCGCGCGAGAAACGGAGGGCGCGCCCCTCCGGCACGCCGGCGCCCGCGCTCTGGCTCCTCGTCCTCGGCCTCGGGGTCCTTCTTCCGGTCCTCCTCGGCGGGCGGTGACGGCGTGGCGGAGCGTGCCCGTGACCGCCGCGAATGGCTCGAGACGAACGGCCTCGGCGGCTACGCGATGTCGACAGCGACCGGCGAGAACACGCGCCGGTACCACGGCCTCCTCGTCGCGGCGACGCAGCCGCCCGTCGGCCGCGCCGTGCTTCTTTCGAAGCTCGAAGAAACCCTCGTCCTCGGCGAGAAGCGCGTCGACCTCTCGACGAACCGCTTTCCCGGCGCGATCCACCCCGAAGGCTTCCGGCTTCTGTCGGGTTTCCGGATGGAGCCGTTCCCAACGTTCACGTGGGAGGTGGACGGAATCGTCGTCGAGAAGGAAGTCTTCATGCCGCACGGCGAAAACGCCGTGTGCGTGACGTGGAGGATCGCCAAGGCCGGAAAGGGCGCCGGGCCGATCGGCCTCGAAGTCCGCCCCCTCGTCGCGTTCCGCGACCTACACGCGCTCGTGCGCGAAAACCCCAACCTCGATCGGACCGTGGAGATCGGCGACGGATCAGTTCGGATTGCTCCATACAGAGGGCTGCCCGAGCTCTTCGTGGCGCACGACGGGAAGGCACAGCAGGCCGCGGACTGGTACAGATCCTTCGAATATGAAGAAGAGGAGCGCCGCGGGTTCGACTTCCGCGAGGACCTCTGGCATCCGCTGACTCTCTCTTACTCATTCGAAGAAATCTCCTCTTCCGGCTCCCCCAAGGCGCGCCGCGAAGCCCACGTCATCGCGTCGACCTCTCTGCGCGCCGCGGCGGACATTCACCTTCTAAGAAAATCCGAGGTTTCCCGCCGCGAGAAGCTCACCGGAAACGCGGGTGCGGACCCATTCCTCCGCGCGCTCTCGCGCGCTGGCGACCAGTTCCTGGTCGCTCGGGGGGACCTCACGACCGTCATCGCGGGCTACCCGTGGTTCTCGGACTGGGGACGCGACACGATGATCGCGCTCCCGGGCCTCGCGCTCGCGACGGGCCGACCTGAAGTCGCGCGGCAGATCCTCCTCGCCTTCTCACAGCACGTGAGCGAGGGGATGCTGCCGAACCGGTTCCCGGACGCGGGGGAGGGGCCCGAGTACAACACCGTCGACGCGACGCTCTGGTATTTCGAGGCGGCGCGCGCCTACGTCGAGACGACCGGCGACCTCGTTTTCCTGAGGGACACGCTCTACCCCGTCCTCGCCGACATCGTCGAGTGGCACGTGCGCGGCACGCGTTACGGCATCCGCGTGGACGAAGACGGCCTCCTCGAGTGGCACGCGAACGGCGAGGCGCTCACGTGGATGGACGCGAGAGTCGACGGCCGGCCCGTCACGCCCCGGCAAGGCAAGCCCGTCGAGATCCAGGCGCTGTGGTTCAACGCGCTGAAAACCATGGCGGCTTTCGCTGCGAGAGTCGGAGAAAGAGATTCCGAGAAAGGGTTTGCGGAACGCGCGGAGCGCTGTCTATCTTCCTTTCTGAGAATCTTTCCGGATGAGCTCGAATCGGGCGGAGGCCTCGTCGACTGCGTGGACGGCTCCTTTCACGACCGCTCCATCCGTCCGAACCAGCTCTTCGCCGTGAGCCTCCATCACTCGATGGTCGACAAGCCGCTCGCCCTGCGCGTCCTCTCGGTCGTCGAGGAGCATCTGCTCACGCCCATGGGCCTTCGAACTCTCTCGCCCCGCGATCCCGCGTACCGTGGCCGCTACGAGGGCGGGCCCGTCGAGCGCGATTCCGCGTACCACCAAGGCACCGTCTGGCCGTGGCTCCTCGGCCCCTACGTGTCCGCGTTCCTCAGGACGCACGGCTGCGGCCCCGAGTCCCTCGCCACCGCGCGCGCCGTTCTCGAGCCGCTGCGCTCGTTCGTTCTCGGGGACGGGCTCGGGCAGATTCCCGAGATCTTCGACGGCGACGCGCCGAAGCTGCCGCGCGGCTGCGTCGCGCAGGCGTGGAGCGTCTCCGAGCTTCTTCGCGCCGCGCTCCTTCTCGGCTGAAACGGCCGCGCACTCTCCGGCATCCAACCGGCGATGCGCGACGCGCTGAGGGCCCACTGGAGAGAGCTCCTGATCGAGGGGACGCTCCTCGGCCTCTTCATGCTCTCGGCCTCGCTCTTCTGCGTCCTTTTCGAGCTCCCCTCCTCGGCGGTGCACGCGGCGCTCCCGGACGCGAACGTCCGCCGCGCCCTCATGGGTCTCGCGATGGGTGCGACCGCTGTCGCCCTCATCTATTCGCCATGGGGAAAGCGCTCCGGCGCGCACATGAATCCGGCCGTCACGCTGACCTTCTGGCGGCTGGGGAAGGTGAAGACGCCGGACGCAGTCCTTTACGTCGCGGCGCAGCTCGCGGGCGGGCTGATCGGCATGGGAATCGCCGTATTGCTCTTGAAGGAAAGAGTGGCGCACCCGGCCGTCCATTGGGTCGTGACCGCGCCAGGCGAGTCCGGCGTTCTCCCCGCTCTATTCGCAGAAATCTTCATCTCTTTTCTCCTCATGTCGGTCGTGCTGTTCGCGTCCTCTCGCGCCCGTCTTGCTCCCCTGACCGGACTCTTCTGCGGATTTCTCGTTTTTCTCTTCATCACGTTCGAGGCCCCGTTCTCCGGGATGTCCATGAACCCCGCGCGCACGCTCGCGTCCGCCATCCCGTCGGGCGACTTCACGGCCCTCTGGGTCTACCTTCTCGCCCCGCCTCTCGGGATGCTCCTCGCCGTCGAGGCCCGGCAGGCCGCCGGGCGTTCGGCCGCGTCCTTCTGCGCCCGCCTCTCTCCGCACGGCCGCGCCCGCTGCCCGTTCTGCGGCTGAAACCGGGGGCCGCCGCGCGGCATCGAAAGGCTGATCGAACGCCGCGGAGGGGAGTGAGGCCATGCCTGAGACGCACTACGACGTGATCATCATCGGAACGGGCGCCGGCGGCGGGACGCTGCTCTCGGCACTCGCCCCGTCCGGCAAGAAGGTCCTCGTCCTCGAGCGCGGTGACTTCGTGAAGCGCGAGCGGGAGAACTGGGACGCCTACGCGGTCAACGTACAGGGACGCTACGCCACCACGGACGTCTGGAAGGACAAGGCCGGCGCCGACCTCCACCCCCACACGAACTACGCCGTCGGCGGGAACACGAAGTTCTACGGCGCGGCGCTCTTTCGCCTCCGCAAGGAGGACTTCGGCGTTCTTCCGCACCAGGGCGGTGTCTCGCCCGCGTGGCCGATCTCGTACGAAGACCTCGAGCCGTACTACACGCGCGCCGAGCGTCAGTACTTCGTTCACGGGACGCGCGGCGAGGACCCGACCGAGCCGCCCGCTTCGGCCCCGTACCCTCACCCCGCCGTCTCGCACGAGCCGCGCCTCGCGGCCCTCGCCGAGGACTTCACGGCGCAGGGCGCGCACCCTTTCCACACGCCCCTCGGGATCCGCCTCGACGAGGCCAACCGCAAAAGCCTCTGCATCCGCTGCGCGACCTGCGACGGCTTCCCATGTCTCGTGAACGCGAAGTCCGACGCGCATACCTGCGCCGTCGAGCCGGCTCTCGAGCGGCCGAACGTCACGCTCCTCGTGAACGCGAAGGTCGTGAGGCTCGAGACGAGCGCCTCCGGACGCGAAGTCACCGCCGTCCACGTCGAGCGCGAGGGTGCGCGTGAGCGCTACTCCGCGGATCTCGTCGTCCTCTCGGCGGGCGCGATCAACTCCGCCGCTCTCCTTCTCGCCTCGGCGAACGGAAACCACCCGCGAGGCCTCGCGAACGGCTCGGACGTCGTCGGCCGGCACTACATGGGACACGTGAACTCCGTCCTCATGGCCGTGTCGAAGTGCCCGAACCCGACGGTTTTCCAGAAGAGCCTCTCACTGAACGACTATTACTTCGGCGATGCCGACTTCCGCTTCCCTATGGGGCACGTCTCGTTCGTCGGCAAGCTGGACGGAGTCACGCTCTCCGCCGGCGCGCCCGCGCTCGCGCCTGGCTTCACGCTCGACCTCATGGCGAAGCACTCGCTGGACTTCTGGCTCACGTCCGAGGACCTGCCCGATCCGGAGAACCGCGTCACGCTCGACCGGGACGGGAAGATCGTCCTCACGTACCTCCCGAACAACCAGGAGGGGCACAAGCAGCTGCATAAGCGCCTGAAGGCCCTCGTCCAGGGCCAGCGCGCGTGCGCCGTGCACGGCAAGGACTGCCACGTCGGGCTCTTCGGGCGCAGCCTCTTCGTCGGCCAGCAGATCCCGCTCGCCGGCGTCGCGCACCAGAACGGAACGATCCGGTTTGGGAAAGACCCGAAGTCGTCGGCGCTGGACGTCAACTGCAAGGCCCACGAGCTCGACAACCTCTACGTCGTCGACGGCAGCTTCTTCCCTTCGAGCGCAGCCGTGAACCCCGCGCTCACGATCATGGCGAACGCACTGAGAGTCGGTGACCACCTCCTCGAGCGGCTCGGCGCGAAAGCCGGCGTCGAAGCGGGGGTTACGGCGTGAAGAGGGTTTCTTTGCTTCGGACCCGAGCGGACTTGCGTGCGCAGAAGCGCGGGCTACGGTCTGCAAATTTCCTAGAAAGGGTGTTGGTCGCGGCCCTTGTTGCGATCGTCGCAGCATCTGAGTTCGCGGCGTTCGCGCAGGCGCCCCCTGCCGCGGCGCCACTCTCCTCTTCACCTTCTAGGAAATCCCTCTCCTCGGTCTCTTCGGACGTGGCCCCCGCTCCACTGGCGACCCGTGTGGTGTCTGTGGGGATGACGGTGTCCGATCTCGAGCGGTCCATCGATTGGTACACGCGGGTCCTCACGTTCGTGAAGGTGTCCGAGGTCGAGGCGTCCGGACCCGAGGTCGAGCGACTGCACGGCGTCTTCGGCGCGCGTTTGCGCGTCGCGCGGCTGAGGCTTGGGGAGGAGACGCTCGAGCTGACCGAGTTCCTCTCACCGCGGGGCCGGCCGGTGCCCGCCGACGCCCGGTCGAACGATCGCTCGTTCCAGCACGTCGCGATCGTCGTCTCGGACATGGCGAAGGCGTACGCGCGCCTGAGGGAGGCGAAGGCGGTCCACGCCTCCACCGGCCCGCAGAAACTGCCTGCGTGGAACCCGAACGCGGGCGGCATCGAGGCTTTCTACTTCAGGGATCCCGACGGCCATGCGCTCGAGGTCATCTGGTTTCCCGAGGGAAAGGGCGATCCGAAGTGGCGGCACCCCCGCGCGGGGGACCCGCTCTTTCTCGGGATCGACCACACGGCGATCGTCGTCTCGGACACGGATGCGAGCCTGAAGCTCTACCGCGACGTTCTCGGCCTAAGGGTTGCCGGCACGAGCGAGAACTGGGGGGACGAGCAGGAGCACCTCAACAACGTTTTCGGAGCGCGCCTGCGAATCACCGGCCTCAGAGCGGCTCACGGACCGGGAATCGAGTTCCTCGAGTACCTCACGCCCGGCGACGGCCGGCCGTACCCCGAAGGCAGCCGCGCGAACGACCTCTGGCACTGGCAGACCCGCCTCGAAACCGGGGACGTCGCCGCCGCGGAGACCCGTCTGTTCGCCGCGCGGTCGCGCTTCGTCTCACCCGGCGCCGTCTCCCTGCCCGATCGCTCCCTGGGATTCCCGGAGGCGCTCCTCGTGAGGGACCCAGACGGGCATGCCCTCGAGCTGACACCAAACCGCTGAGGCCGGCATCTCACCAGGCAAGGAGTCCCTCGATGCCCATCTCCGACCTCTACCTCAAGATCACCGCGCTGGCCGAAAAGGTGTTCGCACCTTTCGGCAGCCTCGTTCTCCTCGTCCTGAGGCTCGTTTGGGGCTGGCAGTTCCTCACGGACGGTCTCGGGAAGCTCCAGAACCACGTGCGCGTGGCGGATTTCTTCACGACGCTCGGCATCCCGATGCCCGGGCTCAACGCCTGGTTCGTGGGCGGCCTCGAGATGGTGGGCGGCGTGCTCCTTTTTCTCGGGCTCTTCTCGCGCCCGATCGCGTTCCTCCTGACGGGGAACATGTTCGTCGCGTACCTCACGGCCGACCGTCCGGCGCTCTTCGGCGTCTTCCACGACCTCGACGCGTTCCTGAAGGCCGACCCGTCCTGGTACCTCTTCGTCTCGGTCATCGTCCTGACGCTGGGCCCCGGCGCGATCTCGCTGGATCGCCTCCTCACGACGTCGCTCAAGCAGAAGCGAGAGCGCGAGGCCCAGGCCGTGCGGCTGGGAGCCCCGCGCGCGTGACCTGCCGCGACGTTCTCGGCTTCCTGTCCGACTGGCTGGCGGGCGGCCTCCCGGACGAAACCCGGGAGAGCTTCGCGCGCCATCTCGAGGTCTGCGCGAGCTGCCGGGCGTACCTAGACTCGTACGAAAAGACGATCGTGCTCGCACGCATGGCGGAGCACGGCGAGCCGCCACCACCCCCGCGCGCGCTGGAAGAAGCGATTCTCGCTTCGCTCGGGAAAGGCTCGGGTCGCGCGAGCTGACGGACCGCGCGGGCAAGCCAAAGAAAGAAGAAGATTCTCTTAGAAGGTGAATGAGGGTGAGGCGCCCGAATTTGCAGGCCGCGCCCCGCACGCATCCTCTCCACGAAACGAGCGGGAGCCCTCGGGCATCGAATCCGCGATGGAGGATTCGATGGCCCGCAGCAAGCGCTTCCTGTTTTCCCTCGCCCTCGCCCTCGCCCTCGTCGCGGCCACGAGCTCCGCGCGCGCCGCGACGATCGTCGAGCGTAAGTCCCTGACCCTCGAGGGCGCGCGGGCCGTCGTCGCGGCCGCCCAGGCCGAAGCACGGCGCCTGAGCGCGCCGGGCGGCGTCGTCGCCGTCGTGGACGCGGGCGGCGACCTCGTCGCCCTCGAGCGCCTCGACGGCACATTCGCGGCGGGTGCGCGCATCTCGGTCGGCAAGGCGAAGACGGCCGTCGCCTTCAAGAAGCCGACGCGATTCTTCGAGGAGATCATCAGGAACGGCCGCACGGCCATGGTCGCTCTCGAGGACTTCACGCCGCTCCAGGGCGGTGTCCCGATCTCGGTGGACGGGCAGGTCGTGGGCGGCGTGGGCGTGAGCGGCGCCGCGAGCGCCGCGCAGGACGAGGAGCTCGCGCTCGCCGGCGCGAAGGCCCTCGAGACACCGCCCGCGACGGCGGTCACGTTCCTCGACAAGGCGCGCGTCGATGCCGCCTTCGCGAAGGGTGAGCCGCTCCTCGAGACCGGCGACTACAAGATCCACGCGAGCCGCCGCGAGAAGGCCGGCCTCGCCGAGGTCCACGAGCACGAGACGGACATCCTGCGCGTGATCTCGGGCACCGCGCGTCTCGTCACGGGCGGCACGCTCGTCGAGCCGAAGAGCGTTAGCCCGGGCGAGCTCCGCGGCTCCTCGATCGCGAACGGCAGCGCGCGCGACCTCGCGCCCGGCGACCTCGTCGTCGTTCCCGCCGGCGTGCCGCACTGGTTCGCGCGCGTCAGCAATCCCTTCACGTACTACGTCGTCAAGCCGATCCGATGACCGCCATGACGTCCCGCCTGCTCTCCCTCCTCGCGGCCTTTCTCGTCTTCTTCGGGGCCGGCGGGCCGCTCGCGGC
>JBAUSZ010000473.1:0-27147 GCA_049581965.1 Thermoanaerobaculia bacterium | reverse complement strand
TGCTCCTCGGTGAATCGACTCTTCCTCATCGATCCGTCCTCCCGGCTCCCTCCAGAGCCTTAGAACGAACCGAAATCTACGCCCTTTCCGAGAGCATCACCGGATCAAGATTCGGGGTGAAGACCCCTCCTTCGAACTCGGAACGGCCATTGGCAGATACGAAGTGCGCTTGCGACGATTCCAACCAGCGCTCCTGCCGTGAAAGCCGGGAAAAAAGAAGCCTCGCGCGCACGCGAGGCTTCTCCGTCTTTCCCTGAGGAGGCGACGAGCTACATCGCGGCCGACATCTTTGCCGCTTTTGTCCTGATGAACGCGTAGTTGAGGTTCGGAAGGCCGTTGAAGTGGGCGGCCTTGTCGAAGTACTTCTTCGCGTCGGCCTTGTCTCCCTTGCCCTGATAAGCCAGCCCGAGCCGGTACAGCTCGTACGGATTCTGGAGGTTGGACTTGAGCAGCTCGGCGATCGCCTTGCCATGGTCGTTCTCGGCGTACGCGACCCTGCCGGCAAGGCCGTGCGCCAGACGCATCTGGTTCGAATTCTTGCCCGCCTCGGCTCCCTTGCGGAACTCTTCCGCCTCCGCCTTCGCCTTCTTCAGGTCCTTCCTGCCGATCTCGACCGAGACGAGATTGAGGTGGTGAAACAGCTTCACGTTGTCCTTCACCGCCTGCGACACGTCGGCGGCGTCGCTCTTCTTGACGGCATCCTCGAACGCCGCCGCCGCCTCGTCGTATTTCCCCATCTCCACGAGGATGTTTCCCTTGGCGGCGAGGTCGCCGGACATGTCCAGCATGTCGTGCGCGCTTTCCGCCAGGGCGTACATCTTGTCGACCTCCTGCAGCGCCTGGTCCATCTTGCCCGCGTCGGCGAAGAGGACCGCCTGGTTGAACAGGGCCGTCCGGCGTTCGGCGTCGTTACGCGCCAGCGCGTAGGACTTCTTCGAGACCGCGAAGCTCTCGTCGGGCATCCCCTTGTGCATGTAGTCCATCGCGAGGCCGGAGTACGAGGCGACGAAGTTGGGATCGAGGGCGAGCGCCTTCTGGTAATAGGTGATCGACTGATCGAACTTGCCCATCTTCAGCAGCAGCTCGGCGTAGGAGTCGTTCGGGTTGGGATCGTTGGGGATCAGCTCCGTGTACTTCTTGAACGCTTTTTCCGCCTCCGGATAGTCTCCCATCTGAAGGTACCCGTAGCCGAGACTGTTGTAGACAGGCGGGTAGGCGGGGGCGAGTCGAGCGGATTCCTTGTAGTGCGCGATGGCCTTGGCGCGTTCCTGCTGGCCGGAGAAGAAGGTGCCGAGGGCGAAGTGGGCACGCTCGTCCTTCGGATAGGTCGCGACGAGCTTTTCGAGATATTCCTTCTGCTTCGCCGGATTCGTGTTTGCCCCCGCTTCGGTCGCGAGGATGAGAAGGCGCTCGCCTTCGGAGGCCTTGCCGGAATGCGCGACCGCCATCTTCAGGTGGGCGAAAAACTCCTTCGGCGTGCCGCTGGCGTTGGCCCGGGACAGGTGTGCCATGGCGAATGCGGGGTCGAGGGCGATGGCCTTGTCGAAATGCCCGAGGGCATCCGTGACCCGGAGGTTGTCCGCCAGATCGCGGCCCTCGAGGTACTCCTTCTTCGCGGCCTCCGACGACGTCGTGATCGGGATGCTGCCGGCGGCGAGCACCGAGGAACAGCCGAATACGGCCAAGGAGATGACGACGACACGGATGACGGCACAAGGCATCGGAAAGAATCGCTTCAAGGTTGCCTCCTCTCGTTGGATGGATGCACAGGAGAGATCTCCTGCGAGGTTACGTCACAGACAATGGACCGTTGACGAGATCGTGCGACGCGTGGACACTTACCGGCGCCCCTTCGGGGGTCGTTTATACCACCGTTGGCCGCTCGAGATCGTCACTTCAGCCCCTCGACGAGGTACAGGTCCGACAACAGGCGGTAGTAGTTGTAAGCGTACGACCTGCCGTCGGGCGTCACGCGAACCTGGTCGGTCCCGACGACCCCGGCCGGATCCTCCGGAAGGAGCTCTCTGAAGAGCACCCGTGCGCCGGTCCTCACGTCCAGGCGAAAGAGGCGTTCGGGATCGGAATGGAGCCCGGAGTGCTGCCGGACGTACAGCGAGCGTCCGTCCGCGCTCCACTGCTGCGGAAGATCTTCCTCGGCGGCTCCGGGAACCGCCCGGGCTTCGCCGCCGTCCACCGGGTACAACGCGATCTTCCCGTCGGGCCCCGGCGCGGCGACGAGCGTCCCGTCCGGAGAGATCGCGAGGTAGCCGCCGACTCCTTCCGGCGAGATCGGGCGGTGGGTGTTTCCGTCCAGGTCCTGGACGAAGAGGCGGTTCAGCCCTCGCCCCTCTTCCCGCCCCACGAGAAGAATCCGCTTGCCGTCGGGCAGCCAGGCCGACGACCACGGGCCGCCCAGCCTGACGCTCAACCCCCGCGTGCCGATCTCCCTCGGCTCTCCCGCTCCGGTGGGCAGGAGGATCACCCCGGCCCCCGCCTTGGGAAGCCGCGAGATCACCCATTTCCCGTCGGGCGAGAGGGCGCCGGCGTTTCCCTCTCCGAGCCGCACGGGGGAGCCGTCCATTCGGCACAGGCAGACGGCGTAGTTCGGCCCCGCGGGCTCTCCCGCCTCCATGAAGATGATCGTCTTGCCGTCCGGCGAGAGGTCGGCGGGGGAGGACCATCCGAACCAGGAGAGCTCTCGTTCGCGCTTCTCCCCCGAAGGGAGCCAGCGGATCGCGTAGCGCGGGTCGCCGCGCGTGAGCAGCACCCGGCCGGAAGCGGCAACGTCTTGCAACCGGGCATCTCCGGGCACGCGCGCGATCGCGCGCTGTGCTCCCTCGAGGGTCACGCCGAGGAGTGAACGGCTCGTCCCGGCCTCGGCGGCCGTGAACCACACCTCGCGGCCGGTGGAAGACCAGGCCAACCCTTGAACGCTCTCGAACTCCTTCGACAGCGTCTTCTTGTGGCCGTCGAGAGCGATGACGGCGATCGAGCCGCGGTCGTCCACCGCCAGCGGGTGATCGACGAAGGCGATGAGGTCGCCCTTGGGGGAAAAGCGCGGAAAACTCACGTGCCCCGCCGTTTCGTAGAGAACCTTCCCGACGGGAGATTCGAGCCGGCCCTTGCCGGCCATGTCCCGCGCCACGACGAGGCTACCGCCCGGCCCCCAGTCGGCGTGGTTGATGTTCACCGCGATCTCCCGCGGAGTGCCGCCCGTGAGAGGCACTCGGGCCAGCGTGCCGCGGGTGACGTCGAAGTGCGCATATTGCGGGTCGAGCTGGATGGCGACTTCTCCCGAGGGCGAGATCGCGAGGAGTTTGGCGCTCGGAAGATCGAGCGGCACGGCGTCGGGGCTTTCCGGACGCTTGAGAAACGTCGCCGGCGGCTTGCCGTCCCACGAGGCGCTGTAAAGGAGCGTCTGCCCGTCGGGGGCGAACCGGGCCGAGAAGACGGTTCCGCGCTGCCACGTGAGGCGGTGGAAGTAGGGCGGCTCCGGCGGGGCGGGGCGGCGGACGAGAAGGCCGATGCCGACGAGCCCCGCGAAGGCCCCGGCGAGAGCCACGGCGGCCCGGAGCCGCGGGATCCCACGGACGCGGCGGGAGCGGGAGGCCCTGAAAACCGACGACGACAAGTCTCTCGAGTGCTCGCGGAGATTGGCCAGCTCCACGGCGAGGTCCCGCGTGGAGGCGTACCGCGCCCGCGCGGACTTGGCGAGGCACCGCTCGACGATCCAGCAGACGGGCGCGGGAACGGCCGGGTTCGTGTCCTCGATCGGAGGCGGATCGTCCCTCAGGATCGCGGACAGCGTCTCGGCGTTCGAAGGACGTTGAAAGGGCCGATGCCCCGTCAGCATTTGGTAGAAGACGCAGCCCAGCGAAAACTGGTCGGAGGCCACCGCCGCGGGCTCTCCCCGCGCCTGCTCCGGCGACATGTAGGCGACCGTGCCGACCACTTCGCCCGGAAGGGTCAGGTCGCCCGTCGGGGCCATGGATTCGCCGGCGCGGTGCGCGGCGACCTTGGCGAGGCCGAAGTCGAGGATCTTCGCGTGCCCTTCGGGGCTCACGATGATGTTCGACGGCTTGAGGTCGCGGTGGACGAGTCCCGCCTCGTGCGCCGCGGCGAGGCCTTCCGCCAGCTCGGCCGCGAGATCCAGGAACTGGCGCAGCTTCAACGGGCCGTCGGCGATCAGTGCCGAGAGCGGTTCTCCCACCAGGAGCTCCATCACGATGTAGGGGACGGGAGCCGCCCGGCCGGGGAGGCTGGCCTCGCCGGCGTCGTGGACGACGACGAGGTTCGGGTGGTTCAGCGACGAGGCGGCGCGTGCTTCACGCTCGAGCCGCTGAACGAGGTCGGGGTCCCCGGACGTCTCCTCGGAGACGACCTTGAGGGCGACCTCCCGGCCGAGGCGTGTGTCGCGGGCGCGGTACACCTCGCCCATGCCTCCCGCTCCGAGAGAGGAAAGGATCACGTATGGGCCGAGTTGCGAGCCGGCGGAGAGGCCCATCAGTTGCCTAGCGAAAGGGATTCTAGGCCCCGTGATACATCGGCATCATTGAAGCCCCGTAAAGGGATGCGAAACGTTTGCACAGGAGCGCGAAGTTGGCGCCTCTCGACGCGTGCCCGGTCCTCTTCGTGATGGCTCCGGGCGGATTCGTCCGCCACTTTCCCGAGCATCTCGGGACGGCCTATCTGCGGGCGATCCTCCGGCGCGCCCGGATCTCTTCCCGCCAGTACCTTCCGGAGAAAAACCCGGGCCTCTCCGGCTTCGCCGGCTTTCTTCGCGAGCTCCGGCCGCGCGTCGTGGGCTTCACGGTTTACGAGTCGAATCTGAACGTCAGCCGGGCCATGGTCGGTGCCGCCCGCGAGGCGCTTCCCGGCTCGACGATCCTCGTCGGGGGCCCGAACGCCACGTTCTCGCCCGAGGACACTCTCGATCTCGTGGAGGCGGACGGCTGTCTCCGTGGGGCGGCCGAAGGCACGATCGTCTCTCTCGTCGACCGGATCCTGGGCTCCACGCGGGCTCCGGTGGGGCTCGCCGACCTCCTCCGAGACGTCCCGAATCTCGTGGTCCGGACGCCTGACGGCCTGCATCAAACGCCGCGAGGAGACCTGTCCTCTTTTCCCTCCGCGTATTTCCGAACCCTCGACGACATCCCTTCCCCTTTCCAGGACGGCGTCGTCTCCACCCCCGACATCGGATATCTGAGCGCGAGGGGCTGCAATCAGCGCTGCACGTACTGCAGTTTCGCGGCGATCTCTGGGCGCAGGGTCGCGTTTCACGGCGTCGACCGCGTTCTCGACGACCTGGAAGCTCTCGAAGAGCTCGCCGACCGGACGCCGCCGCGGTATCCCGAGATCCAGATCTGCGACGACGCGTTCACCCTCGTCCCGGATCGGGCGCGGCGCATTTGCGAAGGCCTCATCGAAAGAGGCATTCGTCTGCCGCTGCGATGCGAAACTCGGGGCGACCGCGTGAGCCCGGAGCTGCTGCGGCTCATGCGGCGGGCGGGTTTCCTCGGCATCGGGTTCGGCCTGGAGTCGGCCGTGCCGCGCGTTCTGCGCACGATCGGCAAGGTTCGCGCCCCGGACGCGCCGGGCGATCGGCTCTTCGGCGCGGAGCGCGAGTACCTCGAGCGTTTTCGGGAAGCCGTCGCGGCCGCGCGCCGGTGCGGGCTGAGCGTCAGCGTGAGCGTGATCGGCGGGCTCCCCGGGGAAAAGCCCGCCGACTTCAGAGCGACTCTGGATTTCGTCTCCTCCCTCGGCGTGGAGGTATACGCGCACAACGTGCTGGGTCTCTTCCCCGGAACTCCGCTGCACGAGCAGCGCCGCGATTTCGGGCTGGACGCCTTCAGAGAGCCCCGGACGGCGGTCTGGCGTACGGTCCACTCGTACGCCGTGGAGAAAGTCACGCCGCTTCGCAACGCGTCCCTTTTCCGGGTGAGGTGGATGGAGGCCGAGAGGCTGTCCGACGCGCTCTGCGGGCGACCGGGCGAACCGGACACGGCCGAGGATTCCGCGGAGGCAGTGGTCGTCCACGGCCATCCCCGCTCCGCGAAACTGGCAGGATGGCTCCGCGGGGTCCTCGCGATCAACGGTTCGATCGTGGTGTTCGCCCGTTCACGTTCGGACGTCACGAAATGGAAGGCGTTCCTCACCTGCTCGCGCGTACCCTTCGGCAGCCTGAGCGGGCTCGTTCCCGGCCGCCGGGGTCGCGAATCGACGTTCGACGTCCTCGGTCCCTTTGGCGAGCACCACCTGCGATTCGTGCGCGCGTGCACGCCCGAGGCGGCGAATGCCCCCGTCGAGGCGGACGCCGCCGGGGCCTGCCGGGTTTCGATCTGGGTGGCCTCCGCGCCAGGCGCGCGGATTGGGGGCGGGATGAAAGGAGGTTTCCCGCTGATCGGACCCGGACTCCAGATCGCCGATTCGTGCCGGCTATGGAAAACGGCTTGCCGACGCCAGAGCCCGCGGGTCCTCCACGTGGATTCGAAGGGCGGGGTCCGGGCCTGCTGGCACGGCCCCGTCATCGGGGCGGTCGGCGACGAGTGGGCCGAGATGGTGGGGAAGGGATCGAGGCTGGCGCGGGGCGGAGCGTCGCGCAGGGAGAACGAGCCGCCGCGATGTTCCCTGCCCCCGCCCGGGTGGCTGAACGAGGACGTGTATTCCGGCCTGTGGGACGTGGACCTGGCCTCTCAATTGGGTTGGATGTTTCCTCCGGGGAGTGGCGCCGGCGGAGGCGCCGAAACGGCAATGGCCAAAAGGAGTCTTGTATGAGCATGACGGAGAAAGAACTCAAAACGCTGCTCGGCGCGAAGAGACACGCCCGGATGAAGACTTTCGCCAGGAAAGCCAAGGCCTCGGGTATGAGCCCTACGGCGATCAAGACGGCGATGAAGAAAAAGTTTGCCAAGGAGTTCAAGGTGGCAGACGCGTCCCCGATCATCAGCCCGATCATCAGTCCCATCATCAGCCCCATCATCAGCAAATAAGCGGCGGGGGGCGGCTCGCTCGATCGAGCGCTCTGGCAGTATTCGAGGGTGAAGCGGAAGGCCTGACCGTCGTGCACCCCGTCCGGTTCCTCCGAATTTCCGACGAGGCATTCGAGCTGCTCGGGAGGCTCGCCGCCGAGGCGGGGAAGCCGCGCGACGCGGTGCTCGAGGACCTGGTGCGAACGGCGGCCGAGGCCGAGGGGCTGGTTTCTCCGCCCCAGGGGGCCTTCCTCGAGCTGGAGGCCGTGGACGAGACGCCGGCGATCGGTCCGGGCGGACGCGGGCGGAGGGTCCGCCTCGTCGCCGTCGACGAGACGGGCGAGCAGGATCTCGGCGACTTCTTCGTCGCCGACGATCTGCCGTTACCGAAGTAAACGGACGGGCAGAGGGGCCGGGGGGCTCGCTCTCACGGCGCCGCTCCGGTCTGCAACACGATCGGCGAGCTCTCCTGCAGGCCGGTCTGAAGGTTGGCGAGAAACCGCTGCCCGTCCGGGGCCGCGCGGTAGGGGGTCTTCGTGGAGATGGAAGCGAGCGGGAGGCTCGCGTTCTGAAACAGCACCCGGGCGGTCCCGGCCTCGAGCCCGCGCGCCGAGAGCGTGATCGGGACCGCGACGAGCTTTCTGTCCGGAGAGAGGTAGAAGAGTTCCTTCCCGTCGCGTCGCCACGCGGGTGACGTGCCCCCGCCGGCGGAGATCTGCCACTTCCCGCCCGCGGCGGGGAACGGCCTCACGTAGACCTCCGGCGTGCCGGACTCGTCGGAGACGTAGGCGATGAAGCGCCCGTCGGCCGAAAACTCGGACCCCCATTCCTCCGCGGCCGTCTGCGCGAACGGAAACGGACGGGCGTCTCCCGTCATCGGCAGGATCCAGACGTCCCGCGGCTTGCCGGGCTCGCTCTGCGCGTAACTCAGGAAGCGGCCGTCGGGCGACCAGCTCTCGGCGAACTTCCAGACGCTGCTGGTCAGGAGGGGCTGGGGGTCCGACGCGCCGACCTCCTGGCGATAGAGGTCGAAGGCGCCCCGAAGTTCCGAGGAGTAGACGATGGTTCGGCCGTCGGGGGAGTAGAGACCGGCCGTCTGGTCGCCCGCGCCGAAGGTCACGCGCGTGGTCATCCCCGTCGCGGCGTCCAGCACGAAAAGCCCGCTCGAGTCGCTGGCCGGATCCGGGTCGACGACCTCCGCCAGCACGCGGCGGCCGTCCGGGAAGAGAGCCGCGGACCCGATGATCGCCGGCGCCCCTACCGTTCCCAGCCGCTGTCCCTGGCGGTCGAGCCATGTGAGCTGGTTTCGGGCGATGCCGCCGCGGCGCCAGGCCACCGTACCGTCCCCCGCCACGGAGAAGGCGGTCAGCCCGTCAGTGTTCGGGCTGCGCCAAACATCCTCGGCCACAGGCGCCGGGTCCCCCGAGACGGCGAGGCTCGCCGTGTCGAAGGCCTGCGCGAGGAGCGAGGTGCCGCGCACGAAGTAGAGCCGGCCGCGGGCAAATACGCCCGAAGTGTTGGCGTCGGCAACCTTGGTCCGCGGTCCCCCGTCGATCGATGCGACCTCGATTGCGAGCCGGATCCGCGCGCTGGGCTTGCGGCTCATGAAGAGGAACCGTCTGCCGTCGGGCAGGAAGTGGGGCCAGCGGTGCGAGACTTCCTTCACCGCCTTGTCGAGCGTCGTCACCGGCACGGCGGTCCCGCCCGAGGAGGGGATCTGGAAGAGCGGCCCGCCGCCCTCCGGAGCGAAGACGATGACGTTCTTGGAGCCCCAGCTACCTCCGCGGTGATCCGGCGCGCTGGCCAGTTCGCGCGGCGGTCCCCCCCCGAGATCGATGCGCTTCATTCTCTTCCCGGCGAAGAAGCCGAGCGAGCGCCCGTCCGGCGAGAAGAACGGGGACTCCGCGTCCTCCGTGCCGGGCAGCGCGCGCGCCTCGAGCGAGTCGAGGCTTCGGACGTAGAGCGTGCTTCTGCCGCCGGGGTCGGCCGCCGTGAAGGCGATCTGCAGCCCGTCCGGGGACAGTTCGAATGGCCCCGAGGAAATGGTTCCGGCGGGCGGGAGAACGGCGACTCGAAGGGCGCGCGCCGGAGCCGCGGCTGGGCGTCCGCGAAGGGTCGTCCATCCCGCGACGACCGCGAACAAGGCCGCAAGAGCCCAGGAGAGACGGAGAGACGTCTTTCTCCCACTCGTTGACACCGCCGAAGCGCTGCGACCAGGGGTGGGGCCGGGCGAGCCAGTCTTTTCTTCGAAGGGTGATTGGCCGGAGGAGCTCGACGAGGCGGCTGCGCTCAAATCCTCGAGGTCGAGGCGCGCGTCGGCGATGTCGTGCAGCCTCAGCCGCGCATCGCGCTGCAAGCACCTCCTAAGAATCTTTCTCACGGAGGCGGGCGTCTGCTCCGGCAGCGCCGCCCAGTCCACGTCCTTCATGAGCACGGCCGCGAGCACGTCGCTCACAGTTTCTCCGTCGAAGGCTCTCTTGCCGGTGAGCATCTCGTACAGCACGCACCCGAACGCCCAGACGTCTGTGCGCTTGTCGACGGGCTTGCCGCGCGCCTGCTCGGGGCTCATGTAGGCCGCCGTCCCGAGGATCATCCCGGCCGCGGTGCCGCGCGCCGTGAGCGTGGGAGATTCCGTCACGCCCGCACCCGAGCCCGCTCTCGACGGATCTCCGTCTCCCTCGAAGATCGTCGCGAGGCCGAAGTCCAGCAGCTTCACCCGGCCGTCGGGCGTGACCTTGACGTTCGCGGGCTTGAGGTCGCGGTGGACGATTCCCTTCTCGTGCGCGGCCTCCAGCGCCTCGGCGATCTGCCGCGCGAACGAGAAGGATTCGTCGAGTGGGAGAGGACCGGAGGAAATTCGCCGGGCGAGGTCGTCCCCTTCGACGAGCTCCATGACGAGCAAGTGACGGGACGAAGAGGGAGAGGGGATTTCTTCGAAAGAATAGAGAACGGCGATGCCCGAATGGTTGAGGCTCGCCAGCATGCGGGCCTCGCGCTCGAAGCGCCCTCTCCTTTCTTCGCTTTCAAAGAACTCTTCCGGCAGGACCTTCAGGGCTACCGCTCGATCGACGCGCGTGTCCTTCGCCCGGTACACCTCTCCCATCCCACCCGCGCCGAGTGAGGCGAGGATTTCGTAAGGACCGAGCCGGGCTCCCGCGCTTAGCGACGCGGCTCCAGGACGATCTCCCGCGCCAGGCGGTCGGCGAGGATCTCGCGGATTTCGAGGCGTTCCTTGTAACCCTGCATCTGCTTCTGGTCGTCACCGCTGATCTTCTGGGACAGGGCGTCGGCCTTGACCTCGTTGGCCTCCATGGTGCCAAGGTCCTTGAACTCGGTCATCAGGATGATGTTGAAGTCCTGAGTGCCGTGGCCTTCGGTGGTGAGCACTTTGTACGAGAGGATCAGCCCCTCCTTCTTCATGGCCTCCTGCTCCGCCTTCCAGGTGGTGGCGATGTAGTTGAGGTAGGCCGTGTCCATTCCGGGCTTCATGCGAATGAATGCCATCGTCCAGACCGAACCGGGCCGGTAGGGTCGCTTGACCTGCGCGTAAACGGAGAGGCTACCGGCGACGAGTGTGGCCGCGATCAGGGCACCGACGATTCTCTTTTTCACGTTCATGTTCTCATCTCCTTTTCTTCGAAACGTGTTGAGACGCTATCTCACATCGAACACGAAAGCCACTCCTCGGTGCGTCCGCGCCGTTGGCGAGGTCTCCAGTCGTCTCACCGGGCCGGGGCGGCGATTCGGTAAACGAGACTCTCCCGGCCGCTTCCATCGCGTCTCGTTCCCGAACGAACGCCGCCGATCTTCTCCATCGCCCTCTGCGAGCGCAGGTTCTTCGGGCCGACGAGGAAGACGACGCTGTTCACGAACCGGAAGGCGTGCCGCAACATGAGCTGCTTCATGTCCCTGTTGTAGGCGCCGCCCCAGTGCGACCGGGCCAGAAACGTCCACCCGATCTCGATCTCGCTCTTCTCACGGTCGAAGGCGTGGAATCGCGACGAGCCGATGACCCGGCCGCTCCTGCGATTCGTTGCGATCAAGGCGCCGCCGGATTCCAGAGACTCGCGAAAGAAACTCCTGAAGACCTCTTCCTGGTAGCGGTCGCTGCTCGGGTGCTGTTCCCAGATGAGCGGATCCGACGCGACGGCGTAGAGGTCGTTGAAATCCTCGGGTCGAAGCGGCCGCAGGCCGAGAAGGTCGCCCTCGAGGGTGGGTTGAAGATCGAAAAGCATTCTCGATTTGGTCCTCCCTGCCGAGTGGGTTCAGAGCGTCAATGCGAACCCGCCGCGGTCGCCTTGCCTCCCCGCCCTTCGATCTCGGTCACGAGCGACACGAGCTCGTCCTCGCGCCGGGCCGCGAGCACGACCCTCGCGCCCTTCGCCGCGAAGGCTCGGCCATCGCCCGGCCGATCCCGCTGCTCGCACCGGCGATCAGGGCAACACGATCGTTCATGTCCGACACCTGGCGTCCTCCGAGCGTATGGAATCCGCCGCGATCGGGCGCCGTCGCACGATATCGCGCCCAGGCTCGACGTGCTGCCTCCGGCGTGTATCCGGCGTCCCGGACGGCCCGCGCGCGGCTCCAACGGTCTCCACGATGCATCTGCATCAAGGTCACGCGGGCGGGTGGCCGCGTAGCGTGCGTTTTCAGACAGGCGGCGAATACGACCTCTGGCGGGACGACGGGAGGGAATGTGACCATGCGAAATCGAGTGAAATCGATCGTTGCGCTATTGAGCACGCTCTTCGTGTGCTTCGCGGCACTCGGCCAGACCGTCAACTACACGACCGGCTCGATCGCCGGAAAGGTGAGTGACGACACCGGCGCCGGGCTCCCCGGCGTCACCGTCACGGCGACGAATCTCGACACCGGCCTGACCCGCACGGGGTTCACCGACAGGAACGGCGGGTACGATCTCAGCCTCCTGCCGCCCGGCAACTACAGAGTCCTGGCGGAGCTGAAGGGGCTGGGAAAGTCCGAGGTGCCGCGCGTGACGGTTCTCCTTGGCAACACATCGAGGACGGACCTGAAGCTCACGATGCAGACGTCGGAAGCCGTGACGGTCACGGCCGAGAAGCCGATCATCGACACGACCAGCACCGGGATCACCCAGTCGGTGACGAACCAGCAGATCGACAGCCTCCCGCTCCTCGGCCGGGACTTCCGCTCGCTGGCCTCTCTGACGCCCGGCGTCAGTGCCGGCTCGTTCGACGTCAACTCGATCACCGCGAACGGGGCGCGCCCGCTCTCCACCGACTACAACATCGACGGCGCGAGCTCGAACAACGACTTTTACGGCCAGCAGACCGGCGGCACGCGTCCTCCGTTCACCTTCTCGCAGGCGGCGATCCAGGAGTTCCAGGTCATTCGGACGCAGTACGACGCGGAATACGGCCGCGGCGTCGGCGCCGCCGTGAACGCGATCACAAAGAGCGGAACGAACAACTTCCACGGCTCGGCGTTCTTCTACGACCGGAAGGCATCGTGGGCCGCGACTCGCCCGACCGTGTTCCCCACGGACTTCGGAGGAACCAGTTACCCGCTCGCCGTTTCCGACAGTTTTCTGGCCAAGGACGTCACCCAGCCGGGATTCGTCGTGGGCGGGCCGATCCTGCGCGACAAGCTCTTCTTCTTCGGCGGCTTCGACTCGATGAAGCAGAGCCAGCCCGCCATCATCGGCAACGACATGCGGACTTTTTCGCAGTTCCTCGCGCTGACGCCTGCCCAGCAGCAGACGGCGCTCTCGAAGATCGAGTCCGGCGTCGGGGCGCCATACGAGGCCGGCCTCAATTACTCCGTGGACAACACACTTCGCACCTATCTTCTGAAGCTCGACGGCAACCTCGGCTCGAGCCACCACTGGTCGCTGCGCGACAACATCACGAACTACGACACCACCAACAGCGGCTCGACGTCGACCTTCGGCCTGAACCAGACCAACGAGGTCGACAAGTTCTACCAGGCCGTCCTCGAGGTCGACTCGGTCTTCCCGAAAAACATGTCCAACGTCTTCATCGCGCAGATCGGCCGGGACCAGCGGCCGGTCACCAGCCGATACGGCGGCACCGAGTTTTCGATCAACTTCGGCGTCACGCAGTTCTTCGGCTTCAACGACACCACCCCGAGCACGGCCGACGAGAAGAAGCTCCAGCTCAAGGACACGTTCCAGTTTGAGTTCAAGGGCCACTCCCTCAAGGTGGGCGCGGAGCTCCTGCACCGAAACCTGTTCGACGCCTTCCCGCGTTACGCGGCTGGCTTTTACTCGTTCAGCAACCTGCTCAATTTCGTGAACAACACGCCAAACAGCTTCCAGCAGGCCTACGGTCCGCAGAATGGCGACGTCGAGTGGAACACGAACCTCTGGGGGTTCTACGTCAACGACGATTACCACGTCGCTCCGCGCCTGACCGTGGGCCTCGGGCTGCGGTACGACTACATGAAGGTGCCGCGACCGTCGTCCAACGCCTATCCGCAGCACCCGGAGTTTCTCACGCAGATCAAGGACGACACGAACAACATCGCGCCCCGCCTCGGCTTCGCCTGGGACGTGCTCGGCGACGGCCGATCGGTTTTGCGCGGCGGCACCGGCAAGTTCTTCGAATACATGCCGGACATCCTGCTCGCGAGCCCTCTTCAGGGCATCAGCGGCGCGCTGCTGACCAATACGTTCACCTGCACGACCACCGCGACGAACCCCTGCCCAACCTACCCCAACATCTTCTCGCCCGCCGACTTCCTCGCGAAATCGAAGCTCTCGGCCAACCTCGTGACCATCGGCTCGAACTACCAGGCGCAGGACGCATGGCGCACGAGCCTGCAGTTCGAACAGCGCCTCGGCGACGCCTTCGTCGTGGGCGTCAGCGCGGTTTACTCGCAGCTGAATCACATCCAGGGCACGCTGAACATCAACGTCGTCCCCACGGGCTACGTCCTCGGCAACATGCCGGTCTACGACTACAACAGCTCGGCCAATCCGGCCCGCCCGTACGCCGACATGGGCATCATCCGCGAGCTCACGAGCCCCGAGAAGTCCTGGTACCGCGCGCAGACGATCGAGCTTCACAAGCTCGCCACCGGCAGCTCGAAGCTGTCGTGGGACGTCAGTTACACGCATGCCGACTCGGTCGACTACGAGACGAACACCCGTTCCACGTCGACGACCTTCCTCCTCGACCCGAAGAATCCCGCGCTGACCGAGGCGCCGAGCGACAACGACATGCAGCACCGCGTCTCCGGCGATTTCAGGTATCGCCTGCCGTGGGGTTTCGAGGTTTCCGGCGTCGCTTTCTGGCACAGCGGCTTCCCGTACACCGCCGCCATCAGCTTTACGTGCAGCGGCTGCACGGCCAACAGCCTGAGCGGACAGGCTCAGACGAGCGGGGCGGCGAACTTCAGTCCCGTTTTCGTGGACGGGAACGGGTCGGTCATCGACCTCACCCAGGCCAGCGGCATGACCCTGCCTCAGTTCGCCGCCTTCCTGAGCGGACAAAACGCGCGTCTCATCCAGCGCAACTCCTTCCGCCAGCCCAGCGTGTGGAGCGCCGACCTCCGCCTTTCGAAGACGTTCGACCTTCCCTACGGGGTGAGGCTGCAGCTGCTGGCCGAGGTGTTCAACATCTTCAACAGGAACATGACGGTCGTCACCGGAGCCAACCAGGACCTGTTCCGGGTCACGTACACGGCGTCGACCGGCAAGTACACGATCACGAAGTACACGAACACGGTGACGGGCGTGGCGCTCAACACCTTCGGCGTCTCCCAGGGTTACTCCGGTGAGGTCAACCCTCGCCAGTTGCAGGTCGCCGCGAAGATCAGCTTCTAGCGGTCGACGACGTCGGCAAGAGGACGGCGGCAATCGCCGCGCCGGCCTGCGGCGCGACGACCTGTGTGGCGCCTGTCACTTCACCATCGGCACGTAGGCCCCGTCGCCCGTTCTCTCGCCGGGATTGCCTCCGTCGTTGATGACGCCGTAGGCGATCCAGGGGGCGGTGCCCGCCGTGCGCGTGATCCGGACGTAGCCGTTCGGCACGCCGCCGCTCGCGAAGAACCCGTAGGGCTGCGCCCACTGTCCGGGGTTCAGGTCCACCGAGAGGAGCTGGCCCACGGCCTTCCCGCCTTCGGATCCGTCCAGCACCTGGAGCTCGAGCGTCAGCGGACCCGATCCATCCTCGCCGGTGTTGACGACCGCCACGTTGCTCCTGTTGTTCACGTCCGCCTTCAGGCCCAAAACGAACGCCGTGTCGGAAGCCTCCTGGCTCGAGTCGATCCCCTGGTAGAAGAGTCCGAACTGCCCTCCTGCCGGCGAGAGCGAGGAGGTCCGCGCTCCGGCAAAGACGCTCTCCAGGCCGACGCCGCTCACCTGCACCTGCACGCTCCCCGCGTAGCCTGCCTCGCCACGGGCCCCGATGCCGACTCCTTTCGACCTCAGGAAGTCGATGGCTCTTGGAATGATCATCTGCCGGCCGGCGGCGACGTCGATGCTCGTTATCCCACCCGGCCCCTTTGCCGGAGAGAGAGACTCGACGTAGCGCAGCGTGAAGTGCGCGCTGGCGTTTCCGCGGTTCGTCAGGATCAGCTCCGACTCGAAGGCGCCGGTCTCGACGAGAACCGGAATCGTCAGCCTGGTTCCGTTCTGTGTTCCCGCGAGGGCCGGGATGAAGGAGCCGTCATTGGTCTTCTGGTCGTTGACGACGCCGTAGGCGCCGAATGGCCCGCTGCCCGACACCCTCTCCACGATCGCGTACCCGGAGGAGAAGCCGCTGGAATTCAGGACGCCGGAGTACTGGTACCAGCCATAGGCTGGGAGCGGCAGCGGGACGCCGGCTGTCACTTCAAACGATCGCCCTTCGTCTCCGGAGACGACGGTGACCTTCAGCGAGACTGGGTCGCCCCCCATGTTGCAGACGGCGAGATTGGAGCGGTCGGCGTCGTTCGTCCTCAGGCCGTAGACGTAAAGCCTTGCCGTCGAGGACGACGACGCCGGGTCGCTGTCGGCGTAGGCCAGCCCGGCGCGTCCCACCGGCTGCGGAGCCACCGTATCGGCGCTCGTGCGAACCGTCGCGCGTACGCCCGCGCTGGGAGCGGAGAGGAGAAGCGTTCCCCCCTGATTCCCCGAGGTCGGGATGGGAACGCCCCGCGTCCTGAGATGCGAGATGGCGTCGGGGTAGACGGCCTGCTGGCCGGCAGGGACCGTCTCCACGACGTCGCCTGCGCCCGAGCCGATCGAGCTCGTATAGGTGAGCCTCACGGACGCGGAGGTAGCTCCGAGGTTCGTGAGCTGCAGTTCGCTCGTGTAGTGCGCCAGCCCGACGACGTCGAGGACGATCGGTACGAAACAGGAAACGCTCGCCGGCCCGGCGGCCGAAGTCCACTGCCATACGCTTCCGCCCGTGAGCCCGGCGAAAACGGTCGCCGCCCGCGTGGCGTCGAGGGCGAGGACCGGAAGATCCGGCAAGCCCGCGCGAATGGCGGTCCAGGTGCCGCCCGAGTCCGCAGACTCGAAGACACCGCCGTCGAGGGTCCCGGCGTAGAGCGTCGCGGGGGCCGTGGGGCTGACGGCGAGGGCGCGGATCGCCGGGCTCGACAGTCCCGTGCTCGCCGCGACCCAGGTCTGGCCGGAATCGGGGGACCTGAAGACACCTCCGTCGAGGGTCCCGGCGTAAAGCCTTGCGGGAGTCGCGCGGTCGATGGCCAGGGCGATGACGTGTTGGTTCGCGAGCCCGGCGGAGGTCCAGGTCCTGCCGGAATCGGTAGATTTGAAGACCCCGCCCATGCCTCCCGCCGTCCCGACGTAGGTCGTCCCGCCGTTCGCGGGGTCGATGGCCACGGCGTAGACGTTGGCGTAGCTCAATCCCGCGTCGACGGCGGTCCATGTGCCACCGGAGTCGATGGACTTGAAGACCCCGACAACCCCGCCCGCCGCCCCGGCGTAGAGCGTGGTAGGGGTCGTGGGATGAATGGCCAGGGCGGTGACGTTCAGGTTCGTCAGTCCTGCGTTGGTGGCGGCCCAGGTGCCGCCGGAGTCGGTGGATCTGAAGACACCGCCCCCGTACGTCCCGGCGTAGAGCGTGGTCGGGTGCGCGGGATCGATGGCCAGCGAAAAGACGTTCTGACTTTGGAGCCCCGTGCTTGCCGCGGCCCAGGTGCCGCCGGAGTCGAGGGACTTGAAGACCGCGCTGCTGGCACCGAGAGTCCCGGCGTAGAGCGTGCCGGGAGCCGAGGGATCGACGGCCAAGGCTCCGACGGTCAGGCTTGCCAATTTCGCGTTGGCAGCGGTCCAGATGCCCCCGGAGGTGGCGGAGCTGAAGACCCCGCCGCCAAAGTTCGTCCCGGCATAGAGCCTGGCCGGGGTCGTGACGGTCGAGGGACTGGTGGCCAGGGCCGCGACGTTCAGGTTCGTCAGTCCCGCGTTGAGGGCCGCCCAGATGGCGCCGGAGTCTGTGGACTTGAAGACTCCGCCGCCGGACGTCCCTGCGAAAACGGTCGTGGGAGCGGAGGGATTGATGGCCAGTGCGGCGACCAGCGTATACGTCAGGCCTTCGCCCGGTGGCGTCCACGTGCCGCCGGAGTCGATGGACTTGAAGACCCCGCCGCTGCTGCCGAACGTCCCGGCGTAGAGAGTGGCGGGTTTCGAGGGATTGATGGCCAGGGCCGTGACGGTCAGGGTCGTCAGCCCGACGTTGATGGCGGCCCAGGTGCCGCCGGAGTTGGCGGACTTGAAGACCCCGCCGGATGTCCCGGCATAGAGCGTGGCGGGGGCCGAGGGATGGATGGCCAGCGCCCGGACGGTCAGGTTCGTCAATCCCGAGTTGATGGCGGTCCATGTGCCGCCGGAGTCGTTGGACTTGAAGACGCCGCCGCCGGATGTCCCGGCGAAAACCGTCATGGGAGTCGACGGATTGATGGCGAGGGCAGTGACGTCCAGGTTCGTGAGTCCCGAGTTGGCGGCGGCCCAGATGCCGCCGGAGTCGGTGGATTTGAAGACTCCGCCGCCGTCGGTCCCGGCAAAGAGCGTGGCGGGGGTCGCGGGATCGATGGCCAGGGCAGTGACACTCACGGACTCGATCTCGTCGAGGCGGCGCGGGCGCTGGGAGTCGACGAGAATGGGCAGCCTCTTGCTGGAGGCCGCCCAGGTACCGCCGGAATCGGTGGACTTGAAAACGCCCCCGGCCGTCCCGGCATAAAGCGTCGTGGGAGTTGAGGGGTCGATGGCCAAGGCTCTGACATGTCCGCCGAATGGCCCGCCACTCACCCAGATGTCCGCTCCGGCGCGAGCGACCGAGGAGAACGGTGTTGCGACGGCCAGGAGAAGCCCCGCCCCCGAGAAACGCAGTCGAGCGCCCGCGAGTCGCATTTCGGCACCTCGATCGAGCCGGGTGTGCCCGCCCTGAGCCGAACGTAGGCACCTCCGCCCGTGCCCGCAATGGGAAAGGTGAGTTCTGCCCTCCGCCGGGACGAGCCGCCGCGCGGGCCGGGCAGGAAATGATACGGTCCGCGATCGAACGTCCCTTCGCCCATCTCCACAACTCGAATGAAAGAGGAGGTCCTTTGAAGAAAATCGTCGCCAGCATCCTGTTCCTCGGGTCCTGTCTCGCCGCCGCTCCGGCGCTCGCGCAGGAGCACTACACAGAAGGCCCCGTCTGGGCGGTCAACTACATCCGGACGAAGCCCGGCAAATACGATGACTACATGAAGTACCTGCGCGCGACTTACATGGCCACCGCCAGCGAGGCGAAAAAGCAGGGCCTCATCCTCGACACGAAGATCCTCCTGAACATCCCGCGCGACGCCAACGACTGGGACATCGCCATCGCGACGCTCTTCCCGAGCTTCGGCAAGGCCCTGGACTACAACCAGGCCGACGACGACAAGAGGAAGGCCATCGCCGAGAAGCAGTTCAAGACGAAGGACGAGGCCAAGCAGCAGGAAATGATCGCCCCGCGCTTCGCGATGCGCGACGCCCTCGGAACGCGGTATCTCCGCGAGGTCAACCTCAAGCCGATGCCGTAGCCGGCCTGCGCCCTGCTCTCACCGCTCCTCGGCGTTTCGCGCCAGGTTCTCGAGGCGCTGCAGCGCCGCCCGCGCCGCGCAGCGTCCGGCCTCGACGATCTCCTTTCCGCGGTGGAACTCGAGCGTCCCGAACTCGGACAGGTCGGGCACGAGGAGGAGGTCCGGCGGGCTCGTCGCCAGGCGGGCGCGAACGACCGCGTCCTCCGCGATGTCCTGGGCCCGCTGAAAAACGACCCGCGCGGTCGGCATCGTCAGGCCTTCCTGCTCGGGGTGCTTCGCGAGTTGGTCCTCGAGGTAACTGCGGATCGCATTCGTCTCGCGCACCCACGCCTGGCCGAGAAGAGCGCGGGCCCCGGCTCTCCAGCCTCCTCCTTGCGGCTGGAGATCCGCGAGGCGACGGCGCAGGCGGGCCGCAGCGGCGTGGACGGCGACCGCCACGACCGGGCCCCCGAACGTCCTCCGTGCGACGTCCGCAGGCAGCGGGTTCGCCGCGCCGCCGTCGATGAGGATTCGCCCCTCCAGCATGCGGGGCGCGAGAACGCCCGGCAGGGAAACGCTCGCGCGGACGGCGTCGACGACGGATCCTCGATCGAGGATCACCTCGTCGCCGGAGTCCAGGTCCGTCGCGACGGCGACGAACGGGATCCGGAGTTCCCCGAACGAGACGTCCCCGAGGAGCTCGTGGAAGAAGGAATCCATGAGGCGCCCCGATGCGAGTCCTCCCGTCGGAAGATCCGGGAGGAAGAGCCGAAACGTCTGCTGCCGGTCGAGGTTCTCGCAGCGTCGCACCATCTCGGCGATCGGCACGCCGTGGGCGTAGAAGGCGCCCATCTCGGCTCCGATGCTCGCCCCCGCGATCGCTCGAACCCGGATCCCGTGCTCCTCGAGCACCTCGAGGACGCCGACGTGGGCGAGGCCCCGCGCGCCGCCGCAGCCGAGAGCCAGCACGAGACCGTCGCGCGGCCCGAGGGCTGCAGCGGGGCTCACGAATGGACCGGAACGCGCGACTCGAGGAGCTTCGTGAACTGCGAGAGCCAGACGGGATGCGCCGGCCAGGCGGGCGCCGTGACGAGATTCCCGTCCGTCACGGCCTGGTCCACGGCGATCTCGGCGTAGCGGCCCCCGGCCCGCGTCACCTCCGGGCCGACCGCCGGGTAGGCCGAGCACTTCCTGCCGTCGAGGACCCCGGCGGCCGCGAGGATCTGCGCGCCATGGCAGATGGACGCGACCGGCTTGCCGCTCGTCATGAAGTGCCGGACGATCTCGAGGACGCGGGCATTCAGGCGCAGGTACTCCGGTGCCCGTCCACCTGGGACGACGAGCGCGTCGTAGCCGGCTTCCTTCACGTCGGCGAAGGAGAAGTTCAGGGCGAAGGCATGGCCCGGCTTCTCGCTGTAAGTCTGGTCTCCCTCGAAGTCGTGGACGGCCGTGCGCACCTTCTCGCCCGCCTTCTTGTCCGGGCAGACGGCGTGAACGGTGTGCCCGACCATCTGGAGCGCCTGGAAGGGCACCATCGCCTCGTAGTCCTCGACGAAGTCGCCCACGAGCATCAGGATCTTCTTGGACATGGCGGTCCTCCTCCTCGCTTCCGGCCCCAGTATGGGCCGGCCGGCTCGCGTTCCGCCAGCGGCTCGGAGGAGGCCCCTTCCGCGAACTCGTTCCGTCAGTTCGTCGTCATGTCCCAGATGTAGTCGCTGTGGGAGAAGCAGAGCTGCCCGAAGCGCCGGTAGAGTTCGGGCTGCGCCTTGCTGAAGGCGGGCGCCAGGACCCCCCAGTAGTTGAGCAGGCTCTTGTGATCGGCGCCGTCGATGACCAGAAGGTGCCGGTACTTCCCGCCCATCTGGTGCTCGAGCCAGTTCCAGGAGGCGATTTTGCCCTCCTTCACGTGCTGATTCAGGATGGGTGCGAGCGCCGTCTTGACGATCTCGTTGGCCTCGTCGTCCGAGGACTGGTCGTTGACGTAGTACGTGGACATCGCGACCGGCGAGCGAACGCGCCCGACGTCGCTGAGGTTCTGCGAGCCGACGACCGACGCCCAGATGTAGTCGTCGTGGGACGCGCAAATCGTCTGGAGCTCCTCCATGATCTTCGCCTGGTCGGAGGCCGCGAGCTTCTTGATGACCGCCTCGCGCGCGTCCACCATCTTGTCGAGGTCCTTGCCGGCCATGTACTCGAGGCGCCGCCACTCGCCCCCCTCCCAGTGCTTGCCCCAGCCGAAAGCGGAAATGCGCCCTGCGGCGATCTCGGCCTTCAGGAGCGGCGCTACGTGATCCTTGAAGATGGCGTCGGCGCGCTCGGCCTTCGCCTGTGTGCAGTAGTAGTACGTGCCGAAGACGAATGTTTTCGAAGTCTGCGCAAGGGCGACGGGCGCCGACAGCGCGGCCACGGCGAGCAGAGAGCAAGCGACGCGGAGTTTCATGGAGATTCCTCCTATTTGAGACAAGCTCTCATCAATCGACCAGGTCTGTCAAGCGACTCGCCCGGGCCGCGGGGGCTGGGCGAGGGCGCCGTCAGTCCTCGAGTACGGGCAGGGCCCGCAGCACGTCGCGCGCCCGCGGAGGCTCGGGTACGGGCTCGTCCTTCTTGATCTTCCCGTCGCGGAACGACAGGACGCGTCTCGCGAACTGCGCGATGTCGTGCTCGTGCGTGACCAGCACGATCGTGAGCCCGCGCCCGTTCAGCTCCTGGAAGATCTCGAGGATCTCGACCGACGTCCGGCTGTCGAGGTTGCCGGTCGGCTCGTCCGCCAGAAGGATGGACGGGCGGTTCACGAGGGCCCGCGCGATCGCGACACGTTGCTGTTGCCCGCCGGAGAGCTGCGAGGGGACGTGGTGTGCCCGGTCCGCGAGGCCGACGAGCTCGAGCGCCTCCTGGGCGCGCGCTCCGCGCTCGAGCTTGTCGACGGGGCTGTACATCGTCGGGAGCTGCACGTTCTCGAGGGCCGTCGTCCGCGGAAGGAGGTTGAACCCCTGGAAGACGAAGCCCAGTTTTCGGTTCCGGATCGCCGCGAGATCCCGCTTCTGAAGGCCCGAGACGTCGATGCCGTCGAGCAGGTAGCGCCCGGACGTCGGCCGGTCGAGGCAGCCGAGGATGTTCATGAAGGTCGACTTGCCCGAGCCGCTCGCTCCCATGATCGCGGCGAAACCGCCGCGCTCGACCGAGACGCTCACGCCGCGGAGCGCGTGGACACGGGTTTCGCCCAGATCGTAGTACTTGTGGACGTCCTCGACGCGAATGACCGCTTCGCCGTCCGCGGGCGTCAACGCCGGATCCCCTGGGCGCCGGGCGGCAGGGACCTGGACGCCACCGAGCTCGTCACGACGTCGTCGTTCGGCTCGAGCTTTCCGTCGAGCACGCCGGCGACCTGCGTGTAGGTGTGATCCGTGATGCCGAGCGAGATCCGGGCCGGGACGAGCGAGTCGTCGGCGAGACGCTTCCAGACCACGGCCTCCTCGCGGCGCGGGGCTCGCCGCGCCTCCGGAGACGAGGACCCCGTGCCGCCCGCGCCGGCCGACACCGGAGCGGCGTCCGGCCTCGCGCCGGCTCCGATCCCGTACCTGGCGTAGAGCGCACGCACGACCTCCGGCGACATCGGCGGTTTGTAGCGCAGCGCGGCGTTCGGGACCTTGACGACGTCCTCGACCGTGGCGACGGGAATCGTCACGTACGCCGTCATGCCGGGGAAGAGCTTGAGATCCGGATTCTGGAATTCGACGACCGCGTCGTACGTGACGACGTTCTGGACCGTCGTCGGGTTCATCCGCACCTGGCTCACGGCCCCGGTAAAGACCTGCTTCGGAAACGCGTCCACCTTGAACGTGACGGGCTGCCGCATCCGGATGCGGCCGACGTCGGACTCGTCCACCTTCGCGTAGACGAGCATCTTCGTGAGGTCCTGCGCGATCGTGAAGATGGTCGGGGCCTGGAGCGAGGCCGCGACGGTCTGCCCGACGTCGACGTTTCGCGCGACGACGATCCCGTCGATCGGGGAGCGAATCACGGTGTACGCGAGGTTCGTGCGGGCCACAGCCACGGCGGCGTCCTTCTGGCTGACCTGTGCCTTCGCCTGCGAGACGTTCGCGACCGCGCCGTCGACGGACGCCCTCGCGGACTCGTAGCCCGCCCTCGCCTGGTCGAGCGCCTGCTGTGTGCCGACGCCGTCTTTCGCCATCGACTGGGCGCGTTCGTAGTCGGCCTTCGTCTGCTCGAGCGTCGCCCGCGCCTTCACGACGTTGGCGTCGGCGGCGACGACGTTCGCCCGCGCGTTCTCGAGGTCTGCGACCGCCTGCTTCAGGGCGCCTTCGAAGAGCTGTGGGTCGATCAGCGCGACGACGTCGCCCTTTCGGACGCGAGAATTGAAGTCTGCATGGAGCTTCGCGATGGTCCCCGACACCTGCGAGCCGACCTGCACGGTGATGACGGCGTTGACCGTGCCGGTCGCGTCCACGACGTCCCGGATCTCGCCTCGCTGCACTTTCGCGGTGAGGTGAGTGAGGCGCTCTCCGCGATCGAGGAGACGCGAGCCGATCAGCACCGCGAGCGCGCAGGCGCCGGCGGCCACGGCCAGCCAGAACCTGCGGCGGCCGCGTCCCCTCGTCTCACTCATAGCGAAGGGCCTCGATCGGATCGAGCCGGGAAGCCTTGCGCGCGGGGTAGTAACCGAAGAAGACCCCGACCGCGACGGAGAAGAGCGCGGCCAGGATCACGGCCTCGACGGACATCGGCATCTCCCACCCGAGCGCGCGCCCGGCGAAAAACGAGCCGACGATGCCGACGACGACGCCCGCCGCTCCGCCGACCGCGCTCAGCATCACGGACTCGCCCAGGAACTGGAGCTGGATCGCCTCCTCGGTCGCGCCGACCGCCACGCGGACGCCGATCTCCCGCGTGCGCTCCGTGACCGACACGAGCATCACGTTCATGATGCCGATGCCGCCGACGAGGAGCGAGATCGACGCGATCGCGATCAGGAGCAGCGTGAGCGTGTGGCTCGCCTCGAGCTGTGCCTGGATGACGTCCTCGGGGTTGCGGATGTTGAAGTCGTCCTCTTCCTCCGGGCGAAGATGATGGCGCTCGCGCAGGAGCGCGGCGATCTGCTGGCCCGCGAGCTTGACGACGTCCTGCGAGATCGCCGAGCAGAGGATGTCGTCGAGCCAGGTGATTCCCATGAGCTTCTTCTGGGCGGTCGAATAGGGAAGGACGATCGTGTCGTCCTGGTCCTGGCCGGACAAAGAGAGCCCCTTCGGCGCGAGGGTCGCGACCACCTTGCACGGCAGGCTCCTCAGCCGGATTACCTTGCCGATCGGGTCCTCCACCCCGAAGAGGTTCCTGCGGATCGTCCGGCCGATGACGCAGACGTCCGCCGCCCGTTCGACGTCGTCCTGCGCGAAGATGGCGCCGAGCTCGATCGTCCAGCGCTTGATCTCGAAGTACTCCGGGGAGACGCCCCGGAAGGTCGTGAACCAGTTCTGGTTTCCGTAGACGACCTGGATCGAGGAATCGACGTTCGCCGACACGTTCTTGATCAGCGGAATCTGGTTCTTGATCGCGACGGCGTCGCCGAGCGTGAGCGTCTTCGTGCCCCGCGGCCCCGTCCGCACGCCGTTCACGGCGCGCCCTCCCGCCTCGATCCAGACGAAGTTGTCTCCGAGGTTCGCGAGGTGCTGCTCCACGCGGGCCTGTCCCGCCTTTCCGATCGCCACGACGCAGATCACGGCCGCGATCCCGATCGTGATCCCGAGGATCGTGAGCGAGCTGCGCAGCTTGTTCCGGAGCATCGACCGGACGGACGCGCCGAAGAGGGCGGTTGAGTCCACGTGGGGGATGTTACCGGGCTCCCCCCCGGGCGGGATCTAGGGCTTGAGCTCGGTATAGAGGCTGTCCGACAGCACCTTGCGGATCTTCGAGAGGCCCTTCAGCCAGGCCTGGTACTCGGCGTCCGCATCGACCTTCGCGACGTCTTTCGCGAACGCGGCCATGCTCGGCCACTCCTGGGCCACGACGACGACGCCGGCGTTCGGCCCCGCGAAACGCGCCTGGAAGACGCGGGTCACACTCGGGCTCTCGAGGCGCTTCATCATCGCGCGCGCCTTGTCGATCTCCTTGACGTAGGTGCCGACGTCGCTCGTCTCGATCGTGACGGCGCGCAGAACGACGGCGTCTGCTGCGGCGGCCGGCGTGGAGAATCCCGAGAGGAGCGCGAGGGCGAGAACGGCCAAGAGGGTACGTTTCACGAAGTCCTCCTTTTGAGCGGCGCACGGGCGCCGCGGTTTCGACTGTCTTTCGAGCGGTGGCGAGTATAGGACGGGCTCGATCTCAGAGCCCGAGCCGGCGCGCGAACTCCTCCGGCGCGCCGAGAAGGGCGCCGGCCTGGCGTCTGAGCACTTTCCCGTCGTTCCCGGTGACGAGGAAGTGGGGGACTCCCCGGATTCCCATCTTCCTCGCCCACGTCCCCTCCTCGTCCACGAGGACCTCGCGGCCGATCGCACGAGCCATCTCCCGGCATTTCGGGAGGGTGTCCATCCCGACGACGAACGTCGTCTCGATCCCTCGGCCCTTGACGAGGTCCGCGAGCGCCCGGTCGTGCGGGAGCGACTGCTTGCACGGCCCGCACCACGGCGCGACGTAGACGATCAGGCAGCCCTTCGCGCCGAGGCAGCGGTCGGCCGACCCCGTTTCCCCCGTGGAGGCACCGTCCGCCGTCAGGCGCGGGAGCGCCGCGGCGGCGAGCCGTTGCGGTTGCCGCGTGAAGATCCAGATCGCGCCCAGAGCCGCGGCGACGACGAGGAGGATCGTCCTCCCGGACGGCCCCATCGGCGGCGCGGGTCTTCCCGCGTCGAAGCGCGACGGCGGCTCGGGTCGCGCCGCCTGCCCGGGAGGAGGAGTCTGGAAGCCCATGGCGACGACGATTATAGGGAGCGCTCGCGGCGAGGACGACGCGTGCCCAGGCGAGATCCGCCCTCGGGTCGGGTCAGCTCTTCGAGTCGCCGGCGAAGTGCGCGAGCTCCTCGCGCCGGAGCTCGAGGGCCGATCGGGCGTTGCCGGCCATGAACGCGTCTCTCGACGACTTCAGCTCTGCGAGACACGCCTCGGCCTTCACACGCTGGGCGGACGTGCCCGTGAAGCGCACGAACCCGAGCATGACGATCGCCTCACCTCGAAAGCGGCGGTCGGGCAAGCTCTTTGCGGCCCCGATGAGGTCGTCGACTCTTTTCTCGGTGAGAGCGCTCTTCTCCCCGGGTTCGACGGACAGGCGGGTCAGGACCTGCGCCGTGCGGAGGCGCTGCGATGACGCCTCGCCCTGCACGATCGCCGCAGCGAGCATGAGCGGCTGGTCACCGCGGCGCGCCGCGAGGGCGTAGAGCCGCTCGGCTCCGATCCGGATGCTCGCGAGGCCGACGAGATCCTGGATGACCGTCGCGTCCTCCTGGCGGAGAAGCCGTCCCCAGCGGATCGCGCGGCGGCAGTCCTCGAGCGCCGCCGGGGCGTCGGGGCTCGACGCGGCACGGGCCGTCCACGATCTCGCGAAGGACAGCGCCACGAGGAGGTTCGGGATCGGCGTCGAGGCTCCCTCGCCGCCCCACACGTCCGGGTAGAAGCGCATCGTCGCCTGGTCGGCCCACGGCTCGGCTTCCTTCAGAAGGGGATCGTCGGGAGGGAGAACGAGGCCGATGCCATCCGGCGCCTCGACACGGCGCTTCATCGCCGCCTCCGCCTCCGAGAGGCGCGCTCCCTGCGGCTTCGCGAAGTCCTTCAGCCAGAGCGCGGCGTTCGAGGGCCCGTCGCCGAGCGGCGCGAGAGCGTCGAGGTCGGTCCGGAACCGGACGGGCCATTTGTCGCTCTCGGGGCAGGACCAGCACGGCACCTTCGGAACGTCGATGCGGATCGGGAGCGGAACGCGGGCAGCCGGCGCCGGCTCGTCGAATCGGGCGAGCGGCGGCCGCGCCTTCATCGCCGGGGAGGGCCTGCCGAAGGCCGCCCAGCGGATCCCGAGCGTGGCCGCGAGGAAGAGGACGACGGCGAGAGCGGCGAGGACGAGCGTGCGGGGACGGTTCACGAGCGGCCTCCTTCGAGGTACGGGAGAGCGTGTTCGTCGATGCGCGGAAGGCTGGCGATCGAGGCGAGCTCGGGGTCGGGCCGAGCGACCGTGGAGGCCGCGGCCACCGCC
>JBAUSZ010000472.1:0-7130 GCA_049581965.1 Thermoanaerobaculia bacterium | reverse complement strand
CGAGCGCGGCCGAGAGCGCGTCCGGGTCGAAACGGCCCTCGAAGAGGACGAGGCCCCAGCCGTCGCTCCCGCCGGCGCCCTTCGGCGAGCCGGCCGCGACGACCGTGTCGACGTCCTGCTTCGGGTTCAGGCGGGCCTCGTCGAGGAACCGCGCGGCGTCGCCGTCCACGGTGAGCTTGTCCGTGTCGGAGAAGACGCGGGCCGCGAGCGGGCTCGTACGCAGGTCCGCGACGTGGATGACGCCCACGGAGGCCGCGTCGGCCGGGACGAGCGCGAGAGCGTCGTCGCTCGCAGCGGCGGCCGGGAGCGAGATGGCAAAGGCGAGCGCGAGAGCGGAGGCGAGTCGCTTCATGGTCAGAAGTCCTTTCTCCGGAAACGGAGGCACGCGAGTGCGAGTGAGACGAGTCCGAAAAGACCGGTGCTCAAAAAGGGGGCGAAAGCGAGGGTGCCGCGGTCCCGGATGGGGCCGTTCTCGCCGCTGACGAGTCCGACGACCGCGCGGCCGATCTCGACGGTCTTGGGGCAGGCCCAGTAGAGCCCGTTGACGAGCCACACGGCCCATTCAGAAGAAAAAATCGCCGTGTGGGTGTGAAGATTGAAGAGCACGATCGACAGGAAGAAGAGCGCGAACGTCGCCATGATCGAGACGGCCGTCGAGGACGTGAGCGTCCCGACGAGGAACGCGAACGCCATGAGGGCCGCGATCCCGAACAGGATGATCCCGGCGGCAAAGAAAAAGCGCGGGTGGACGAGACGCGTCTTCCAGATGACGAGGAGCCACATCGAACCCAGGAGGTAGAAGAGGTTCGAAGCCGAGAGGAGGAGGCCGCCGAGGTAGCGCGAGAGGAGGAGCGGCACCCGGCCGACGGGGCGCGAGAGGTAGAGGTCCACCGTGCCCTTCTCCATCAGGCGCGGCACGAGATGGGCCGTCGCGAAGATCGCGAGGAACGTTCCGACGACGTAGAGGAAGCCCGCGAAGCCCGACTCGAAGCCGAGCACGAGCTTGTCGAGGTCCACGGTCTGCCGCCCCATGTGGACGTTCTGGCCGAAGATCCTCGCGCCCGCGAGCGCGCCGTTCACGACGTCGAGATTCACGGCAACCGCGAAGAGGAGGATGAAAAGCGACGAGAGCGCGAAGTACGCGACGAGCGTCCAGCGCGCCGCCGCTTCGCGGAAGACCTCTTCGATGTTGGCGGCTAATGCACGCACGTTTCTCAGCCTCCAGCTTCTCGGTGCGGGAGACGGTGAAAAAAGACTTTCTTAGAAGGTGAAGAGGAGGACGCGGCGCGAGGAACCGCGCCGCCGGGATCGGCCCCGGCCCCACTCACCCTCCTAAGAAATCCGAGAATCTTCCTCTTCATTGCGGTTGCTCCGACGTGGAGGCTTTGACGAGGTCGACGAACACGTCTTCGAGGGTCGTCTTTTCCGGTGTCAGCTCCGTCAGCAGCGCGCCGCGGGCGCGGGCCGTGTCGATCAAGGCATTGAGGTGCTGCGGGTCGCGGGCGGAGAGCTGGAAATGACCGTTCACGCGCTCTGCCCCGGCCCCCGCCTCGCGAAGCGCCGCAAGGACCGTGTCGTCGACGCCCGTCGCCACCAGCCTGTAGACCTTCAAAGAATCTTTCCCTTCCTCTCTCTTCGTCAATTCCTCCACCGTCCCCATCGCCGCGACTCTGCCCTTGCGCAGGACGGCCACGCGGTCGCACGTGAGCTCGATCTCCGAGAGGAGGTGGGAGTTGAGGAGGATCGCGCGACCCCGGCCCGCCTCGGCGCGCAGAAGGTCGCGGATCTCGCGCCGTCCGACGGGGTCGACGCCGTCCGTCGGCTCGTCGAGGAGGAGGACCTCGGGCTCGTGGACGAGCGCGGCCGCGAGGCCGAGGCGCTGCGTCATGCCCTTGGAGAATTTCTTCACCTTCACGTCGGCCCAGTCCGCGAGCTTCACGCGCGAGAGGAGATCGGGAATGCGCGCGTTGAGCGCCGCGTGATCGACGCCCGACATGCGGCCGAAGACGGAGAGCGTCTGGCGCGCCGTGAGGTAGCCGGGGAAGCGGTGGCCCTCGGGCAGGTAGCCGACGCGCCGGCGGCTCTCGGGATCTTTCGCGGGCAGGCCGAGGAGCGACGCCTCTCCCGCCGTCGGGTGCGTGAGGCCGAGGAGGATCTTGACGGTCGTCGTCTTCCCCGCCCCGTTCGGTCCGAGGAGGCCGAAGAGCTCGCCCTGTCGGACCTCGAGGTCGATCCCGAGGAGCGCGTCGATCGCGCGCCCCCCGAAGGCCGGTCGGTAGGTCTTCCGGAGGCCCCGGACCTCGATTGCCGCGGTCATGCCAACATCTCCACGGTCTCTCATACGAGAGAGGCGGGCCGGTTGTTCCCGGAGGAGGCGCGGTGTCGAGCGAAGTCGAGGCGTTGCTGACGGTTGAGGTCCCCCTGCGCCTCCTCGCGCACTGGCAGGAGCGGCCCGGCCTCGCGCCCGTTCTCCTCGGCATGCACGGCTACGGAATGGACGCCGAGGCGCTTCTCGCGGTCCTCGTCAAGGTCGCGCCGCCGTCCTTTCTCGTCGTTTCGCTCCAGGGACCGCACTCGGCGCTTCTCTCGGGCCTCGAGGATCCCGAGCCGAAGAGAGGGTTCCACTGGGGTGTCTCGCCGCACGCCGAGGACAACCGGCTCGTGCACCGGCGGGCCGTCGTCGCCGCGCTCGCATGGGCCGCCGAGAACGGCGGCGACCGCGCGCGCGCCGTCCTCGCGGGCTTCAGCCAGCCGTGCTCGTTCAACTACAGGCTCGCGGCGTCGCCTCCGGACGGGCTCGCCTTCTCCGCGGTCCTCTCGTTCTGCGGCGGCGTCCCGGGCGAGTGGACCTCGCCCGGAGATCCGACCGCGGCCTCGGCCGCGACGGACGTTCTCCACGTCTCGACGAACGACGACCCTTACTACCCCGCCGCTCGCATCGCGCCCTACCGAGAAATCCTCGCCTCGCGATTCCGATCCGCCGCTCACCTCCTCCACGACGGCGGCCACCGCGTGCCGTCGGCGTCCTTCCCCGAGGTCCGGGCGTTCCTCGAGGCCCACGCCTGAGGGGCGCGGCCGTCAGTCGATCGGAGCGAGCTTTCTCGCGCGCAGCTTCTCGTTGAGCGGGGGGAGATCCTTCGCCGCGAGCGCCGACGCGCGGCCCTCGACCTCCTCGAGCTCGCGCTCGAGGACGGCGACGCGCTCGACCTGGTAGTCGCCCGGCCGGCCCTCGTACGAGAGGATCGCGTCGTAGACGTACGCGAGGTGCTCGCGCAGGCGTTCCTCTCCCGTGATCGCGCCGCCCTCGGACGTGGCGACGACGTCCTTGCGGATCGCGTCGGCCTTCGCCCCGAACGCCTCGAGTTCCGCGCGCAGGGCGTCGCCGGCGGGCAGGCCCTTCGCACGCGCGCCCGAGAGGGCGCGGGTGGCGTTCAGGCGGTCCACGACGTCGCTCATGCGCCCGAAGAGCGCGTGCGCCCTCATCGCGGCGTCGTACTGGGCCTTGCGGTCCGCGAGCGTGAACGGCGCCTTCGGGTCGAGCGAGACGACGAGCGGCGCCTGAACGACGTGCTTTCCCTTCGTCAGGCGCACCGTGTACGTGCCGGGAAGAACCCGCGGCCCCGAGCCGGCGCCGCCGGCCTGCGCGGCCGTCGGGACGCGCGGCGGCTTCTCCTGCATCGACCAGACGACGCGGTTGATCCCCTTCCTCTTGCCCGCAGACAGCGTGTCGACCACGCGGCCCGAGGCGTCGAGGACCTCGAGCTTGATCCGCCCGAACGTGTGGCGCGTCTTCTGGTAATAGGAGATGACGGCGCCCGACGGCGGGTTCGACCCGACGAACGTCGCGTCGCCCTCGGGCCAGCCGCCCTGGCCGCGCGGCTTCTGGACGACCGGGCGTCCGGGAAGGAACGCGACGTCCTTCGCGAGAACGTCCTCCGTGAGCGCGCGGAGCGGCGTCAGGTCGTCGACGATCCAGATCCCGCGCCCGTGCGTCGCGACGACGAGGTCGTGGTTGCGCGTCTGGAACGCGAGGTCGCGCACGGAGACGGACGGGAAGTTCCCGCCCTTGAACTCGCGCCAGGTCTTCCCGGCGTCCCCGGAGATCCAGAGGCCGAATTCGGTCCCGAGGTAGAGGAGGCCCTCCCGCACGGGGTCTTCCCGGATCACGTACGCCCAGCCGCGGACGCCCGAGGACGGGCCCGCGATCCGCTCCCAGGTCTTCCCGAAGTCCTTCGTCGCGTAGACCCACGGCTCCAGGTCGCCAAACGTGTGCCGGTCGAACGCCGCGTACGCCGTTCCGTCCGCGTGCGGGCCGGCCTCGACCCAGGAGACCCAGCTCGCGGGCGGGAGGCCCGGCACGTTCTTCACGAGGTTCGCCCACGCGGCTCCGCCGTCGTGCGTGAGCTGGAGGTTGCCGTCGTCCGTGCCCACCCAGATCGTCCTGGCGTCGCGCGGGCTTTCCGAGATCGAATAGATCGTCGTGTGCATTTCGGCGGCCGAGTTGTCCACGGTGATGCCGCCCGACTGCTCCTGCTTCTGCTTCTCCGGATCGTTCGTCGTGAGATCGGGCGAGATGCGCTGCCACGACTGGCCTGCGTCTTTCGTCACGAAGAGGAACTGGGCGCCGATGTAGAGCTTGCCCTTCTCGAGGCGCGAGACGTGGATCGGCGTGTTCCAGTTCCAGCGCAGCTTTTCCTTGTAGAGCGCCTTCGGCTGGATGTCGCGCGCCGCGAGCGTCTTCCGGTCCACCCGGCCGATGAAGCCGCCCTGCATTTCCGCGTAGACGAAGTTCGGGTCGGCCGGGTCCACGAACACCCAGAATCCGTCGCCGTTGTACAGGTTCTCCCACCGGCCGTTCGTGATGCCGCCCGGATACGCGGAGTCGCCGGCCCACGAGCTGTTGTCCTGCAGCCCGCCGTAGACCTGGTACGGCTCCTTCTCGTCCACGGACACGTGGTAGAACTGCGAGACCGGCAGGTTGTTGCACTTCCACCAGCGGTTCGCGCCGTCGTGGGAGATCCAGAGCCCGCCGTCGTCGCCCGTGACGACGTGCTTCGGGTTCTTCGGGTTGATCCAGACGTCGTGGTGGTCCCCGTGCGTGCCGCCGCCCACGTCGCCGAAGCTCTCGCCTCCGTCCTCGGATGCGATGAGCGTGAGGTTCGGCTTGTAGACGCGGTCCGGGTTCGTCGGATCGACGATGAGGCGCGAGAAGTAGAACGGCCGCCAGACCATCCGCTGGCTGTCGTCCTTGCGCGCCCACGTCCTTCCGCCGTCGTCGGAGCGGAAGAGCGCCGACTTCACGCCCTCGATGACGGCGTAAACGCGTTCGGGCTTCGAGGGCGCGATCGCGACGTCGAGGCGGCCCCACGGCCCCTCGGGCAGGCCGGGCGCCGACTTCGCGTCGAGCTTCGTCCACGTCGTGCCGCCGTCCTCCGTGAGGAAGAGGCCCGAGCCGGAGACGCCTGTCGGCCCGTCGCTGCCGGAGCGGAAGGTCCAGCCCTTGCGCCGGAAATCCCAGAGCCCCGCGAAGAGGCGGTCCGGGTTTTTCGGGTCCATCGCGAGGCCGGAGCAGCCGGTCGAGAGGTTGCCGCCCTTGAGAACGAGCGACCAGGACTTCCCGCCGTCCGTGGTCTTGTAGAGGCCGCGGTCCGCGGAGTCCGACCAGAGCCGGCCGGGCACGCACGCGTACACGACGTCGCTCTTCTTCGGGTGTACGAGGATCCGGTTCACCCGCTCGGATCCCGCGAGGCCCATGTTCTTCCAGGTCTCGCCGCCGTCGCCGGAGCGGTAGACGCCGTCCCCGACCGACGTGGAATTGCGCGGCCAGCTCTCGCCGGTCCCGACCCAGACGACCTTGGGGTCGGAGGGGTCGAGCGCGATCGCCCCGATGGACTGGACGGGCTGCCGGTCGAAGACGGGCTTGAACGTCGTGCCGCCGTCGAGCGACTTCCAGACGCCGCCCGAGGCCGCCCCGACGAAGAGCGTGACTTTCCCGTCCTCCTCGACGCGGCCCGCGACGGCCGCGATGCGGCCGCTCATCTGGGCCGAGCCGATGTTGCGGGCGCCGAGGCCCGAGATCGTTCCGGCGTCGCCCGCGGGCGGCGCGGCCGGCGCGGCGAGGGCAGAAGCGACAAGAAATGCCGCGGCGGCTCTCATCGGCCCGCTCCCGCCGGCGCGGCGATCTGGGGCGGGAACGCGAACGCGTTCGCGTCGACCGCGACGCTGGCCTCGGCCTTGTCGTAGACCGACGTGCCCCGCGAGGACGGGGGCGAGCCCACCGGCCCGCTCTCCTCGCTCATGGCGACGTAGACGCCGCCCACCTTCTCGTAGTCGCCGTAGTCGGTCTCCATCTCCTGCTCGGCCCCGCGAACGAGGGTCTTCTGCACGTCGCGGATCACCATCCAGGTGTCGGGGTCGATGAAGACCAGGACGTCGCCTCCCCACTTCAGGCGCACGCGCAGCTTGTGCGCCAGCGTGCCGTCCACGTCCTCGGTCCCGAGGTACTCGAGCGTGTGGCCCTTCTCCTTCGCGTTCACGAACGGCCCGTCGAGGTCGGCCGCGAGCCGGAACGGCTTGACGTCGTCCTCGGACATGAGGGAGGCCTCCTTGCGGCCCTCGAAGGGCTGCACCTGCCAGCCCCTCTCGCCGTCCCACGCCTGGATCTGCGTCAGGCCCTGGAACGTGGCCTCCCGCCGGACGCGCCCCGGGCGCTCCTTCAGGTCCATCGTCGTGATGAAGACGTTGCGCCCCGGGATCACGAATCGGCCGGTGCGGCGCAGGCTCTTCAGGGACGAGAGGGCGGCGGCGCCGCCCCGCGCCTCGACGTTCTTTGCCACGATCTCGTCGGCGGTGATCGCGAGGGCCGGCGCGGTCGAGACGAGGAGCAGGGAGGCAAGGACTCCAGCGGTGGTCTTCGGCATGGCGCGGATCTTATGCGGGTTCGTGTACGCTATCTCCCCAGACGCGTCATGCCCCTCCTCGAGTTCCGTTGCTCCGTTTGCGAGAAGACCTCGGAGCTCCTCGTCCTCGCGGGCGACGAGCCCGCCGCGGCCGCGTGCCCGTCCTGCGGCTCGAAGGACCTGAGCCGCCTGCTGTCGACGTTCGCGGCCCACGCGGGCGCGGGCGGAGCC
>JBAUSZ010000471.1:0-3363 GCA_049581965.1 Thermoanaerobaculia bacterium | reverse complement strand
GGATGGCCTCCAGGGCGTGGGCCGTGTCGGAGAGGTCGGGGAGAACGACTTGCGCGCCCGCTGCCGCGAGCGCCGACGCGGGCGTCTTGCCCGTCGCGACGGCGACGATGCGCGCCCCGATCGCGAGGGCGCACGCGACGTCCTGCGGAGCGTCGCCCACCACGACGCAGTCACCGCCGCTGAACGAGAACCGGAGCCGGCGGGCCTTCTCGAGCGCGACGAATCCGAGCTCCTCGCGGCGGGGGGCCTCGTCTCCGAAAGCCCCGAAGGCGAACCGGTCCCAGAGTCCCACGGCCGAGAGCTTGATGCGCGCCCCGCGCTCGATGTTCCCCGTCAGGAGCGCGGGCACGGCCGCGCCGTCGCGTGAGACGCCGTCGAGGACGGCGGCCACGCCGGGCTTGAGCGTGGGCCTCTGCACGGCGAGCGCCGCCTCGAGGCGATCGACGTAGAGCGCGAGGGCATCGGCCCGCCGGCGGAGGACGGTCTCCTCCGGAACTCCTGCCCCGACGAGGAGGTCGCGGACGATCACCGGGTCGAGCTTGCCCTCGAAGGCGAAACCCTCGACGTCGCCGCACGTCCCGAAGACCTCGAGGAGGGCGCCGGCGAAAGCGTCTCGCGCGGCCCGCCCGCCGGAGAGGAGAGTCCCGTCGATGTCGAAGAGGACGAGCCGCGGGCGCGGCGCGTGGGTGTCGCTCATGGCCGGGCCACGGACGCGGAAAGCCGGGCCGCGAGGCTCTTCACGAAGTCGGGGAAGACACGGCGCCAGTACGGCCAGTCGTGGACTCCGGGTTCGAGCCGGATCTCGTGGGGAAGGCCGAGAGCCGAGGCGAACCGGTCGAAGAAGACCGCGATCTCCGAGAGCCGGTACTTGTCCTCCGTCCCGCAGCGCACGAGAAGGAACGGCGCGCGCGCCGCGAGGGAGGGGTCGTCGAGGAGGATCTGGTAGAGGTCGTTTTTCCTGAGGACGTTCGCGACGGGATCGGCGCCGAAGACCGCCTCGAGCGACGGGCGGATGAAGAACGGCAGCGCGGCGACCGACGGAGCGCACAGCTGCTGGATCGCGGGCGAGAGGCCTCCGGCCGCGACGAAAAGATCCGGGCGCGCGAGGGCCCAACGCATGGCGCCGTAGCCGCCCATCGAGACTCCGGCCGCGAGACGGCTGCCCCGCGCGGCGCGCGTGCGGTACCGGGTGTCGACGAACGGGACGAGGTCGTCCGAGAGGAACGCGGCCGTGCGGCGCTTCCCGTCCACCGCGTTCACCCACCAGCTGCCGACGCCGCGCGGGCAGACGACGAGCATCTCCGGGATCTCGCGGGCGCGCATGGCGGCGTCGAGGGAGTCGATCACGCCCCGGCGGAAGAGCACGGTCTCGTCGCCGCCCCCGTCGTGCAGGAAGTAGAGGACGGGATAGCGACGGCCCCGGTCGGCGTCGTACGAGGGCGGCGTCGAGACGAGGACGGGGACGGCGCCGGGCAGGTTGCGGGTGGGGACGCGCTCCTCGCGGCGCGCCGCGCGCGCGGGTACCGCCGCGGCGAGGAAGAGAAGGGCTGCGCAGGCGAGTCCGCGTCTCATGCCGGGATTCTAGGGGCCTGCTAACCTTTCTCCATGTCCCGGTTCCTCGAAGGACAGACGGCGATCGTGACGGGTGGCGGGCGCGGGATCGGACGCGCGATCGCGCTCGCGTTCGCGGGGGCCGGGGCGACGGTCGCCCTGGCGTCCCGCTCCGCCGACGAGGTCGACCGAACCGCCGCGGACGTCGCGTCGCGAGGCGGCCGCGCCCTCGCGATTCCGACCGACGTCACGTCGCGCGCCGCCGTCGAAGCGCTGGTGGCAAGGACGCTCGAGACGACGAAGCGGATCGACGTCGTCGTGAACAACGCCGGCATTTTCGTCTGGAGGGCGTTTGCGAAGCTCGAGGAGGAAGATTGGGACCGGATCCTCGACACCAACCTCAAGTCGAGCTATCTCCTCACACGCGCGGCGCTTCCCGCGCTCGCGCAGGCGGGCCGCGGCCGCATCGTGAACATCGCGTCGATCCACGGCTCCGTCGGCGAAGCGAACGTCGTCGCGCACTGTGCCGCGAAGTTCGGTCTCATCGGTTTCACGAAGGCCCTCGCCGCCGAGCTGCGTGGGGCCGGGATCACGGTGAACGCCGTCAGCCCCGGGGCGACCGACAACAAGAGTCTCGACGTCGCCCCGCCAGCCCACGCCGCGCCGCTTCAGGAGAAGCTCAACGCCTCCGACGTCGCTCAGGCGGCTCTTTTCCTCGTGTCGCCCGCCGCGGCGTCGATTTCGGGGGCCGTATTGGACGTCTGGGGCGGCACCTCGGTCGCGGTCCGCTCATGAGAATCCGGCCCAAGGGCGGGCTTTCGAGCCGGAGGAGGAATCCAAAGGCGTCGCCGCGTCGAAGGATGAGCGTCGGTCGCATGAAGACCCCTACGCGGATCACCGAGCTCTCCGGCCCCCTTCTCGTCGCGCTCCTCGCGGGCGACGAGAGAGGCACGGACGACGTCTTCCGCCTGGCGATCGCCCGCGGAGCGGACCCGGCGCTCATCGCGCGGGACCTCGTTCAGCCCGCACTCGACGAGGTCGGCCTCCTGTGGGAGAGGGGTGAGATCGGGATCGCGGAGGAGCACCTCGCGACCGCTCTGGTGTCCCGGACGTTCCTGATGCGCGCCGCGTGCGAAAAGGCACCTTCCCTGGGTGCGCCTCGCCTCGTCCTGACGTGTCTCGCGGGCGAGTTCCACGAGCTCGGCGCTCGCCTCGCCGCGGAGATCGGCCGGCGCGAGGGCTGGCAGGTGGAACTCCTCGGCGCGAACGTGCCGCGTGACGCGGCGCTCGATTACATTGCCCTCCGAGAGCCGGAGGCCGTCGGCCTGTCGCTTTCCCTCGCGGGGCACGTCGCCGAGGCCGCCGCAATGGTCCACCGGATCCGCACGGTCGCGCCCGGAGCGAAGGTTCTCGCGGGCGGCGTTGCATTTCGTCGCGATCCCGCGCTGGCGGATCTCACGGGCGCCGACGCGTGCATCGTGTGCCCGGTCGCCCTCCGGGACTGGCTGCGCGCGAACAAGCCGGCACGCCGCGCCGCGCGCCCTCCGGCGCTCCGCAAGCGGCCCCGTTCCCGCGTTCACTGAGCGCGCGCCGGGCGGGATCCCGGCCGAGGGTCGGTGCTAGAGTGAGCCGGCCGCTCCTGGCGCCCGCACCTGCCCGTAGCTCAGCTGGATAAGAGCATCGGCCTTCTAAGCCGAGGGTCGGGAGTTCGAATCTCCCCGGGCAGGCCAGTTTCCTGACTCGTCTTGGGGCACTAATGCTCCTCCACGAAGCGGCGGATGACGTTCCACGCATCTCGGCTCTCGTCGAGCC
>JBAUSZ010000470.1:0-1829 GCA_049581965.1 Thermoanaerobaculia bacterium | reverse complement strand
GGAGCGGCCTGAGCGGCCGCCGCGGGGGCGGCGGTCTCGCCGGCCGGCTTGGCGGCGGCGGCCGGCTTGTCCTCGGCGAACGCGGCGCCGAGGGACAGGACGGCGACAGCGACGAGAGTGGAAAGCGTCTTCTTCATTTCTTCTTCCTCCGTTTCCCCTTTCATCTGTGGCCGGCCCGGGGTCGACCGACGAGACCTCCAGCGCAACCCTGTTGCCACGCCAGCCGGCAAGCTCGATCCAGGTCGTTAAGCCCCTTTTCTTAGAATGGTTTGGACGAGAACGACAGCGGGTGTCGGTCGCCCTGTCCGAGGAGGCGTTGCACGTTTCCGTGCATTGGTCGGACTCTAAGCGTGGAATTAGCGCTCCACCGCCGCCCGCGATGTCTCAGACACTCGCAGAAAAACCACCCTCGCCCGAGGCCGGGGCGCAACTCGTCGCGCGCGAGCTACTTCAGCTCGACGTTCCAGTAGGCCACGTCGAGGAAGTTTTTCCACGTCGGGTGGATCCGGTGGGGCGACATGAGGCCGAGCGGCGTCGCCTTCGGTTTGCCGGCCGGCCGCCGGAGCTTCATTCCCGCCTCCTCCGGAAGGCGGTTGCCCTTCCGGACGTTGCACGGCAGGCAGGCGCAGACGATGTTCTCCCAGCTCGAGGGGCCGCCTCGCGAGAGCGGGATCACGTGGTCGAGCGAGAGATCCGACGTCGAGAACCGCCGGCCGCAGTACTGGCAACGGTTCCCGTCGCGCATGTAGATGTTGTGCCGGGAGAACTTCACCTCGTGCCGCGGCGAGCGGTCGCACGAAAGGAGCTGCACGACCCGCGGGACCCGCAGGACGAGGTTGGGCGTCGTGACGACGTCGTCGTCCGGCTGGACCGGGACGTCCCTCCATTCGTCCCACGCGTACGTCGTGTAGTCCGGGAGGACCGCGCGCACGTGGCCCTTGTAGAAGAGCGTGAAGGTGCGCTTCACGTCCGTCAGCGTCAGCGCCGCGAACCCCTTGTTCAGGACGAGCACCGGCGAATCGAGCATGCCCAAGGATAGCCCAACGGCTGCTAACGTAGCGTGCGCATGCGGATCCTCTTCGTGCGGCTGTCGTCCTTCGGCGACGTCCTCTTCGCGCTGCCGTCCGCGAAGGCGCTGAGAACGAGCCTTGCCGGCGCGCATCTCACGTGGGCGATCGAGCCGCCGCTCGCGCCGCTCGTCGAAGGCGCGCCGTATGTCGACGGCGTTCTGCCCGTTGCCACGCGCGGCTGGCGCCGCGCGTGGCGCGCCGCCAGCACGAGGAAGGAGATTTCGGATTTTCTCAGAAAGGTAAGAGGGACGAACTTCGATCTCGTCGTGGACGCGCAGGGGCTTTTCAAGTCCGCGATCGTGACGGGGCTTGCGCGGGGCGCGCCGCGCAAGGTCGGCTTCGGATGGAAGACCGCGACAGAGCGTGTCAACTGCCTCGTCACGAGCGAACGCGTGGACGTCGACCTCGGCGCGAGGCCTCACGTCCTCGACCAGATGCTCGCGCTCGCCGAGCACGTCACGGGGCGCACGGGTTTCGAGCGAACGCCGGACGTGAGGCACTTGGTCGAAAAGGACGATCCCGCGGTCGATGCATGGCTGGAGCGCTACGGGTCGAGTCCGTTCGCGGTGCTTCAGCCTTTTTCTTCGAAGGGTAATAAGGAATGGCCGGAGGGTGAGGTCGTCGCCACTGCGGAGCGGCTCGCGGCCGACGGGATCCAGCCCGTGCTCCGCTGGGGACCAGGGGAAGAGAGCCGGGCGGCGAGCCTTCTTGCCCTCTCCAAGAAATCCCCGTCTTCGTCTTCTCTTTCTTCTCTTCCTC
>JBAUSZ010000469.1:0-3440 GCA_049581965.1 Thermoanaerobaculia bacterium | reverse complement strand
GTACGTGCCCGGCAGGAGGCCCGCGACCTCGGCTGCGGCCGCCGAGGGCGACGCCGCGCGCGAGGCCGACACTGCGAGGACGAGGGCCAAGGCCGCGGGGAGGATCCTCATCGGCGCGCCCCCGGGCCCCTACTCGTCTTCTTCGACCGTGACGGCCCGTTTCTCGGACACGCGACGCATCGAATGGTCGAGAATGCGCTTTCTCAGGCGGATCGACTTCGGCGTCACTTCGACGAGCTCGTCGTCTTCGATCCACTCGATCGCCAGCTCGAGGGGCATCGGCCGGGGCGGAGTGAGTCGGATCGCGAAGTCCGATCCCGACGAGCGCATGTTCGTGAGGTGCTTCTTGACGCAGGGGTTCACGACGAGGTCGCTCGGCCGGGCGCTCTCGCCGCAGATCATCCCTCCGTAGACCTCGACGCCGGGCGGCAGGAACAGAGTCGAGCGCTCCTCGAGCCGCTCGAGCGAGTGCGCCGTGGTCTCCCCCGCCTCCTTGCACACCATGGCGCCCCGGCCGCGGCCCGTCACCTCGCCCCGGAACGGCTCGTAGCCGTGGAAAACGTGGTAGAGAAGGCCCTCGCCCTTGGTGTCCGTGAGGAACTCGCTTCGGTACCCGAAGAGGCCTCGGGTCGGGATCTTGAACTCGATCTTCACGCGTCCGGAACCGTGGTTCGTCATGTTCGTCATCTCGGCCTTGCGCTGGCCGAGCTTCTCGATGACGGTGCCCATCGCCGTCTCGGGCACGTCGACGACGAGCTCCTCGATCGGCTCGCACGTCCTTCCGTCGATTTCCTTGAGGATGACCTGCGGGCGCGAGAGCGCGAACTCGAAGCCTTCCCGGCGCATCGTCTCGACCGTGATCGCAAGGTGCAGCTCGCCGCGGCCGGAGACACGGAAGGCGTCGGGGCTGTCGGTCTCTTCGACGCGCATCGCGACGTTCGTGCGCAACTCCTTCTGGAGGCGCTCGGCGATGTTCCGGCTCGTCACGTACTTGCCCTCGCGGCCCGCGAACGGCGAGTCGTTCACGCGAAACGTCATGGAGACGGTCGGCTCGTCGACGTTGATCGGCGCGAGAGCGACCGGATTCTCGAAATCGGCCAGAGTTTCGCCGATCGTGACTTCCTCGACGCCGGAAACGACGACGAGGTCGCCCGCATGGGCTTCGTCGACCTCGGCGCGCCGCAGCCCCTCGAAGGCCATGACCTTCGCGACCCGGGCCTTGGTGACCGTTCCGTCGAGCTTGCAGACCGAGATCTGCTGCCCCGGACGGATCGACCCGTTCACGATGCGGCCGATGACGAGCCGCCCGAGGTAGTTGTCGTAGTCCAGGGAAGCCACGAGAAGCTGCAGCGGAGCGGCGGGGTCGCCGCCGGGCTCCGGCACCTCCACGAGGATCGCGTCCAGGAGCGGCCTCACGTCCGTCTCGGTGTGGTCCACCTCGCGGCGCGCGAAGCCGTGCTTCGCGGACGTGTAGACGATCGGGAAGTCGAGCTGCTCGTCCGTGGCGCCCAGGTCCACCATGAGGTCGAACACTTCGTCGATGACCTGGTGGGGCCGCGCGTCCGGCCGGTCGATCTTGTTCACGACGACGAGAGGCTTCAGTCCGAGCTCGAATGCCTTGCGCAGGACGAAACGCGTCTGGGGCATCGTGCCCTCGGCGGCATCCACGACGAGGAGCACGGCGTCCACCATCTTGAGGACGCGTTCGACCTCGCCCCCAAAGTCGCTGTGTCCCGGCGTGTCGACGATGTTGATCTTCGTGCCGTGGTAGTGGATCGAGGTGTTCTTCGCGAGAATCGTGATCCCGCGCTCGCGCTCGAGATCGTTGCTGTCCATGATCCGCTCCGCGGAAGAGACGGCCTCGTTCGCACGGAAGGTCCCCGACTGCTTGAGGAGGCAGTCCACGAGCGTCGTCTTCCCGTGATCGACGTGGGCAATGATCGCGATGTTCCGGAGGGCGGACATGGAAACCTGCTTTCGGGGCGCGGGGCCGGAAGGCGGCCGCTCCGCGCGGGCCGACAGATTACCAGACGCCCGGGTAGTCCCTATTTCTTCTTCAGCGTGCTGACGAGCCAGGGGACGAAATCCCTGCCCGGCGGCGCGAGGTCGACGTTCATCGTGACGTCACCCTCGGGCCGCCTCCTGAAGAGCAGCCGGGCGCGCGTGCCCGGCTCGTAGTTCACGAGCTCGCGCGAGAGCAGGCGGATTCCGTCGGGGAGCAATTCGACGTCGAACACGCCCGAGACTCCGTTCGAGAAGAACCATGTCGCCGTGTACTTCCTCTTCTCGCGGTCGTAGGCGAACCAGCCCGCCTCTTCGATCGTCTCCTCCGGTCGCCCGCCTTCCTCGGCGGCGAGGATCGTGCTCCCGTAGAGGGTGAAGAAGGCGCCGAGGAGCTCGGGCCCGAACCGGGCGACACGCCCGCCGTATCGTGTCCCGACGCTTGCGCCCCCCGTCCACGAGCCGGAAAGGAAAACCAGTTCCTGGAAAGGTTTCCAGGCCGGTACAGCCGCGGCCGGCGCCGTCGCCGCCGAGGTTGGCGTCGGAGGAGCCGCCGGGGAGGCGGGCGAGACCGCCGTCTGGCCCGCCGCGGTCGCCGCGACGAACAGCAAGCCCGTCAGCCACTTCGAGCCTGCGCCCGTGCGCATCCGACGACCCCTCTCCTCCAACGGAAAACCCGTGGGATTATAGACTTGCCGGGCGCGGAACCTCCCGCAGGCCATATCCGTTTCAGCCTGAGAGGACTCATGGCGTCAGCCCCGCACCCCGATGCCGAGCTCGTCGCTCGCTGCCAGCGCGGCGAGGACGGCGCGTGGGCGGACCTCGTGGCGGCTTACGGCCGGAAGGTCTACGGAATCGCCTGGCACATGACCTACGACCGCGCCGAGGCCGAGGAGCTGACCCAGGAGTGCTTCCTGAAGGTCTGGCAGAACCTCGACCGGTACGAGCCCACCGAGGCGTCGCTTCTCGCCTGGATCGCCGCTCTCTCGCGCAACCTCTGCATCGACCACTATCGCCGGCGCCGCCGCGAGAAGGGCTTCGCGTTCGTGTCCGACGAGGCCGTCTCGACTCTCCTTCCGTCCACCGACGACCCGCAGGCCGACGCCGTGCGCCGCGAGCGGGTCCGGCTCCTCCTCGATGCGATCGCCGAGCTGCCCGACGAGCTCGCCGAGGTCGTGATTCTTCGCGACCTCGACGGTCTCGATTACCGTGAGATCGGCGATCTTCTCAAGCTCCCGGGCGGCACCGTGAAGTCGCGCCTGAACCGCGCCCGCATCGAGCTCGCGCGCGTCGTGCGCGCGCGCGTCGGCGCGGGCGACGACGGGCGCTCCCTCTACACGCCCTTCGGCCCGCGGACCTCCGCCGCGACCGGAGGCGCTCCGTGAGCGCCGGCTGTCGCGCCTTCGAGCAGCGCCTGCTCGCGGCTCTCGACCGCGAGA
>JBAUSZ010000468.1:0-7825 GCA_049581965.1 Thermoanaerobaculia bacterium | reverse complement strand
GTGCCCGAATTCGGCGAGGACGCCCTCCCGGACCTCACGGGGCGCAGCGCCCGGGACGCCGTGCGCCTCCTCGCGGCCCGCGGGATCGCCGCGCGCCTTCAGGGCACGGGATTCGTCGTCTCGCAGGAGCCGCCGCCCGGTTCGCGCGGCGGGCGCGGCACGACGTGCGCGCTCGTCCTGTCTCCGACACGTGGCGTTTCGGGCGGCACCGCCCGGGGAGGTCTCCCGTGAGACTCTCCGCCCTCGCCGCGGAAGTGCCGCACACGCCCGCAGGCGCGCCCGACGATCCCGAAGTCTCGACGATCACGCACGACTCGCGCATGGCTCGTCCCGGTAGCCTCTTCGCGGCGTTTCCCGGCTTGCGATCGGACGGGCGCGTCTACCTCGCGGATGCCGTCGCCCGAGGGGCCGTCGCGGCCTTGGGCCTGCCGCCCGCGCCCGAGCGCCTCACCATCCCCTATCTCGCGGTCGAGAACCCGCGGCGGGCCGCCGGCCTCATGGCCGCGCTCCTCGCCGGTCGTCCGACGTCCCGGCTCGTGACCGCAGGAATCACCGGGACGAGCGGCAAGACGACGACCGCCTTCCTCGTGGACGGCCTCCTCGGCGCGCGCCACGGGACGCGCGGCCTCTACGGGACGATCCTCTACCGCGGCGCCGGCGGGGACGCGACGGCGGTCCCCGCGCCGCACACGACCGCGGAGTCGACGGAGCTCCAGCCGATGCTCGGCGCGCTCGTCGCGGACGGCGGCACGGCGGCGACTCTCGAGTGTTCCTCTCACGCGCTCGCGCTCGAGCGACTCGCGGGCTGCGCCTTCGACGTCGCGCTCTTTCTGAACCTCTCCCACGAGCACCTCGACTTCCACACCGACATAGACGAGTACTTCGAGGCGAAGGCGCGCCTGTTCGGGATGCTCAAGGAGGAGGGAAAGGCAGTCGTCAATCTCGGAGATTCGTACGGAAGACGGCTCGCGAGTCGACTTGTCGCAGGCCACACCGTTGGTTTTCTCTTAGAAGGTGAAGAAGGGGCGGAGCAGACGCGACCGGCGGCGCTCGCGGGGGCCGTGGCGGTGGCGGCCGCGGTCGCCGGGGGCGCCGAGGCCGGCGGTCTCTTCGCGACCGTTCTCGGGCGCGCGACGCTGGGACTCGACGGGACGAAGCTCGAGGTCAAGGTCCTCGCCCCATTCACCTTCAAAGAAAACGCAAGCGGCTCTCGAGCCCCACGGAAGCGTGAAAGCTCCAGCGATCCTGGAGCCCTCTTCACCATAGATTCCCCTCTCCTCGGAAGGCCCAACGCCGAGAACCTCCTCGCGGCGGCGGCCGCGGGCATCGCGCTCGGCTTTTCACCCGCAGAGATCGCGTCCGCGCTCTCCGCCGTCGCGAGCGTGCCGGGCCGCCTCGAGCGAATCGAAAACACGCGCGGGCTGACCGTTCTCGTCGACTACGCCCACAAGCCGGCCGCCCTCGAGGGGGTCCTGAAGACGGTCCGCCCGCTTGCGGCCGCCGGCGGCGGCCGCGTCCACCTCGTCTTCGGCTGCGGCGGCGACCGGGACAAGGGCAAGCGCCCCGAGATGGGGCGCATCGCCGTCGCCCTCGCGGACGACGTCGTCCTCACGTCCGACAACCCGCGCTCCGAGAAGCCCGAGGCGATCCTCGCGGACATCGAGGCGGGGATCGGCCCGACCGGCAAGTCCGCGACGGCCCTCGTCGACCGCCGTGCCGCGATCGCCGAGGTGCTCCGCCGCGCGCAGCCGGGCGACGTCGTCCTCGTCGCAGGGAAGGGCCACGAGACGACTCAGGTGTCGGGAACGCGCGCCGAACCGTTCGACGACCGTGAGGTGCTTCGCGGCCTTCTCGGACGGGGAGACGTCCGATGATCCCGTGGCTCTTGCACCCGCTCTTCGGGAAAGTGCCCGTTCTCGGTGTCTACCGGTACATCACGTTCCGCGCGGCGAACGCCGCGCTCATGGCGCTCCTCCTCGCGGTGTTCCTCGGCCCGGGGCTCATCCGCTGGCTGCGCGAGCGGCAGATCGGCCAGACGATTCGCGACGAGGGGCCCGCCGGCCACCAGTCCAAGGCGGGCACGCCGACGATGGGCGGCGTCCTCATCAACCTCGCGATCGTCGTCCCGACTCTTCTCTTCGCGGACCTCGGAAACAGATACGTCTGGATCGCCCTGGGCGCGACGATTCTCGCGATGCTCATCGGCGTCGGCGACGACTGGCGGAAGGTCTCGAGAAAGCACAATCGGGGGCTCTCCGGGCGCCAGAAGCTCGTCCTGCAGACGGCGATCGGCCTCGCGGTGGGGTGGATCTCCGTCCGGATGTTCGAGGGGCGTCTCGACGCGACCCACGTTTCCTTTCCGTTTCTCAAGAACGTCCACCCGGACCTCGGCGTTTTCTACGTGCTTTTCGCGGCCGTCGTCGTCGTGGGCTCGTCGAACGCCGTGAACCTCACGGACGGCCTCGACGGCCTCGCGATCGGCGCGACGCTCATCGCCTCGGGAACGTTCGCGATCCTCGCGTACATCGCGGGCAACGCGAAAGCCGCGAACTATCTCCTCGTCCCGTACGTCCCGGGGACCGGGGAGCTCGCGGTCTTCTGCGCCGCGATCGTCGGCGCCTCGCTCGGGTTCCTGTGGTTCAACGCGCACCCGGCCGAAGTCTTCATGGGCGACACCGGCTCGCTTGCCCTCGGCGCGGCGCTCGGCACCGTGGCGGTTCTCATCAAGCAGGAGATCCTCCTCGTTCTCGTCGGCGGCTTGTTCGTCGTCGAGGCCGTGTCCGTCATCCTGCAGGTCGGCTCCTTCAAGCTGACGGGCCGGCGGATCTTCCGCATGGCGCCGCTCCATCACCACTTCGAGCTCGTCGGCTGGGCCGAGTCGAAGGTCATCATCCGGTTCTGGATCGTCGCGATCCTCTTTGCGCTCGTCGCGCTGGGGTCGCTGAAGCTGCGATGACGCTCAACGTCGGACCCGACCTGCCCGACATCCGCGCCGCGGCGGTCTTCGGCCTCGCGCGCTCCGGCAAGGCCGCCGTCACGGCTCTCGCGGAGCGTGGCGTCGCCGTCGTCGGGACGGATGCGAAGAGCGCGGCGGAGATCGGTGTGCTCCCCACGCGGGACGGTGTGCGCTGGGAGCTCGGCGGGCACCCCGTGTCGCTCCTGGACGGGGTCGACCTCGTCGTCGTGTCCCCCGGCATCCCGCTCGCACTTCCCGCGCTCGACGCGGCGCGCGCCCGGGCGATCCCCGTCGTCTCCGAGATCGAGCTTGCGTCGCGCCTCCTTCCCGGCGTCGTCGTCGGGATCACGGGAACGAACGGCAAGTCCACGACGACCGCGCTCGCCGCGGAGCTCCTGAAAGCCGCGGGCCGCGTCGCGGTCGCCTGCGGGAACACGGGCACGCCCTGGATCTCGTTCGCGACGACGGCGGGTGCGAACGGAAACGGTTCGGCTCCCAAGACGTGGGTCGTCGAGCTCTCGTCCTTCCAGCTCGAGGGCGTCCGGCGCTTCGCCCCGGACGTCGCGGTCCACCTGAACCTGACGCCCGACCATCTCGACCGGTACCGCTCGATGGACGACTACGGCGCCGCGAAGGCCCGGATCTTCGAGAACCAGCGGGAAGCGCAAGTCGCCGTCCTCAACGCGGACGACCCGCTCGTCGCGCGGATCCGGCCGCGCGCGCGACGTTTCGAGTTCTCGCGCGTCGCGCAGCCCGCGCGCGGGGCGTGGCTCAAGGACGAGCTCTTCGTCGCGGACGTGACCGGCGGAGGGCCGCGGGTCATCGCGAAGCGCTCGGACCTCGCCCTTCCCGGAACGCACAACGTCGAGAATGCCCTGGCCGCGCTCGCGGCGACGCTGCCTCTCGGCGTGACACCCGAAGCCGCGGTCGAGGCGTTCCGCGGGTTCCGCGGCCTCCCGCACCGGTCGGTCCTCGTGCGGACGCTCGCGGGGAGCACGTGGTGGAACGACTCGAAGGGGACGAACGTCGACGCGACCCTCAAGAGCCTCGAGGGCTTCTCCGACGGGAAGGTGCATCTCGTCCTGGGCGGCAAGGACAAGGGCGACGACTTCGGGCGCCTGGCACCCGTGGTGGCGAGGAAGGTCCGGACCGTCCTCGCGATCGGCAAGGCCGGCCCGGCGATTGCGAGGTCTCTCGGCTCCATCCCGGGCGTCGCATTGGTCGCGGCGGGGACGCTCGAGAGAGCCGTCGAGGAGGCGGCACGACGCGCGGAGCCGGGCGACGCGGTCCTCCTGTCTCCAGCCTGCGCCTCCTTCGACCAGTTTCGCGACTTCGAGCACCGCGGCGAAGTCTTCGAGCGGCTCGTGCGCGCCCTGCCCGAGCCCGTCGGGAAGGAGCGGTAAGTGGCCAAGAAGCTGGCCTCGGACCGCCTCCTCTTCGGCTCGGTCGTCCTGCTCGTCGGGACGGGCCTCCTCATGATCTACAGCGCGTCGGCGATCCAGATGTACCTCCCGAGGTCGTCGGCCCCGGCGGGGGCCTATTTCTTCGTCCTCAAGCAGACGGTCGCGGTCGCGATTGGCGCGCTCCTCGCGTTCGCCGCGATGTCGATCGACTACCGCCGTCTCGACGACGCCCGCCTGATCGGAGGCCTCCTCACGATCCTGCTCGTCGCCCTCGTCGCGGTTCTCTTCCGCGCGCCTGTGAACGGCGCGCGCCGCTGGCTCGCGCTCGGCTTCATGTCCGTCCAGCCGTCGGAGTTCGCGAAGGTCGCGCTCGTCGTCGCACTGGCCGCGTTCCTCTCGCGACGCACGCACGAGATGGATCTCCCCACCCGCACGCTCCTCCCGGTCCTCGGGATCGTCGCGGTGCCCGCGGGTCTCGTCCTCCTCGAACCGGACTTCGGGACCGCATTCACCTACTTCGTGATCGCGGGCGCGATGCTCTACTTCGCGGGTCTTCCGCTCAAGTGGTTCTTCGGCTCGGCACTCTTCCTCGTCCCGACGCTCTCGGTGTGGGTGTGGTCCGCACAGTACCGCCGTGACCGCCTCATCGCCTTCCTCCACCCCGAGGAGGACCCGCTCGGGAAGGGATTCCACGCTCTCCAGTCCCTCATCGCCGTCGGGACCGGGGGCGTCACGGGCCTCGGCCTCGGTCACGGCAAGCAGAAGCTCTTCTTCCTCCCGTATCCCTACACGGACTTCATCTACGCAATCGTCGGCGAAGAACTCGGCCTCATCGGCTGCGTCGCCGTCCTCGGGCTCTTCGGCCTCGTCTTCGCGCGCGGCGTCCGCGCCGCCGTGAGCGCGCCCGACTCGTTCGGGCGGCTCCTCGGGATCGGTCTTTCCGTCATGATCGTCGCGCAGGCCTTCGTCAACATCTCCGTCGTTCTCGCGCTCGTCCCCACGAAGGGGATCCCGCTGCCGTTTCTCTCGTACGGCGGGTCGGCCCTTTGGGCCGATCTCCTCGCGGTCGGGATCCTTCTCAACCTCTCGCAGCACGCGTCATGACGGGTGCCATGCGTTCTCCCTCCACGGGCGGCTTCCTGATCGCGGGCGGCGGGACGGGCGGCCACGTGTTCCCGGCCCTCGCGCTCGCGGGCGAGATCCGGCGGCGGCGTCCCGAGGCGCCGATCGTCTTCGTCGGGACGCGGCGCGGCCTCGAGACGGAGCTCGTCCCGCGCGCCGGCTGGCCCCTCGAGTTCGTCCGCGCGAAGGGCCTCGTCGGAAAGGGCGCGCGGGCCCGCCTCGAGGGGCTCCTCGCGCTCCCCCTCGCGTTCATGGATTCCGTGCGCCTGCTCGGGCGCCACGCACCACGGACGGTCGTCGGCGTCGGCGGTTATGCCTCCGGGCCCCTCGTCGCCACCGCGTGGGCCAGACGCATTCCGACCGTCATCCACGAGCAGAATGCCGTCCCGGGCCTCACGAACCGGCTCCTCGCGAGGATCGCGACGAAGATCACGGCCGGAACCGAGGCGGCCGCCTCACGCCTCGGCGGCGTCGCCGTGGGCAACCCCGTGCGAGAGGAGTTCTTCGCGATCCCCGCGCTCGGCCTTCGCGACGGGCGCCGCGCGATGCGGCTTCTCGTCGTGGGCGGAAGCCAGGGCGCCGCGGTCTTGAACCGCCTCCTCCCCGGGGCGCTCGCGCAGGCCGCCGCGGCCGGCGCCTCCTTCACGGCCGTCCACCAGGCCGGAAAGGCGCGCGCGCCCGAGGTCGAGGCCCTTTACCAGAAACACGGCCTGCCGGCGGAACGGGTCGCCGTTCGCGAGTTCGTGAACGACATGCCGGAAGCGTTCGCCGCCGCCGACCTCATCGTGGCGCGCGCCGGGGCGATGACCGTCGCCGAGGTCTCGGCCGCGGGCCGGCCGGCTCTCCTCGTCCCCTTCGCGGGAGCGACGCACGGCCACCAGGAAGCGAATGCCCGCGCCCTCGAGGCCCTCGGAGCCGCGGCCGTTCTCCTGGAGCGAGACGCGAGCGAGGAGAGCGTCGGCGACGCGATCGCCGCCCTCCTCGGAGATCCGGCCCGCCTCGCCGCGATGGGGGAGGCCGCCCGGCGCTCCGCGAAACCGGGCGCTGCCGCCCGGCTCTGCGAAGCGGTCTTCGAGGCGGAGGAGACACGGAGATGAATTTCCTGCGGGTCAAGCGCCTCCACTTCGTCGGGGTCGGCGGCATCGGCATGTCGGGCCTGGCCGAGCTCCTCAAGAGCGTGGGCCTCGAGGTGACGGGCTCGGATCTGGCCGAGAGCGAGACCGTCGGGAGAATGCGCGGCCTCGGGATTCCGGTCTTCCAGGGCCACCGCGCCGAGAACATCCACGGCGCGGACGTCGTCGTCTACTCGAGCGCCGTGCACGACACGAACGCCGAGGTCGCGGCGGCGCGCTCCGCGGGGATTCCCGTCATCAAGCGCGCGGAGATGCTCGCGGAGGTCATGCGCGTCAAGCGCGGGATCGCGATCGCGGGCACGCACGGTAAGACGACGACGACCTCGATGACGGGGGCGATCCTCATGGCGGCCGGCCTCGACCCCACGATCATCGTGGGGGGCCGGATGCGCGAGGTCGGCACGGCCCGGCTCGGCCGCGGCGAATACCTCGTTGCCGAAGCCGACGAGTTCGACCGCTCGTTCCTCGCCCTCTCGCCGATGCTCGCGGTGGTCACGAACATCGATCTCGAGCACCTCGACACCTACCGCGACCTCAAGGACCTGCAGGAGACCTTCGCGCGCTTCGCGCGGAGCGTCCCCTTCTTCGGCGCGGCGATCCTCGGCCTCGACGACCCGAACGTGCAGGAGATTCGCCCCCTCGTCTCGCGCCGCGTCGTGACGTTCGGCCTCACGCCACAGGCGGACGTCACGGTGCGCGACCTCGTCCTCGAGCGCGCGGGCTCCCGCTTCGTCGCGTTTGCGGATCGCGATTTCATGGGACCGGTCTCGCTTCAGGTACCCGGGCTCCACAACGTCAAGAACGCCCTTGCGGCGCTCGCGGTCGCGCGAGAGCTTTCGATCGAGTTCGCGACCGCGTCGCGCGCCCTCAGGGAGTTCCGCGGCGTCATCCGGCGCTTCGAGAAGAAAGGCGAGCGCAAGGGCGCCGTCGTGATCGACGATTACGCTCACCACCCGACCGAGGTCGCCGCGACGCTCGCCGCCGCGCGCCAGTCCTACCCGGACCGCCGGGTCGTCGCCCTCTTCCAGCCGCACCTCTATTCGCGGACGAAGGACATGGCCGCGGCCTTCGGCGCCGCCTTCCTGAACGCCGACGTCCTCCTCGTGACTTCCGTTTACGGGTCGCGCGAGGCCCCGCGGGAGGGCGTCACGGGCGCGCTCGTCGCGGACGCCGCGACGGTCCGCGGCCACCGGGCCGCGCGGTACATCGAG
>JBAUSZ010000467.1:0-1972 GCA_049581965.1 Thermoanaerobaculia bacterium | reverse complement strand
GCGGGAGCGCGGGTCGTCCCCGTCGCGACGCGCGGTTACGGCGCGGCCCTCGCGGGCGGCTTCGCCGCGGCGCGGGGGACGTATGTCGTCATGGGAGACGCCGATCTCTCCTACGACTTCGCCGCCGTGCCGGACTTCGTGAAGGCCCTCGAGGCGGGAGCGGACCTCGTGATGGGCTCGCGATTCTCGGGCCACATCGAAAAGGGCGCCATGCCGCCCCTCCACCGCTGGCTCGGCAATCCCGTCCTGAGCGGCCTCGGACGGCTCTTCTTCCAGACGCGGGTTTCGGACTTCCACTGCGGTCTGCGCGGGTTTCGCCGCGCCGCACTCGAGCGGCTCGACCTTCGCACGACGGGGATGGAATACGCCAGCGAGATGGTCGTCAAGGCGGCCCTTTTCGGGCTCACGATCCGCGAGATCGCCGTCACGCTCCGCCGGGACGGGCGGTCCCGTCCGCCCCACCTCCGAACGTGGCGCGACGGATGGCGCCATCTGCGCTTCCTCCTCCTCTACTCGCCGCGCTGGCTCTTCCTCGTGCCCGGCCTTTCCCTCGTCCTCCTCGGTGCGGCGCTCATCCTCTGGCTCCTGCCCGGCCCGCGGACGGCGTTCGGCGCGATTTGGGACGTCCACTCGATCCTCGGAGGCGCCGCGCTGGTCCTCGTCGGCGCGCAGGCCGTGTTCTTCGGCGTCTGCGCCAAGATTTTCGGGATCACGGAAGGGCTGCTTCCGACGGACGCCGTGCTCGAGCGATTGTTCGACCGGTGGGTGACGCTCGAGACCGGTCTTGCGGCCTCGGGCCTCGCGTTCCTCACCGGCGTGGGACTCGTCGCGAACGTCCTCTTCGCGTGGCGCGCGGCGGGGTTTCACGGCCTCGCGTACGGCGAGACGATGCGGTGGATGATCCCGGGGGTCCTCCTCCTCGTCCTCGGGGCGGAGGGCGCCTTTGGATCGTTCCTGCTTTCGCTCCTCGGCGTGAGGCGGCGTTAGCAGCCTTCGGCGAGAAGCCCTTCGACGGCCTCGGTCGCACGGGCGGTCCGCGCGGCGCCGACCCCCGACACGAGCGTGACGCGGGCGCCCGCACGCCCGAGGGCCCCGGCGAACAGGACGTGAATCTCCTCGCGGTCCGCGGGCCGGTCACGCACGCCGTCGGCCTCCCAAGGAAGGTCCGGCGAGCAGAAAAGGTAGAGGTCCCCCCTCCGTTCGGTGGCGAGCCGTTCGATCCATCGAGGGCAATTTCCATAGTAATGCCGCGCGTAGACGACGGTCGACAGGAGATCCTGGTCGAGGAAGACGAGGGGCCGTCCGCCCTCCGCGGCTTCACGGAGCGCGGCGTCGGCTGCGGTCATGTGTGCCCGCGCGACCGGCTCCACATCCTCCGGGCCGAGGGGTCCTCGCTTCGCGAGAGCGGCCTCTCGCGCCGCTTCCGGCGCCCACGCCGTGACCCAGCGCGCGGCGAGGTCACGCGCGAGCGTGGTCTTCCCGGTGCACTCTCCGCCCGTCACGACGACGCGGAGGGTAGCCATCAGAAGACAAGGTCCAGCGACACGTACGCGCTCCGCGTCGCGAGCGGGTAGTAGTAGGGAACACCCTTGAGCGTCTCGGCGCCTGCCGCGTCGCGGTTTGCATAGAGATAGGAGTAACCGCGCGGCCAGAGCTTCCGGTTGTCGAGGACGTTGTTGACCTGGACTTTCAGGCGCGGCCTGCCCACGGGAACCCGCCGAGCCAGGTCGATGACGAGAGTCGCGTCGAGCTGAAACGTCCGGGGAGCTTCGAGGCCGGGAGTGTTCGTGTTGTCCAGCCACGAGGCCGCGACGTATCGCCCCGTCGCGCCCAGGGTGACTCCGGGAATCGCGGTCGTCTCGGTACCGAGCGTCGCGAGGAAGGGCGGCGTCGCGACGGGGGCGACGTCGTCGTACGTCCGGCTCGTCGAGCCCGCGTATTCGCCGCTCGCACCGTACACGTCGTAGAACTG
>JBAUSZ010000466.1:0-2785 GCA_049581965.1 Thermoanaerobaculia bacterium | reverse complement strand
CTCCAGGAGGGCGCCACGCACCGCCTCGAGAAGCGCGGAGTTGAAGGTCGTCTGGTCGCGCGTCACGACCCTCAGGAGCCGCAGGACGGCCGCCTTCAGCGGGCGAAGCGCGGCATCGGCCGGGAGGACGGGGCTCACGAACCGGCCGGCGTTCTCGAGCATCGTGCGGGGCGACACGTAGGCGGGAGCGGCCCCCGCGATCCCGGCGGGAGCGGTCCCGGACCGTGATTCGAGGCCGGACGACGGCGCGGACGAGATGGCCGAGATCTGCCGGACGAGGTCCCGCGCGAGGGCGGCGACGTCGCGTCCGGCCGCGTCGTCCTTGTTCGGGCTCATCTCTCGCTTATATTAAGCGTGATCCCATGAGAAACCTCCGTGGACCCTTCGCCGTCGCCGCCGTCCTCGCCGGCCTCGCCGTCTTCGCCGCCGACGGTCCTCCGCCCAACCCCTTCGAGGGCACGTTCTCGCCGCTCGCGTACGAGGGCGAGCGACACCTCGCGAACGTCCGCCAGCTCACCTTCGGCGGCGAGAATGCCGAGGCCTACTGGTCGTCCGACGGGAAGAAGCTCATCTTCCAGTCCACGCGGCCGCCCTACTCGTGCGACCAGATCTTCGAGATGGATGCCGAGCCAACCGGCAGGACGGCACGGCTCCTCTCGACGGGCAAGGGCCGGACGACCTGCGCGTATTTCTTTCCGGACGGCAAGCGCATCCTCTACTCCTCGACGCACCTCGGCGGCGCGGCGTGCCCGCCCCCCGCCGACATGTCGTCCGGCTACGTCTGGGCGCTCTACCCGGACTACGACATCTTCTCGGCGAACGCCGACGGCTCCGGGCTCCAGCGGCTGACGTCCACGCCAGGCTACGACGCCGAGGCGACGATCTCCCCGGACGGCACGCACATCGTCTTCACCTCGGCGCGGGACTCAGACCTGGAGCTCTATTCCATGGAAGCCGACGGCTCCCATGTGAAGAGGCTCACGCACACGGTCGGCTACGACGGGGGCGCCTTCTTCTCCGACGACGGCCAGTGGCTCGTCTACCGCGCTCACCATCCGACGGAGCCGAAGGCCATCGAGAGCTTCAAGGCGCTGCTCGCGCGCGCCCTCATCAAGCCGACGACGCTGGAGATCCGCATCATGAGAGCCGACGGCACCGGCGACCGCCAGGTCACGTCGAACGGCGCCGCCAATTTCGCGCCGTTCTTCTTCCGCGGCGGGCACGACCGGGTCCTCTTCTGCTCGAACGCGGCGGATCCACGCGGCCGGAATTTCGACCTCTGGGCCGTCGACGCGGACGGCTCGAACCTCGAGCGGGTCACCTTCAACCCGACGTTCGACGGCTTCCCGATGTTCTCGCCCGACGGCAAGCGTCTCGCGTTCTGTTCCAACCGGCACAACGCCAAGCCGGGCGAGACGAACGTTTTCGTGGCGGATTGGATCCCCTGAACGTGAGGCGCCTGATGGAGAGACTCGCGCAGCTCGCGAAGACCTACGATTACCTCGTGCCCTGGCTGCTCCTCGCCGTCATCGGAGGCGCGACGCTCGCGATCCTCCAGGTCCTCGTCGTCAAGCTGCTCCGTTAGGGGCGGCGCGCGACGCGCGGGCCATCTCGCGCAGGACGCGCAGACACATCAATCCGACCGCGAGAGACATCGGGCCCACGAAGATGCCGAGGATCCCGAAAGCGGTGATTCCTCCGAAGACGCCCAGGAACACGAGGAGCGTCGAGAGGTCGCCGCCGTTCTTTCCAATCAGGAGAGGCTTCAGGACATTGTCCGCGAGCAGGGACGTCACGAAGACGTTCCACAGGAGGAATCCGATCGCGATTCCCGTGCGGCCCTGGAGGAAGAGAGCGACGAGGCCGGGGACCCAAACGATCGCCGTGCCTCCGACCGGCAGGAGCGAGAGGACACTCATCGCGACGCCCGCGAGAATCGCCGAGGGAAGCCCGGCGACGGCCCACGCGAGGCCTCCCGACGCGCCCTGCACGATCGCGCAGACGAGGGCGCCCTTGAAGATGGATTCCAGCATTCCTCCGAGCGAGGCGACGATGCGACGCCGTTCGGCGTCGCCGATCGGGATCAGATCCGTCAGGGCCTCGACCATCTCCTCGCCGTCGCGCAGCAGGAAGAAGAGGAGGAAGAGCGCGAGGACGAACGTCACGAAGACGTTGAGGAACGACAGCGCGACGCCGCCGCTCGCCGCAGCGAGAACGGACGACGCCTTTGCCGCGAGCTCGGCCGCTTTCTCCTGAATGTCGCCCATCGAGAGCCCGGCCGTGTCGCGGGCCCAGGAGAGCGCGCGGTCGACCCCCGGAATCGCGGCGACGTCTTTCCACGAGCGAACGTCGCTCGCCTTCAGTTCTCGCCCGATCGCGACGGCCGCGCCGGAAGCCTGGTTCACGAGCGCGGCCCCGAGGATCGCGGCCGGGAGAAGGACGACGAGGGCGACCCCCAAGGAGAAAAGACCCGCGGCCAGGCTTCGGCGATGCCTGGCCCGCGCCCGTGCGAATCGCCAGAGGGGCCAGAGGGCGACGGCGAGGACCGTCGCCCACAGGATTCCGGACACGAACGGGCGCAGGACGACGAAGCTCAGCCCGCCCACGGCCGCGAGAAGGGCGAGGAAGAACGCCAGCGGGTAGAGGCGGGTGGCGTGGCTCTCCGACATGGGCCCCGCGATGATACGAAAAACGTTGATAAACTGGAGGGTTATGCGGCCTGTCGCGGTGCGCGCCCCGCGCCGCCCCCCGCCTCCAGAGCCCGACGACCCGGCCGCCCTCTCGC
>JBAUSZ010000465.1:0-10074 GCA_049581965.1 Thermoanaerobaculia bacterium | reverse complement strand
GGACCTCGCCGGTCTCGCCGCGGGCCTCCTGCGCGCGAGCCGCCTCGGCGCGGCGCTCGAGGGCGTGTCCTGCGCGCTCCTCGCTTCGGGCGGCGACGCCTCGCCGGACGGCGTCCCGTTCGGACTGGGGGACTCGATCGCCGCGCGTCTCGTGCCCGAGCCGCCGCTGTCCGCGAAGGAGGGGGGGCTCTTCCGCGACGGCGCCGACGCGCAGGTGGACGAGATCCGCGCGTTGCGCCGCGGGTCGGCAACCGTCCTCGCGGGCCTCGAGGCGGCCGAAAGAGCCGCGCGCGGCATCCCGACGCTGCGCGTGAAGTTCAACCAGGTCTTCGGGCATGTCTTCGAGGTGCCCGGCGCGGCCCGCGCGAGGATTCCCGACGGCGCGCTCAAGCGCCAGACGCTCGCGAACGTCGAGCGGTACGCCACGCCGGAGCTCGTCGCGGTGGACGAGAAGCTGCGTTCGGCGGATGCGCGCCTCGCCGCCCGCGAGCTCCAGCTCTTCCACGAGCTCGTCGGCACGGTCGTCGCCGAATCGGCCCGCATCCTCGCGGCCGCCGCGCGACTCGGGCTCCTCGACGCGCTCGTGTCGCTCGCGCGCGTGGCCCGGAGCGCGGGCTGGACGCGCCCCCGCCTCGTCGAAGAGCCCGTCCTCGACGTCGAGGGCGGCCGGCATCCGGTCGTCGAGGCGATGCGACCGCGCGAGCCCTTCATCCCGAACGACGCGTCCCTGGGCGGAGAGGGCGCGCACGTGATCGTCCTCACGGGCCCGAACATGGGCGGGAAGTCCACGTACCTGAGGCAGAACGCGCTCCTCGTGCTGCTCGCGCACGCGGGATCGTTCGTCCCGGCGACGTCTGCCCGCATCGGCCTGTGCGACCGCATCTTCACGCGCGTGGGGGCCTCGGACTCGCTCGTGCGCGGCGAATCGACCTTTCTCGTCGAGATGGCCGAGACGGCGCACATCCTGAGGCACGCGACGCAGAGCAGCCTCGTGATCCTCGACGAGATCGGACGCGGGACCTCGACGTTCGACGGCCTCTCGCTCGCGTGGGCGATCGCGGAGCACCTTCACGACACCGGTGTCACGCGCGTCCTCTTCGCGACGCACTACCACGAGCTGACGGAGCTGGCCCTCGTCAAGCCGGACGTCGTGAACCGCACGATGACCGCCCGGGAGTGGAACGGCGAGGTCGTCTTCCTGCGCAAGGTGAGCGACGGAACGGCCGACCGGTCCTACGGCGTCCAGGTCGCACGCCTCGCGGGGATCCCCGAGCCGGTTCTCGAGCGTGCGCGGGAGATCCTCGGCAACCTCGAGCGACAACAACTCGACGTGGGCGGGCGCCCGCGGCTCGCCGAGCACGCGGGCGCGCCCGCGCCGAAGAACACGCAACTGGACCTCTTCCGCGGGCAGGGCGAGCTCGTGCTGGACACGATCGGCAAGGCCGACGTCGACCACATGACGCCGCTCGCGGCGTTGCAACTCCTCGCCACCCTGCAGCATCGGCTGCGCGGGGAGGACTGACCTTGCGTGGAATGTCCACAGAGAACGAAGAAAAGAAGAAGATTTTCTTGGAAGGTGAATAGGGCGATGGCCACGGCGGAGCGCTTCGTGTTCGGCCTGCGCGGCCCGGCACTCGATACGGACGAACGGGCGTTTTTCGCCGCGCGCCGGCCCCTCGGCTTCTTACTATTCAAGAGAAATCTTCAATCACCTCCTCAAACTGCTGCGCTGATCGAGGCGTTGAGAGGGTTGTATTCGCCAGAGCCTCTTCTCTTCGTCGACCAGGAAGGCGGGAGCGTGGACCGCCTCGGCCCGCTCCTCGGCGTCCCGTTCCCTTCGGCGGCCGCCTGCGCGGCCGCCGGCACGGACCGCGTGCACGAGAGCGCGTACCTCATGGGGCGCGCGGCCCGCCTCCTCGGCTTCGACGCGGACTTCGCTCCGTGCCTCGACCTCGCGCAGCCGGGCACCGGAGCCGTCGTCCTCGAGGGCCGGTGCTTCGGCTTCCACGCCGAGGACGTCGTGATCGGCGGGTTGGTGTTCCTGCACGGCCTCGCGCGCGCGGGCCTCGCGACGTGCGTCAAGCATTTCCCGGGGCTCGGGCGCGGCGCCGTGGATTCGCACGAGAGGCTTCCGGTCGTGGACGCGCACGACGTGGACCTCATGGTCACGGACGTCGCGCCGTTTGCGAAGCTCGCGCGCGGCGCCGACGGCGTCATGGTCGGCCACGCGGCGTATCCGGGTTTCGAGGGCGGAGCGATCGTGCCGGCGTCACTCTCGCCGAGGATCCACGCGATCCTGCGCGGGCCCGTGCGGTTCGAGGGCGTCGTCTACTCGGACGACCTCGAGATGAGCGCGCTCGAGGGGACGCTCGCCGAGCGCGCGGAGCGCGCCGCGGCGGCCGGCTGCGACGCCCTGATCCTCTCGAAGACGTTCGAGGCGTACGAGGAAGCCGTCGCGCGCGTCGCCGCGCTCGGCCCGGACCCCGCGCGGGACGCGCGCTTCGCCGCGCTCCGCTCGAGGGTCGCGGGCGCCCCGCGCCCGCGGTTCGCCGAGCAGACCTGGGTGAAGCTCGCGGAGGAGGCGAGGGCGTTCGCCGAGCTGATGGCGAAACCAAGAGAGAAAAGAAAAGAGGGGAAATTCGGAGAGGATCTTGTTAGAAGGTGAATTGAAAAGAGAGGCGAGCAAGGCGCCGGTGCCCCTTGCGACGCACGCGCGTGCTGTCTGAGCGAAGCGAGTTCACGCGCGAAGGAGCAGGGGGTACCGGGCCTGGCGAGCCGCACCCCTAGAACGGGACGTCGTCGTCGGCTTCTCCGCCGCCGGCCGGAGGCTCTGGCACCGCCGCGCTGACGCCCGAGGTCGAGCCCGCGTCCGGCCGGCCGCCGAGCATCTTCATGTCGCGGGCCTTGACCTCGGTCGCGTACCGCTTCTGGCCGGTCTCCTTGTCGTCCCAGCTGCGCGTCTGGAGCGAGCCCTCGATGTAGACGAGACGTCCCTTGGACAGGTAGCGCTCGCAGATTCCCGCGAGCTTGTCGAAGGCGATGACGGTGTGCCATTCCGTCTTCTCCTGCTTCTGCCCCGTGGCACGGTCGTTCCACGTCTCGGTCGTGGCGACCCTCAGGCGTGCGATCGGCACTCCGCCCGTCGTGGCGCGCATCTCGGGGTCGGCCCCGAGGTGGCCGATGAGGATGACTTTGTTGATAGAACCCGCCATGGCTCCTCCGATCGGCCCGGATCCTACAATCCTCCCGGCTTGAGCGACACGCGGAAACTGGTCCGGTCGACCTGGGGCATCACCGCGTGGACGGTCGTCTCGCGCGCGGCGGGCGTCCTGCGCGACGCGACGATCGCCCGGTTCCTCGGGGCGTCGGCGGCGTCCGACGCCTTCTACACGGCCTTTCGGATCCCGAACACGTTCCGGGCGATCGTGGGGGAGGGCGGCCTGCCCGGGGCGTTCGTCCCGATGGCCAAGAAAGTCGAGCGCGAGAGGCCGGGAGAAGAGGGCGCGTACGCGGGCCGGATGCTCGTCCTTCTCGTATGCGTCCTCGCCGGCCTCGTGGCCTTCGGCATTCTTCTTGCGGCTCCCCTCGTGGACCTCTTCGCGAGCGGGTTCCGGGCGACACCGGGAAAATTCGAGCTGACGGTCCTCCTGACGCGCTGGATGTTTCCCTACATTCTCCTCGTCTCGGTCGCCGCTCTCCTCGAGGCCTACCTCAACGCCAAGGGCCGTTTCCAGCTCTCGGCCGCCACGCCCATCGCCCTGAACCTCGCGATCGTCGCGGCGGCCTGGCTCCTCGCGCCTGCGGGCGTGCCGGTCCCGGCCGCCCTCGTCGCGGGCGTCCTCTTCGGCGGCGTCCTGCAGGTCGCTCTCCAGGGGCCCGCCGTCCGCCGGCTCGGCTTCCGCTTCGCGGGCTCGCCGTTTCGGGATCCGGAGGTCTCCCGCACGGCACTCCAGATCGCGCCGCGCCTCTACGGCTACGGCGTCGGGCAGATCTCGTTTCTCGTCTCGAGCCGGACGCTCGCGGCCCTCGGCGACGCGTTCGTGACGTTCAATTTCTGCGCTTTCCGGATCGTGGACTTCGTCCTTGGCGGCTTCGTCGTCTCGCTCACGCGGGCGGTCCTCCCCTCGCTCTCGGAGCAGGCCCTCGAGAAGGACCGCTCGGCCTACAAGGCGACCGTCGCGTTCGCCTTGCGCCTCATCGGGTTCGTCACGCTCCCGTCCATGGTGGGCCTCATGCTCCTTGCCGGTCCCATCGTGGACGTCGTCTTCCGGCGGGGAATGTTTTCGGAGACGGACGTCGCGAAGACGGCGCTCGCGGTCGTCTTCTTCGCCCTCGGCCTCTACGCGGCCGCGGGCGTCAAGATCGTGACCCAGGCCTTCTACGCGCTCCACGACACGCGGACGCCGGTTCTCGTGGCGACGTTCGATCTCGCCGCTTTCTGGACGCTCTGCGTGTGGCTGGCCAAACCGATGCAGCACGCGGGCGTCGCCCTCGCGACGTCCGCGGGCTTCTGGATCAACTTCCTCATCCTCCTCGCGCTGTTGTGGCGTCGCCTCGGGTCGCTCGGCGGGCGGGTCGTCGCCTTCGCGCTGGCCCGCCTCCTCCTCGCGAGCCTCGGCATGGGCCTCGCCGTGTGGCTGTTCGCACACCGCCTCCTCCCCTACGACGTGCACTGGGCCTTCGTCGCGCGCGTGGGCTGGGTGGCCGGGGCGGCCGCGCTGGGCGCGGCGGCCTTCTTCGTCCTGGTGGCGCTGCTCCGGGCGCCGGAGCTCGGCGAGGCGCTCGGTGCGCTCAAGCGTGAGAAGAGGTAGAGACGAAAAAGCCCGCCGGCTCGTGCCGGCGGGCATACGGATCCGAGAAGCGACGGCCTATTGCCCGCTGAGGCAGCCCCGTTGCCCGCTGCGGTTCGGGTAGCCCGTGCCGGCGGTATACGCCTTGTTGGACCACTCGCCCTGGACCTTCCACTGCGTGCCGTTGGTGAAGTTCACGAGCGGAGCACCCCACGTCCACGCGCACTTGTCGCCGTTCTCGTACCCGGTGGAGTCGTACCAAGCGCCCGGGCTCGCGGGGTCGGTCATCGCCTCGGCGAGCTCGTGGCCCGATACGTTCGCGAGAGCGGCAAGGCCCTGCGAGTGCAGACCGGAGGTGTCCTGGGGGTCGCAGCCCGCGTCGCCGTCGAGCTTCCAGAAGAACGCGAACTGGACCACCTTGCCCCCGCACGTTCCGGCGCTGTGCCACGCGCAGTACCCCGCGTTGCCGCGCGGCAGGTCGGTGTAGACGGGGTAGTAGCCATTGCCGGCCGTGTCCGGGCTCGGGACCATCCGGCAGACCTCCGCGAGGATCGTCGACGTATTACCGCCGCCTGAAGCCGCGGACGCGTCGATGACGTGACCCTGGTAGGTCGTCGCCGCGCCGACGGTGCCGTTCGAGCCGGTGTATTCGGTCGTCGTCTTGGCGTAGTTGCTGGAGCTGAACCCGGTGTACCACGCGTCGAGGCCGGTGATCTTGTCGCCGGTATAGGTGCCCCAGGACGTGCCCCAGAAGATTGCCTTCGAGACGACCGTCGGCATGATCTTCCCGCCGTGGTACGTCATGTTCGGCGACCGGCGCGCCAGCGGCTCGCGGAAGAGCGCGCGCTCGGCCTCCTCCCGCGTGAGGAAGATGTGCGAGGGCGATTCCTCGAAGGGGACGACGCCCGGATCGCGTTCGGCGACGGCCGCATCGTCGTTCTGGTCGAGGATGTCCTGGCGGAAGTGCCGGTCCTCCTGAGCGAAGGTCGGTGCGGTCGCGAGAGCGAACGCCGCCGCAAACGTCAGCCCCGGAATGAGCCCCTTCTTCATCGACTTCCCTCCTGAAGCGTTGACCCGCTGAAGATTGTGCCGATCGGACGGGCAGCGAGGATTCCCGCCCGGAGCGTTATTCGTGTCTGCTGGGGCGGTACGGTAACAGAGAAGCAGACTCCATCTCAAGAGAAGGCTGATGACGCGGCCCGGCTGCCGCGCCGCGTCAGACCCTCAAATCAGCTCGATGGGGATCGGGGCGAAGCAGACGGCGAAGATCAGAAGCACCGCGGCCGCGACGAGCCTGCGGCGGAGATCGAGCGGCGAGTCCTCGTCGAGAACGGGCGGGTGCCTCAGGCCCGTGAAGAGCGTGAACGCGACCCAGATCCACCAGCCGGGCCACTGCAGGCCCATGAAGGCGAGAACGATCAGGAGCGGGATCGCGATCGTCCGCTGGTGGCGGCCGAAGACCGCGTAGAGCGCGTGCCCGCCGTCCAGCTGGCCGAGAGGGATGAGGTTCAGGGCGGTGACGAAGAGGCCGAACCAGGCCGCGATGAAGACGGGGTGCTCGATGGCCTCGGCGCTCGTGAAGGTCGACCCGAGGACGAGCTTCTGAAAGGCTGTCACGAGGAGCGGATAGCGAAAAAGGATCGTTCCTTCGGAGAGCACGGGCGACGTATTCAGCCGCGTGTGGGCGATGCCCCAGGCCAGGAGCGGTAGGGCAACGAGGAAACCGGCGATCGGGCCGGCGACTCCGACGTCGAAGAGCTGCTTCTTGTTCCGGATGGGCTCGCGGATCCGGATGAACGCTCCCATCGTGCCGACGAGGGAGGGGAACGGAATGAAGAATGGCGGCGAGGCGTCGATGCCGTAGCGGCGGCACATGACGTAGTGGCCCATCTCGTGCGCGAGGAGGATGAGGAGGAGGGGGACCGAGAAGGTGATCGCGCCGCGGAAGAGCGCGCCGAGCGTTGCGGCCGTGTCCCCCCCGGGCGTCAGGAGGCTTGGGCGGAAATTGACCGCGAAGTTGGCGCCGACGTACGTCGTCGTCCCGAACGTCAGGACGAAGAGCAGGATGTGCAGCCACCAGCGCTCTCGACGCCGCGGGGGGGCGGCTGGCGCCCAGGCCAGGCCGTCCGGCACGTCAGGAGCGGGTCGCGGGGGAGGCCGCGGCGTCGGGGACGGGCTCCTTCGAGGGCGACTCCGGGGGGCCGGTCATGTCCCGCAGCTCCTTGCCGGGCTTGAAACGGATCGTGAAGCCCGGCGGGATCTGGACTTCCTCGGTCGGCCGCTTGGGGTTGCGGCCGATGCCGCGCTTGCGCGGCTTGACGAGGAAGACGCCGAATCCGCGCAACTCGATGCGCTCGCCACGCGTGAGGGCCTGACGCATGACGTCGATGATCGTCTCGACGGCCTGTGTCGCCTTCTGCCTCGGCACGTCAGCCGCCTCGGCGACGCCGTTGATGATGTCGTTCTTGATCACGTGTCCGCGGAGTCTACCCGTTCCCGCCCATGTCGTTCAAATCATGCCCGTTAGCCTGTTCTCAGAGGCGCGTCAGGCGGCCCTTGAGGAGGACGATCTCGAGCCCGGTGGCGGCCAGGGCGGCGAGCCGCCTGAGCGCGGGAACGGATGGGGGTCGGGAGCCCTCGGGGGCCTCGCCGTAGAGGAACACGACCGTCTTGCCCTTGAGGTTGACCGGGAGGACGGCGACGAGGCCGAGCCCGTCCGAGCCGAGCGCCTCGAGCGTCGCGGCGGTGCCCGGCAGGTCGGGTTGCGGGCCGACGTAGAAACCCTCCGTGTTGCGGAGCGTCGCGAAGACGGAGGGCTCCGTGTCGGGCAGCCGGAACCGAGAGAACCCCTCCCGCGGCGCCGGTGTCGCAGCCCAGCCCGTGACGTGGTCGCCGTGCGCGATGAAGAGGGCCGCGCGTCGCACGTGGCGAAGGGCGTCCTCGAGGACGGCCTCGGCCACGTCGTCGCGGTGTCGCGCTCCCGAGAGCCTCTCGAGCAGGCGCTGCTCCGCCGAGGCCTCGGGGCCGGCCTCGGGCCGCTTCGGGAACTCCATGGACTCGGGCTGCGGACCGGAAACCTCGAGGGGGTCGTCGAAGATCTCGGGCTCGGCCCGGCGGCGAAGGGCGGCGGAGGCGGCCACCGTCGCGCCTTCGACCTGCCACGGGTCGCCGGCGTCCATCGGACGGATCCGCTGCGGATACGGGGAAAGGACCTCCGGCGGCGGCGGCGGGACGGGGCGCGGCCCGGGCAGGGTCTTGGGTCGCGGAAGCTTCGGCTGCGTCGGGTCTTCGCTGTCCTTCTTCGGCGGCGAAACGCCCTCGCGTAGGAACGCCGCGGCCGTGAGGTAGCGCGGTTCGACGTCCGCGGCATAGTAGCGGTAGAGGAGAGCGTAGATCCGCACGTCGAGCGCGGCGTACGGCGCGATTCTGAGCCCCGTCAGCGCGGCGAGCTCGTCGAGGGCCGGGAGGTCTCCCGGGTCGCGCATCGCGACGGAGACGACGCGGCCCTCCCTGCGGAAGGGCACGGCGTGCAGGCGCTGGGCGACTCGCCCCGGCACGAGCCGCAGGACGTCCGGACGGATCGACTCGAGCGATTCGGGCGATGCCGTGGGGACGCCGGTCTGTACGGAGAGGCCGTGGGCGACGACGTCCTCGGAGACCTCTTCTTCGAGAAGCGCGGTCCCGATCCGGCCCTTCAATCGGCCCTGCCTCGTGACGGCGCGGTGCCGCTGCTCGTCGGTCACGAGCTTGCTCTCGACGAGAAGGTCGCCCAGGCGCGGCATGCGGTGCGGCTCGTGGGCAGTTTACAACGCGTGGACGGTAGAATCGCCGCCATGAGCGAGCGTCGCATCCGGGTTCTCGTCGCCAAGCCGGGGCTCGACGGGCACGACCGCGGCGCGAAGGTCGTCGCTCGGGCGCTGCGCGACGCCGGAATGGAGGTCATCTACTCCGGCCTGCGCCAGACGCCGCAGCAGATCGCCGCGGCGGCCGTGCAGGAGGATGTCGACGTCGTCGGCCTCTCGATTCTCTCGGGTGCGCACAACGTCCTCGTTCCCGAGGTGATCACCGCGCTCAAGGAGCGCGGCGGCGAGGGAATCGCCGTCGTCGTCGGCGGGATCATTCCCGAAAAGGACATCGCGCCTCTCAAGGCGAAAGGCGTGCGCGACATCTTCCTGCCGGGCACGAGCACGGCGGCCACGGTCGACGCGATCCGGCGCCTCGCGGGCGAGAGGGCCGCGGCCTCCTGAGCGCGGCCGCGCACGTCCCGTCCGGCGCGGATCGGGCCCTTACAATCCTGCCGTGAGCGAGACCCTCGTCTCGAAGCTCTCGCCGTCCTCCAGCGAGTTCCAGGAGAATGCCGCGCACCACCGCGCGCTCGCCGAGCGCCTGAGAGCCGAGCTCGCCCAGGCGCGCGCGGGCGGCGGCGAGAGGGAGCGGCAGCGCCACCTCACGCGCGGGAAGCTCCCCGTGCGCGAGCGCCTCGAGCGCATCCTCGACCCGGACACGGCCTTTCTCGAGATTGCGCCGCTCGCCGGCCACGGCCTCTACGACGGCGCTGCGCCGGGCGCGGGTCTCGTGACGGGCGTCGGGAAGGTCGAGGGGCGGGCCGTCGTGGTCATCGCGAACGACGCGACCGTGAAGGGCGGCACCTACTACCCCGTCACGGTCAAGAAGCATCTCCGCGCCCAGGAAATCGCGCTCGAAAACCGTCTCCCGGCGATCTACCTCGTGGACTCGGGCGGCGCGTTCCTCCCGCTGCAGGCGGAGGTCTTCCCGGACCGCGACCACTTCGGGCGCATCTTCTACAACCAGGCACGCATGAGCGCGGCGGGCCTCCCGCAGATCGCGGCGGTCCTCGGCTCTTGCACGGCAGGCGGCGCGTACGTTCCCGCGATGTCGGACGAGACCGTCATCGTGAAGAACCAGGGGACGATCTTCCTCGCGGGCCCGCCGCTCGTGAAAGCCGCGACCGGCGAGGACGTCACGGTCGAGGAGCTCGGGGGCGGCGACGTTCACACGCGCCTCTCGGGGGTCGCGGACCACCTCGCCGAAGACGACGAGGACGCGCTCGAGAAGGTGCGCGGGATCGTCTCGCACCTCGCGCCTCCGCCGCCTCCTCCGGCGGGCCGCGTCGCCCCGGAGGAGCCGCGCTACCCGCCGGAGGAACTGTACGGCATCGTCCCCAGGGAGCCGCGACGCCCCTACGACGTCCGCGAGGTGCTCGCCCGGCTCCTCGACGGCTCGCGGTTCCACGAGTTCAAGCCTCGATACGGCGCGACGCTCG
>JBAUSZ010000464.1:0-5237 GCA_049581965.1 Thermoanaerobaculia bacterium | reverse complement strand
GCCCAAAGCGCCGGAGAGGCCGCCGAGCGCGCGGGCGCCGAGGTCGCCGCACGCGTCCGGGACGCGGTCGAGGGGCTCCAGACGCGGCTCACGGCGGAACGGAACGGGCTCGCGCGCGATCTTCTCTCGGGCCTGAAGCGCATCGACGCACTCGAAAGGGACCGCGACGCGCGTTTCGAGGCCCTTGCGCGGGAGCGAGAGAGGGAATCCGAGGAGCGGGAAGAGAGCAGACGGCGCCTCGAAGAGGCGCGCGAGGCCTTGCGGACGCTTCGCCTCGAATGGTCTTCCCTTCGAAGCAGTTTGCAGACTGCTGCGCGAGCCGGGCCACGGAACCAGGAGCGCGGGCCGCGCGAGGCGTCATTCGTGCGAGCCGACGATCCCCTGCGCGCGGGCCTCTACGTCGACTTCGAGGAGCACTTCCGGGGAACCGAGGACGAGATCCGCGGCCGGCAGAAATCGGATGCCGCGCTGTTCCGCGGCGCTCCCGGTCCCGTCGCGGACCTCGGCTGCGGGAGAGGCGAGTTCCTCGAAGCGCTCGGCGCCGTGGGAGCGACCGGGATCGGCTGTGATGCGAACCCGGTCATGGTGGCACGCGCGAAAGAGAAGGGTCTCGCCGTGGACGAAGCGGACCTGTTCGCATGGCTCGGTGCAAAAAAGGACGGCTCGCTGGGCGGGGTCACCGCCTTCCAAGTCGTCGAGCATCTCCCGCCGTCCTCGCTCTTCGACCTCGTCGAGCTCGCCGCCCGGAAACTCGCGGCAGGCGGACGCGTTTTCTTCGAGACCGTCAACCCGGAGTCCGTCTATGCGATGCGCTGGTTCTGGATGGACCTCACGCATGTGCGGCCGGTGCCGGCGCCCTCTCTCGCCCAGCTCCTGACCTCGAACGGGTTCAAGGACGTGAGTGTCGACTTCCGCTCGCCGGTGCCCGAGGGCGAGGGCCTCCCCGCGGAGGCCGCTCGGGACCCGCGCTTTGCCCCGGTTGCTCGCCTCCTCTTCGCCGCGCAGGACTACGCGGTTACGGGCGTCAAGTAGGCGCCTCGTGGGCCGCATCCTCGTCTGCAGCGCGCAGGTGCCCTTCGCTTCGGGGGGCGCCGAACGGCACGCTGCCGGCCTCGTCCGGGAGCTCCTCGCGGCCGGGCACGAGGCCGAGCTCGTGCGGCTGCCCTTCAAGTGGTATCCGCGCGAGGAGATCCTGACGTCGGCTCTCGCATGGCGACTCCTGGACCTCTCGGAGGCCGACGGCAAGCGCGTCGACCTCGTGATCCCAATGAAGTTCCCGTCGTATCTCGTGAGGCACGAGAACAAGGTCGTCTGGCTCATCCACCAGTTTCGGCAGGCGTACGACCGTTTCGGAACACCGGACAGCGACTTCACGGCGTCACCCGCCGACACACGCTGGCGCGAGCTCATCGCGGACGCGGATCTCACCGGCCTCGGCGAGGCACGGAGGGTCTTCACGAACGCGAAGAACACCGCCGACCGTCTCGCGCGCTTCAACGGAATCGCGGCCGAGCCGCTCTACCACCCTCCACCGCTCGCCGGCCGCTACCGGTCGGAGCCCGCGCAGGGGTTCGCGCTCGCGGCGGGCCGCCTCGACCCCTGGAAGCGGATGGATCTCGCGATCGCCGCGGCCGCGGCCGGGAAGTTCCGCCTCGTCGTCGCCGGGGACGGATCCGAGAGACCGCGCCTGGAAGCGCTCGCGAGGAAGGTGGGGGCCGACGTCGCTTTCGCGGGAAGGGTATCGGACGAGGCGCTCCTGGCGCTCTACGCCACGTGCGGCGTCGTGCTCTTTCCGCCGGTCGACGAGGACTACGGCTACATCGCTCTGGAGGCGTTTCTGTCCAAGAAACCGGTCGTGACGTGCACGGACTCGGGCGGCCCGCTCGAGTTCGTCGTCGACGGCGAGAACGGGCGCGTCGTCTCGCCGGATGCAGACTCGATCGGGGAGGCGACCGCCGGATTTCTCGCGAATCCGGAGAGATCGAGAGGATTCGGAGAGAGAGGCCTCGAACGTGTGAGAGGGATTTCCTGGAGCCATGCGGTTCGGGCCCTTCTCGAGGCCGGGGGGATTCGATGAAAGGGCCGACCGCCGAAGGGGCGGGCGATCGCGCACCGCTTTCGGTGGGATTCATCGGCCCCCTGCCCCCCACGCGCTCCGGCATCGCCGACTACGACGCGGAGATCCTTCCGGCCCTCTCGGAGAAACTCCGGGTCGTCGCCTACGAGCCGGACGACGCCCGGAAGGCGCTCGTGGCGGGCCACGCGGCCCTCCTGTTCCAGATCGGGAACGACCCGATTCACGCTCCCTCGGTCGAGGCTCTCTTCGCGCCCGGACGGAACACGCCCGCCGTCGTGGTTCTCCACGAGTTCGTTCTCCACCATCTGTTCGCGGCGGCGTACCTTGCGCGCGGCCGGGACGAGGACTACGCGCGCGAGCTCGAACGCGCCCACGGCGAGCGCGGGCGCGCGTTCGCCGCGAAGCGTTTTCGCGGCCCTCTGCCCCCGGTATGGGACATTGACCCGTGGGCGTTCCCCGTCTCGGCCGGCGTCATCCGAGCGGCGGACGCCGTCGTCGCGCACTCCGCGCTCGTGACGGGCGCCGTCCTGGCGGCGGCGCCGGGAACGCGCGTCGTCACGATTCCCCAGCACGTGGCACGCGTACCCCGTGCGACTTCCGAGGAGGCCCGGCGGGCCCTCGGCCTGCCGCTCGACCGGCCGGTCGGCGTCACGCTCGGAATCGTGTCGCCGGCCAAGCGCATCGGAAAGATTCTCGAGGCGCTCGCCTCGTTGCCCCGGGAACGGAGGCCGTACTTCTTCGTGGGCGGCGACGTCGGGAAGGACGATGGCCTTTTGGCGGCGAGCCGCCGGCTGGGTCTCGACGCTGACGTGAGGTTCGGCGGTTATCTGACGAACGAAGACTTCTGGAGGGCGGGTGCGGCTGCGACGTTTGCCGTCAACCTCCGGCACCCGACGATGGGGGAGACCTCACACCCGGTCTGCCGGCTGGCGGGCCTCGGCGTCCCCCTCGTCGTGTCGGCCACCGGATGGTTTCGGGAGCTGCCCGACTCCTTCGCCGACAAGATCCCGATCGGGGGAGACGAGGTCGAGAGGCTCGCGGCGGCGATGGAGCGCCTTGCGTTCGAGCCGGGGCTCGCGGACGAGCGCGGCCGTGCGGCGTCGGCCTGGGCGGAGCCGCTCGATCCGGCCAACGTCGCGCCCGCGTACGTCGGTGTCCTCCGCGAAGCGGCCGAGGGCCGCTCGCGCGCCGCGGGGATCTCGGGACGCGTCGCCCTCGCCCTGACGGAGCTGGGCGTCGCGCGGCCCGGTCTCCACGGCTCGGCCGATCGCTCTGCGGACGCGGCGCTGGTTGCGGCGGTCGCAGAGCGGGTGGCGACGTTGCTCCCGGAGACGGAAGCAGAAAGAAGATTTTCTTAGAAGGTGAAGAAGGCAAGCCGAAGGCGGCGCGTCACAAATGCGGCGCCTTCGCTGCCTCGCCCGGCGCTTCGCCCCTGGCGATCCGCATCTGAGCCTGCACAATCCCCCTTCTCAGAAGATCCACGCTCACCCCTGCGTATCGATCGCCGAAGCGGGCGAGCTTCTCGTCTGCGAGGGTCAGCAAACGCACCCCCGGTCCCGCGCTTCCGCGCGTCAGGTGGACGCAGGCCGCTGCGAGCTGGATCAGGGCCTGGAGGAAAAGCTTCACCTTGCCCTCCGACCTCATCCAGAGCGCCTCCCATTCCTCGTGCGCCTCGAAGAAGCGGGCCGCGCGAAACTCGACGAGGCCCGCGCGAAACAGCGGCTCGTCCTCGAGGGGGAGGGCTCCGGGGCTCGGGGACGAGGCGAGAAGGCCGCGTCGCGCGAGATCTTCCGCCAGCGAGGCGGCGTTCCTCACGGCGAACGCGTCGATCCCGAGACGGCGCGCCGCCTCGACGTTCTCGGCCCGATCGTCCCCGAATACGGTCTCGTCCGGCGCGGCCCTCGCGAGGGCGAGAGCCGCGGCGAAGTGCGCCGGGTCCGGCTTGGCGCAGCCGAGTTCGAAAGACAGCGCCCGGAGCGGGAAGAGGCGCGGCAGGTCGGGGACGACGTTCAGGACACCTTCCCAGTGGAGCGCGTTCGTGTTCGAGACGAGGACGGGCGTCACGCCGCTCGCGAGGCGTGTCAGGAGAGCGAGGGCTGCCTCGTCGGGCGCGAAGATGTCCCTCCACGCCGCCTCCCACGTTTCATCGGCGAGGCGGGGGAGACCGGTGGCGGCCTCGACGGCGCGGAAGAACGGCTCGGTGCCGATCCGCCCGAGGTCGAAATCGCGCTCGAGGGGTCCGAAGACATGCGGCTCCAGCTCCGACGCGGGAACGCCGGTCGCCGCCTCGAGCCGACGGAGAGTGAAGGTGTGGTCGAAACGGACGAGGACGTTCCCGAGGTCGAGGAGGAGGGCTCTCGGCACCTTACGGGCGTGCCGCCTGTCCGGGAATCAGGTACGGATCACCCGTGCGCAGGTCCGTGACGGTCGCGTAGCACAGCACCTTCGCGGCGTTCGAGAGATTCACGAAGACGTTCAGGCGCCACGGACCGCCCTGCGGCGGACTCGACGAAGCGAAGTCCTGATAAAAGATGTCGTTGAGCTGGTGCAGCGAGTAAGGGGGTACGTCGACGATGACCGTCTTGTAGACGTTGCCAACCGAGTCGACGAGCTGGACGCCGGCCTCGAGCGCCGTCCCGGTCGGGTTCATGACGACCGCGTTCGTCCGGTGGTTCGGGTCGTTGAAGAGCCCCGTGACGTAGAGATCGCCGTAGATCGAGTCGTCGAAGCCGAGAGCGTTCCGATAGGCCTGGCCGGGCGAGAACTGGCCGTAGGTTCCCGCGACGGCGCCCGCGACGTTGGTCGTGTTGCTCGTGACGATGAGCGGCAAGCTGCCCTTCACCTCGAGGAGCCCGTAGCTCGACGTCTTCCCGAAGTACTGGGTCACGATGTCCGCGAGCGCCACGGACTCGCGGGGATCGAGATCGGGAGTGATCCGCTGGCCCTGGGAGGCCGTGCCGTCCGTGTCGGCCTCGGCGTAGTAGAGGTCCACGGTCGCCCGGGAGGCGGGATCCGGGTTGAAAATCCACACGTCCGTGCGGAACACACCCGTGGCGCCGTTGATGTGGACGGCCGGAAGGAAGGCGTCGGTCGTGACGATCGAGTCCAGCGCGGCGCGCGCGTCGGCCCCCGGAGCGTGGGTGCGCGGCGGTGCGGGCAC
>JBAUSZ010000463.1:0-17124 GCA_049581965.1 Thermoanaerobaculia bacterium | reverse complement strand
CCTCGGAGGTGCGCGCAACGCCACGGCTCCTCGGAGCCGACAAGAAGGCGGACCGGCGCGGGCTGAAGGCGGTTCTCCTCGCGCGGCCCGGCCTCGTGCGGCTCGAGCGCGTTTCCGCGGACGAGGTTGCGGCGGCGCTCGGCGAGGCGCTGGGGCGGTACAATTAACGTCGGATGGGTGTAGCTCGAATTCCGCGCGTGCGGATCGTCACGGCTCTGCTCACGGCGCTCGTCGTCGTCTCCATCGTGCCGCTCGTCCTCCTGACGCTCAACGTCACGCGGATCAATCGCGACGCCCTCGAGACGGCGGAGAAAAAGTACCTGAAGAACAGCTCCGTGGGTCTTGCCGAGAAGTTCGAAACGGCGATCACGAACGCCCAGGCCCAGCTCCGCAAGATCGCCGACGGGCTGCGCCTCGCGAGCTCGATGACCCCGGACCCGTTCTATTACCTCTCGAAAAAGCAGCTGCTCAGGGAGTACGCGGACGCGGATGCGAGCTTCCTCGTCCTGAGGGCTCTCGACCGCGACGGCGTCGGGGCGGCCGCCGAGTCGCGGTCGCTCGATCTCGACATCCAGCGCACGCTGCGCCAGGCATACGCGGCCGCCGTACGCGGCGAGACGTACGTGGGCGAGCCGATCTTCTCCGCGGCCCTGCCCGAGGGCGGCCTCGTCCTCGCGGTGCCCGTGAGGCCCGCCGACGGGCAGGAGCCGATCGGCGCCGTGGAGGCGCTCCTCTCGCTCGCCCCGCTCCGGGCGAAGCTGGAGGAGGAGGGGCGCGGGACGGGGGTCCTCGCCTACGTGGTGGACCGTTCCGGGACGCTCGTCCTCGCGAGCGACACGGCAGCGTTCCCTTCGCGGGACGCCCGCCAGATCGACCTCGTGAGCGAGTTCATCGCCCACCCGGTGCGGATGACGAAGTCGTACACGCGCGGCGGCCGGCGCGTTCTCGGGACGCTCGCCGCGATGGCGACGCCGGACTGGGGCGTCATCGTCGAAAAAGACGAAGCGCAGGCCTATGCCTCCGTGGCGCAGGCGCAGAAAGCGTCCCTCCTTCTCGCGGTCTTCTCCCTCGCCTTCGCCGCGCTCGTCGCGTTCTTCTCGGCCCGGATGCTCGCGCGCCCCCTCGAAGAGCTCGTCGAGAAGGTCCGATCGATCGCGGGCGGCGACCTCAAACAGCGCGTCGTCGTGCGGGGTGTCCGCGAGGTCGCCGAGCTCTCCGAGACGTTCAACTCGATGTCCGACTCCCTCGAGAAGTCCATCGAGAGGCTCAAGCTCGCCGCCAAGGAGAACCAGGAGCTGTTCATCAACTCCGTCCGGACGCTTGCGGCCGCGATCGACGCGAAGGACCCCTACACGCGGGGCCACTCCGAGCGCGTCGCCCGCTATTCCGTCGTCCTCGCGCGCCACATGGGCCTGTCGCCCGAAGAGATCAGGATCGTGCGGGTCTCGGCCCTCCTCCACGACGTCGGCAAGATCGGGATCGACGACCGCATCCTGCGCAAGCCCACCGCGCTCACGAACGAGGAGTTCGAGGTCATGAAGACGCACCCGAACAAGGGCGCGCTCATCATGGGTCAGATCCCGCAGCTCAAGGACGTGATCCCGGGCATCAAGCACCACCACGAGAAGTGGTCGGGCGGCGGTTACCCGGATGGGCTGAAGGGAGAGAAGATCCCTCTCGTGGCTCGGGTCGTGGCCGTTGCGGACACGTTCGACGCGATGACGACGACCCGGCCGTACCAGAAGGCCATGCCTCTCGACTACGTGATCCGGCAGATCAAGTCCTTCGCGGGAAAGTCCTTCGACCCGGCCGTGATCGCGGCACTCGACAAGGCGTGGTCGTCCGGCGCCTTCGAGTTCCTCGGCGAGGAAGTGCCGCTGAAGGCATCCGCGTGAGGCGCGGCCCGTCGGCCGGCGCCGCGGCGCTCGCGCTTCTCGTGCTGGCCGGCTGCGCGAATGTCTCGTCGCCGCCGAAGGAGAATCCGATTCTCGCGGACCTCGTCGATTACCGTTCGGGACTCACGATGCTTCGCGAGGGGCGCGCCGACGAGGCGATCCAGCTTCTCGTGCGGGCCCGGCAAAGCTCGCCTCGCGACCCCCACGTCCCGAACGCACTCGGCCTCGCGCTGCTCTACAAGAAAGACTACCCGGCTGCCGTCAAGGCGTTCTCCGACGCCCTCGAGCTCGACACGACCTTCGTCGAGGCCCGAAACAACCGTGGAGTCGCCCGTCTCCAGGCCGGGAAGTGGGAGGATGCCGAAGCCGATTTCCAGGCCGTCCTCGACGGGCCGCCCACGCCGGAGAAGATCAACGCCCACTACAACCTCGGGCTCCTGCACGAGAAGCTGGGGCAGTACCGTGACGCGGAGCGCGAGTTCTCCCTCGCGATCGCGGACGCGCCGGACAACACCCAGGCCTTCCGCGCGCGCGGCCTCGTGCGGATGAAGCTCCAACAGAACGCCGGTGCGCTCGAGGATTTTCTCGTCGTCCTCAAGATTGACCAGCAGGACCCCGTGGCGAACTACCAAGCGGCCATCTGCCTTCTCGGGAGCGACCGCAGGGACCTCGCCCGCAAGTTCATGCAGCGCGCCGTCACCGCGGCCCCCGAGAGCGAGGAAGGCCGGAAAGCGAAGCGCTGGCTCGAGAACGAGCCCCGGCCGCCGGAAGGAAACCCGTGAGCTTCGAAACGATCCTGTCGAGCCTCCTCGAATCGCCGGGGGCGCTCGGCGCGGCCTTCCTCGACCCCCAGGGCGAGGTCATCGCGCGCGCCGGCGACGAGGCCGCCACCGAGGTCCTCGGGGCGTACCAGTCGGTCTGGCTGGCCGAGCTGACGCGCGCCGCGGACCGGGCCGGCCTCGGATCGATCTCGGAGCTCGCCCTCGACTTCGAGGGCCGGAAGGTCCTCACGGCCCCGGTCAAGGCCGGGTTCTTCCTCCTCGTCGTCCTCTCGCCGGAGGGCCGTCCGTCGGTGGTCCGCGGGCGGATGGAGGAATCCCGGGACCTGCTCGCCGCCGAGGTCTCCTGACGGCCAGGTCCTGCTAGTCTCGCGGGCCGATGGCGTCGAACGAGGCCCCGGCCGCGACCTCCCGCACCTCGGTGCTCGCCCGCCTGAAGCGCGGGCTCTTCATGACCCACACCGAGCTCATCGCGAAGGTGGGCGGGGCGATCAAGGCCAGGTTCGAGCCGGACCCGCGCGCCCTCGAGGCGCTGGAGGAAGGGCTCCTGACGGCCGACGTGGGGCCCGCGACGGCGGCCGAGCTCGTCGCCGCCGTCAAGGAGGAGGCGGGCCGCCGCGACGCGGGAGAGGCCGACGTCGTGCGCCGCGTCCTGAAGGCAGAGATCACGCGCCGCCTCTCGGTCCCGGGATCTCCCGTCGCGGCGGGGGCCCCGCACGTCGTCTTCCTCGTCGGGGTCAACGGGACCGGCAAGACGACGACGACCGCGAAGCTCGCGGCCCGCGCCGTCGCGGACGGGAAATCCGTCGTCCTCGCGGCCGCGGACACGTTCCGCGCCGCGGCGGTCGAGCAGCTCCAGATCTGGGCCGACCGCCTCGCCGCGCCGCTCGTGAAGCACAAGTCGGGCGCGGACCCGGCCGCGGTCGTTCACGACGCCTGCGCCGCGGCGGCCGCGCGGAAGGCCGACCTTCTCTTCGTAGACACCGCGGGACGCCTCCACACGAAGCACAACCTCATGGAAGAGCTCGGGAAGATGCGGCGGGTCGCGGCTCGCGTGATCCCGGGCGCGCCTCACGAGGTTCTCCTCGTCCTCGATGCCGTCACCGGGATGAACGGCATCTCGCAGGCCCGCGAGTTCACGAAGTCCGCGGGCGTGACGGGACTCGTCCTCACGAAAATGGACGGCACGGCGAAGGGCGGCGTCATCCTCGCGATCGTCCGGGAGCTCGGTCTGCCCGTCCGGTACGTCGGCGTCGGCGAGACGGCCGACGATCTCCTCGACTTCGATGCCGATGCCTTTGCGTCGGCCCTCGTCGATGACTGACTCCGCCCCGATCGCGCTCGACTTCCTCTGGCGCCGCGTCCTCGAGCTGGCCGCGCGGGGGCGGTTCTCCGCGTCGCCGAACCCGCGAGTCGGCGCCGTCGTCGTGGATGGGTCGGGAGCGATCGTCGGCGAGGGCTGGCACGAGAGGGCCGGCGGGCCGCACGCGGAGGCCGTCGCTCTCGCGGCCGCGAAGGAGCGCGCGAAGGGTGCGACTCTTCTCGTGAACCTCGAACCCTGTTCGCATTTCGGGCGCACACCGCCCTGCACCGAGGCGATCCTCGCAGCTGGAATCGCGCGCGTCGTGTGCTCCGTCGAGGACCCCGATCCGCGGATTTCGGGCCGTGGCGTCAAGCGGCTGCGGGAGCGCGGCGTGGACGTCCTCGTCGGGGCCTGCGCGACCGAGGCCGAGCGCGTGAACGAGCCGTTCCTGACGTCCGTGCGTGGGAAGCGTCCGTTCGTGCATCTCAAGTGGGCCGCGTCGCTCGACGGCAAAACGGCGACGCGGACCGGGGAGTCGAAGTGGATCACCGGCGACGCGGCCCGGCGTGATGCATTGCTCCTGCGCGAGGAGCACGACGTCATCCTCGTCGGCGCGGGTACCATCCTCGCGGACGACCCGCTCCTGACCCGGCGCCTCGCGCTATCGACCTCGATCGTACGTCACCGGCGTCTCGTTCTCGACGGTGCCCTGCGCGTGTCGACGTCCGCCCGGGTCTTCTCGGCGGCCGGCGGCGAGGTCTGGCTCGTGACGGCCGTGCCCGAGAGCGACCCTCGCCTCGCCCCGTTCCGCGAGCGCGGCGTCCACGTCCTCTCGAAACCCGCCCGTCTCGGCGGCGTGGATCTCGCGGCGCTTCTGGCAGAGCTGCATGCGCTCGAGGTGCGGTCGCTCCTCGTCGAAGGAGGCGGCGTGACGGCCGCGTCGTTCCTCCTCGCCGACCTCGTGGACCGCGTGACGGTGTATGTCGCCCCGAAGATCCTCGGCGGAGTCGCTGCGCGCATGCCGATCGCCGGGGAAGGGATCGGATCCCTCCTCGACGCGATCCCGCTCGCGGACATGGAGGTCGTCCGCATCGGGCCGGACGTCCGCCTCTCGGCCAGGCGCCGGCCCCTGGCGTAGGATCGGAGCGTGTTCACCGGTCTCGTGTCCGCGGCCGTGAAGGTCGTCGCGCGGCGCACGGCGCCGGGTGGGGCCGTCCTTTCCGTTGACCGGCCGGCCCTCTGCGCCGACGTGAGGCCGGGGGAGAGCATCGCGGTGTCGGGCGTCTGCCTCACGGTCGTTCCGCCGGTGGGCGCGAAGACTCTTTCGTTCGACCTCTCGCCCGAGACCCTCGCGAGGACGACGCTCGGCTCCGTCGCGGCAGGCGCGCGGGTGAACCTCGAGCGGGCGCTCCTGGCGACCGACCGCCTCGGGGGACACATCGTCGCGGGTCACGTCGACGGCACGGCGGAGGTTCTCGAAATCGCGAAGGCGGGGGATTCGTGGACGTTCAGGTTCTCGCTGCCGCGCTCTTTGGCGCGGTACGCCGTCGAAAAGGGTTCGATCGCCGTGGACGGCGTCTCCCTGACGATCGCCGCCCTGGGAGACGGCTCCTTCGACGTGGCCGTCATCCCGCACACGTTCGCCCAGACGACGCTCGGGAACCTCGGGGCAGGCGACCGCGTGAACCTCGAAGTGGACGTCCTCGGCAAGTACGTCGAGCGCCTCCTCGCGGCCCGGCTCTTCGACGCCGACGCTGTCGCGCGCGACGCACGGCTCCAGCAGCTTCTGGCCGAAGGCGGGTGATCGCCCACGGCTTCCCGCCCGGCGCGACGCGAGCACCCGGCGCGTACGTCCACGTGCCCTTCTGCGCGCACCGGTGCAGCTACTGCTCCTTCGTGGCTCTCGAGGGGAAAAGAGAGGAAGGAGATTTCTTTGAAGGTGTGGAAAGGGAGATTCGCTCGAGGGGGAGCGAAGTGCGGGAGGGGCTGAAGGGCTTCGATTCCGTCTACTTCGGTGGGGGCACCCCTTCGTACGTCGACGCGGGTCGCCTCCGCCGCCTGCTCCTCCTCTTCGAAGAAATCTTCGGCCTCTCTTCGGACGTCGAAGTGACCGCGGAAGCAAATCCTGACGATCTCGACGCGTCGAAGATCGCCTCCCTTCAGGCCATCGGGGTCAACCGCCTGTCCGTCGGCGTCCAGTCCCTCGTCGACGTCGAGCTGGCGCCCCTGGAGCGCCGGCACGACGCCGCAGCGGCCTCCAGGGCGGTCCGGGAGGCCGTGGAGGCCTTCGGGAACGTCTCGGCGGACCTCATGATCGGAATCCCGGGCCAGACGCGGGGGAGCCTCCGAACGAGCCTGGAAGGCCTCCTGGACGCCGGGGTGTCGCATCTGTCGGTGTACCTCCTCGAGATCGAGAAGGCACCCCGGCTGGTCGCGCTGAAGAGGGCTCAACCGGCGCTCTTCGCGGACGACGACGAGTTGGCCGACCGTTGGCTGGAAGTCGACGAGCGGCTCGAGAAGTCCGGCCTTCCTCGCTACGAGACCTCGAACTGGGCGAGACCCGGCCGCGAGAGCCGCCACAACCTCAAGTACTGGACGCAGGTTCCCGTCCTCGGCTTCGGCGTCGCCGCGCACTCCTTCGACGGAAGGCGGCGGACGGCTAATACGGGGATGACGAGCGAATACGTCCGTCGGACGCGGGCGGGACAGTCCGTCGTCGCCACCTTCGAAGAAATCTCTGGAGATTCGGATTTGCTCAGAAGGAAAGAGGGGCTGATGCTCGGGCTGCGCCTCGCCTGCGGCGTCCCCTCTTCCTCTTTCGAAGAAATTCGCAGAACGCTGCCCGCTGCTGCCGCCTCGCAGCTAGAGGACGCGTTTGCCGCGGGACTCCTCGAAGCAAGATCTTCTTCGGTCCGCCTCACGCGCAAGGGCGTCCTTCTCTCGAACGAGGTGTTCGCGGCCCTGGTCTGATTCTCGTCCGTCTAGGACCGAGCCGCAGGGCGCCGTGCCCGGAAGAAGAAGTACGCAGGTACGCCGAGCGCGACGATCACGAGGCCCGGCACCGTGTAGGTCGGCTTGTAGATCGCGAGGGCGACCGAGACGTAGAGCGTGGCCGCGACGTAGAGGACGGGCACGACCCGGTCGGCCCAGGTCTTCGGCGCGAGGGCCGGGTTTTCGCGCGCGAGTTTCCAGCGGCCCGCGATCGTCGCGATGTAGAAGATCAGCACCGTCGTGATCACGTAGTCGAGGAGGTCGCCGTACTTTCCCGAGAGGCACAGGACGGCCGCCCAGGTGGCCTGAGCCCCGAGCGCGTTGACCGGGATGAGGGTCCTCGGCGCGACCCGGCCGAGGGAGGGGAAGAAGAGGCCGTCGCGCGACATCGCGTAGAGGACGCGTGCGCCCGACAAGATGAGGCCATTCAGGCAGCCGAACGTCGAGACGAGGATGACGACCGCCATGACGAGTGCCGGCGTGCCGGACTCGGCGCTGCCCGTCACGGCCCCGATGGCCGCGGTCGCCACCCGGTCTTCCGCGGCGGAGGCGATGCCCGAGACCGGTAGCGCGTTCAGGTAGCCGACGTTCGCGAGGACGTAGAGCGTCGTGACGAGGCCGGTTCCGAAGACGAGAGCCTTCGGGACGTTCGTTTCGGCGTCCCGGACCTCCTCGCCGAGGAAGGTCACGTTGTTCCAGGCGTCAGCCGAGAAGAGGGAGCCCACCGTCGCGATCGCGAAGGCCCAGATCAGCGGCAGCTTGAGCTCGGAGGCGGCCGGAAGGGCCCAGGACGTCTTCGCGAGGCCGCCGCCGGCCGTGAAGCAGACGGCCAGGAGCCCGACGAGGGAGAAGACCTTCGCCGTCGTGAAGACGTTCTGGAGGCGGGCCCCGTTCTCGACGCTCGTCGTGTTCCACCAGGTCAGCAGGGCGATGAGGGCGATCGCGACGAGCTCGAGGGGGGTCACGCTGAGGAACCGCGCCTTGAAGAACACGTGCCGGCTCGAGATCGCGGGAATCAGGACGCCGAGATACTTCGCGAAGGCCACGCCGACGGCCGCGATCGTGCCCGTCTGGATGACGAGAAGGACCGCCCAGCCGTAAAGGAAGCCGCCGAGGTCGCCCCAGGCCTCGCGCAGGTAGACGTACTGGCCGCCGGCCTTCGGGAACGCCATCGCGAGCTTCCCGTAGCTCCAGGCGCCCGCGACGGTCACGACGGCCGTGAACGCCCACACGAGGAGAAGGAGCGGCGCGCTTCGGACCTGGCGCGCAATGTCCGCCGACGTGATGAAGATGCCCGATCCGATCATCGAGCCGGCGACGATCGTCGTCGCGTCCAGCAGCCCGAGCCGGCGTGGCAGGGTCCGGGGCATCCCCGGCTGCGCCGTGCCGGATTTCGTGATCGTGCCCATCGGCCCTCCTTAGGATCGCGGGATTCTACCCAGCGGCGAAAAGGGCCGCCCCCTGGCGGCCCACGTGCCCCGGAAAGGGAACCGTCAGGAGGCGGCCGGGGAGCTCTCGATCCGCATCCCGTAGAAGGAGCGGTAGACGAAGACGAGAGAAATCGCGAAGAAAACCGCCGCGAGCGCGGCGCTCGTGCCGCGGGAGAGGCCGATCGCGAGCTCGACCGCGAGGAGGCCGAACAACGTCGTGAACTTGATGATGGGATTCATCGCGACGGACGACGTGTCCTTGAAGGGGTCGCCGACCGTGTCCCCGACGACGGTCGCCGCGTGGAGCTCCGAGCCCTTCTCCTTGAGCTCGACCTCGACGAGCTTCTTGGCGTTGTCCCAGGCTCCGCCGGCGTTCGCCATGAAGATGGCCTGATAGAGGCCGAACACGGCGATCGAGATCAGGTATCCGATGAAAAAGAAGGGCTCCAGGCAGGCGAAGGCGAGGGTCGAGAAGAAGACGGTCAGAAAGATGTTGAACATGCCGCGCTGCGCATACTGCGTGCAGATCGCGACGACCTTCTTGCTGTCCTCGACGGACGCCTTCTCGACGGAGGCATCGAGCTTGATGTTGCGCTTGATGAACTCGACCGCGCGGTAGGCCCCGGTCGAGACCGCCTGGATCGAGGCGCCCGTGAACCAGTAGATGACCGCGCCGCCCATGACGAGCCCGAGCAGGAACGGCGAGTGGAGGATCGAGAGCTTGTCGAGATCGCTCTTGAGGCCGTGGGTCAGGAGCATGATGATCGAGAAGATCATCGTCGTGGCGCCGACGACGGCCGTGCCGATGAGGACGGGCTTGGCGGTCGCCTTGAAGGTGTTCCCGGCCCCGTCGTTCTCCTCGAGGAAGTGTTTCGCCTTGTCGAAGCTGAGATCGAAGCCGAAGTCACGCTTGATCTCGGCCTTGACGTTCGGGATGTTCTCGATGACCGAGAGCTCGTAGACGGACTGGGCGTTGTCGGTCACCGGGCCGTAGGAATCGACCGCGATCGTGACCGGGCCCATGCCGAGGAAGCCGAAGGCGACGAGGCCGAACGCGAAGGTCGCGGGCGCGATCATGATGCCGGCCGGGAAAGCCGTCGAGATCGCATAGCCGATCGCCATGAGGGACGCGATCGCGAGGCCCATCCAGTAGGCGGAGAAGTTGCCGGCGGTGAGGCCGGCGAGAACGTTCAGGGAAGCGCCTCCCTCGCGCGACGCCGTGACGACCTCGCGGACGTGGCGGGACTCGGTGGACGTGAAGACCTTGACGAGCTCGGGAATGATCGCGCCGGCGAGGGTGCCGCACGTGATGATCGCGCCGAGCTTCCACCAGAGCGTGCCGTCGCCGAGCTCCGGGATCAGGAAGTAGGACACGACGAAGGTGATCGTGACGGAAACGAGGGACGTGATCCAGACGAGGGACGTCAGCGGCGCCTCGAAGTTCATCTTGTCGGCGTCGGCAAACCTGGCCTTCGCGATCGCGTCGTTGATCCAATAGGAGACGACGCTCGCGACGATCATCATGATGCGCATCGCGAACAGCCAGACGAGGAGCTTGGCCTGCGTCGTCGCGTCCGGGACCGCGAGGAGGATGAACGAGATGAGCGCGACGCCCGTGACGCCGTAGGTTTCGAAGCCGTCGGCCGTCGGCCCGACGGAGTCGCCTGCGTTGTCGCCCGTGCAGTCCGCGATCACGCCCGGATTCCGCGCGTCGTCTTCCTTGATCTTGAAGACGATCTTCATGAGGTCCGAGCCGATGTCGGCGATCTTCGTGAAGATGCCTCCCGCGATGCGGAGGGCGGAGGCGCCCAGGGACTCGCCGATCGCGAAGCCGATGAAACACGGGCCCGCGAGGTGGGCCGGGATGAAGAGGAGGATTCCGAGCATCAGGATCAGCTCGGTCGAGATGAGCATGGTCCCGATCGACATCCCCGAGGCGAGCGGAATCGCGTAGGTGGGGAAGGGCTTGCCCTTGAGGCTGGCGAAGGCCGTCCGCGAGTTCGCGAACGTGTTGATCCGGATCCCGAACCACGCGACGCCGTAGCTCCCGCCGATCCCGACGAGGCTCGCGAGGAGGATCACGGCGACTTTGCCGGGCTCCATGTGCCGGAGGACGCCGTAGTAGACGGCGATGATCGTCCCGATGAAGACCTCGAGGATCAGAATGAACTTGCCCTGCGTGACGAGGTACGTCTTGCAGGTCTCGTAGATGAGCTCGGAGACCTCGCGCATCGACTTGTGGACGGGCAGGTTCTTGAGCTTCCCGTACATGACGAGGCCGAAGGCGAGACCTCCGAGGCACACGAGGATGCCGCTCATGAGGAGCGTCCGGCCGTTCATCCCGAGGAACGTGACGGAACCGAGGTCGGGCAGGATGAGCTCGGATTCGTCGGCATGTGCGACGCCGGAGCCGAGGAGTGCCCCCAGGGCGAGGAGGAACGCAGTGGCGCGCCCCCGTGCGGCGCGGGCCGTGCGGACCATGGGGAGGGAGGTCGTCATCGGTTCAGATCCTTTCCTTGCTCGACCAACGAGCAACGTCCCCGGTGTGAGCCGGGGACGTGCGCGAAAGAAGGCCTTCGTGGGGCGTGAACGTCACGGCGTCGTGGGGGCCGCTGGATTCACCCAGTCCATGACGATGCCGATGTTGATCTTCTTGTCGCCGGAGCCCGAGTTCCGGACGATGTCCATGAGGGTCATCGCGTCCGCGTACTTGACGGAGTCCTCGGCGGAGAAGAAGACGATTTTCGAAGCCCTGTTCCGGAGGACCTCCTGGAGGCGGATCGCGATGTTCGCGTAATCCACCCGGTCCTTGTTGAGGTAGTACTCCTTGTTCGCCGTCATCGAGACGATGATCTGGTCCGTCGGCGGCGGTGTGTTCGGTGGCGTCGCCGGCGCGTTCGGGGGGACCTGGACGTCGTAGCCGCGCTGGAGGAGCGGCTGGACGACCATGAAGATGATCAGGAGGACGAGAACGACGTCCACGAGCGGCGTGACGTTGATCTCGGACTTCGGCCCGCCTCCGCTTCCGACTCCCATGCCCATGGGTTGCTCCTTACTTGTCGCCCTTCTTCTCGGTGATGAGGCCGACGCGCTCGAATCCGCTGTCCTTGATCATGCGCATGACGTTCTTCACGTCGCCGTAGGTGAGGCGCTGGTCCGCCTTGACGAGGACGTCCTTGTTCGAGGAGCGTTCGCCGATCTCCTTCATCTTGGCGGCGAATTCCTTGTCCGGGTACCACTTCGTGTCGATGAAGATGGTCTTGTCGGCCTGGACGGAGATCAGGAGCTCCTTGTCCGACTCGGGCTTCTTGTCCGGCCGCTCCGTCTGGGGGAGCATGACCGGCTTGCCCTTCTGCAGCATCGGCGTCACGACCATGAAGATGATGAGGAGAACGAGGCAGACGTCGACGAGCGGCGTCACGTTGATGTCGCTCTTCATGTCCTGTCGGCCGCCGTACTGATCCATTCCCATCGGAGATCTCCTTGCTGTCCCGTCTCCCGCCGGACCCGCCCTCAGGCCGCCTTGGTGGCCTGGCGCTTCATGAAGTAGTCGACGAGCTCCGACGCGGAGTTCGACATCTCGACCTGGAAGCGCTCGATCTTGTTGAGGAAGAGGTTGTAGAGCCACACGGCCGGGATCGCGACGAAGAGGCCGAGCGCCGTCGTGACGAGGGCCTCCGAGATGCCTGCCGAGACCGAGCCGAGGCCGCCGGCGCCGGACGCCGCCATGCCTCGGAAGGCGTTGATGATGCCGATGACGGTTCCGAAGAGACCGATGAACGGCGCCGTGGTGGCGATCGTCGCGAGGCCGCCGAGGCCCTTCTTCATGTCGGCCGTCGTCATCATCGACGCGCGCTCGATCGCGCGCTCGGCCGCCGCCACGGTGTCGTGGCCGTGCTGTGCCGCGCCGTGCGCTTCGTACGCGAACTCGAGGAGACCCGCCGAGACGACCTTGGCGACGTGGCTGTGCTTGTACTTCTTCGCGAGGTCGATCGCTTCCTTGAGTTTGTCCTGCTTGAGAAGCTGGCCGACTTCGAGCGCGAACTTGACGGACTGCTGCTTCGCCTTCTGGAACGTCATCCACCGCTCGACCGATACCGCCAGCGAGTAGACGGACAGAAGGCAGAGCAGGATGAAAACGCTCTTGGCCATGGGCCCCATCGAGTTCCAAAGGCCCATCATGCTCATATCCATGTGAATCGTCCTCCTTGACGTTTCGCCTTTTCTTGTTGCTTTCGTCTCGTGACGTTCATTGACACTTCCGTGACGGTCCTACTGGAGCGTGAACGTGACCGTGACCGTCAGGTAGACCGGGACCGGGCGCCCGTTAAAGGTCGCCGGCTTGTACTTCCACTGCTGCACCGCGCGGATCGCGGCGTTGTCGAGGAGCGGGTTGAGGCCGCGCAGGACGCGCACGGACTCGACGTCACCCGTCTTCGTGATGATCGCTTCGAGGATGCAGACACCCTGCATGCGTGCCTTGCGGGCGGCCTCTGGATATTGCGGCTTGACGCGCGTGATCTCGACGGGTTCCTTGACTTCGCCGCCGACGCGGAGAGGCTCCTCGATCCCGCCGATGACGCCGCCCTTGACGCCGCCGAGGACGCCGCCCATGACGCCGCCCGCGACGCCGCCTTCGACACCCCCCTCGACGCCGCCCTCCACCCCGGAGTCGACGGGCTCCGGCGCGCTCGTCGGCGGTGGGAGCGTGTCGGGAACGACGATGGGAGAGGTGACGGTCGTGGGCTTCGTCGGTTCCACCTTCTGGACCTGCTTCTGGGGCGCGGCCTTGGGCGGCGGCGGAGGAGGAGGCGGGGGAGGGGCGGCCTGCGAGTAGAACTGGACGGGGATCGGCGGCTCCGGGATCTCCTCGATGTACCACATCGAGAGCCCGACGGCGGTGCCGATCACGACCACGTGGATGAGGATCGAGAGGGGAAGCGTGTACCAGCGCCGTGAGGCGCCCTTGTGCTTCCGCGACTCGATGAGGGAATCTTCGAACATTCGTCCTCCCCGCGGCCTACATCGCCTCGAGCGGGTTCTTGGCGGCCTGCTCGGCTCTCTGTCTCTCCTGGACCTTCTTGCGGACCTCGAGCGCCTTCGTCTGCCACTCGGTGGCCTTGGCCGTCAGCTCGGCGACCTTGGCGGGGTCACCCTCGATGCGCGCGTACTGCCGATAGAGGAGGTTCTTGTAGAGCATCGCCTCGAAGTAGTCGGGGTTCAGCTGGATCGCCCTGTCGAGCGACGCCATCCCGAAGTCGAGGATCTCCTTGCGCTTCTCCGGCGTGAGGCCGTGCTCGGGGGAAATGTCGGCTCCCGGTGCGTTGTAGGACTTGTCCCACGCCGTGACGCCCATCGTGTAGAAGACGTCGGCATTGTTCGGCTCGAGCTCGGCGCGCTTCTTCTGCCAGTCGATCGAGTTCTCGTAGTCGCCCTTCTTCGCGTAGAGCATCGCGACCGTCTGGACGGCCTGCGCGTCCTTCGAGTGCTTCGTGATGAAGTCCTTGAAGTACGCGATCGCGTCGTCGTACTTCTGGGCGTTCATGTAGGTCGTAACGAGGAACTTCGCGGCCTTCTCGTCGTCGGGGCGGGCCGCCAGGTACTTCTTGAAGTGGTCGATCGCCTTTCCGAGGGCGGCGATGTCCTTCGGGTGGGTCGAGCCGGGGTTGTAGAGCGCCATGTTCCCCATGGCCACGAACTTGTCGAGGCGCACCTCGTTCGGGTCAAGCGCCTGGGCCTCCTCGTACTTCCTCAGGGCGTCCTCGTAGAGCTGCTCCTTGAAGTAGGCGTTGCCCTCGCGGATGAGCTGCTTGCTCTTGAACTTGTCGCACCCGGCCGCCGAAAGCGAAAGGAGGACGAGCCCCGCCGCGGCGAGCCGCCGTCCCGTCCGCTCCCCGCCGGTCCGATTCATCGTCATCGCCCGATCACTCCTTTCCAAGACACCGAGCCGCCCGAGCCGGCCCCGTCTTGGACCCGGCCCGCGCGCCGTCAGTTCCCGGGTGGCCTCACGACGCCGCCCGAGACGACGAGCTTCACCCCCTCCTCCACGGACAGGTGAGGGTCGAGAATATCGCTTTCCCGCGCAAACACCAGAAATCCGCTGGTCGGGTTCAGGGCCGTCGGCACGTAGATGGACAACGTGTCGCCCGGGAGGGGGCCGAGGCCGTCGCCAGTCACGAAACCCAACGCGAAAGTTCCCTTCTTTGGAAATTCGACGAGCACCACCCTACGAAACGCGCGACGCCCGCCAGGCGAAACGGCCTCCACCAGCTGCTTGGAGGCCGAATAGACCGTCTTGACGAGGGGGAGATTCTCCAAGAGGCGGTCGAAAAGTTCAAGGAGTTTCTTCCCGGCGAAGTTCGCGGACAAAACCCCGGTGGCCCAGACCAGTACGACCGTCAGAACGAGGCCCAGGCCGGGGACCCGGCGCCCGAGAACCGACTCGGCCACGGGCTGGATCCAGCCGTCGAAAAAACCGAAGAGAAAGCGCAGCACCGCCGCCGTGACGGCGATGGGAACGATGAGCAGGACCCCGGCCGTGAGATGCCGGCGCACGTGGAGCGTCATGGAAAGGGGATTCTATGCGGGCCGTACAATCCCGGAGATGTCGACGCGAAGCACCCGTCTCACGTTCGTCCCCGGCGCCCTCGCGGCCGCCCTCGCGGTGCTCTCCGCCACACGGCCACTCCGTGCGCAAGCCCCCGAAAAGCCGGGACCGGGATCGGTGCCTTTCGTCTCGCGCGAGACGGTCTCCGTCACGAATCTCGACGTCGTCGTGACGGACGGCAAGGGTAACCGCGTGACGGGCCTGAAGAAGGAAGACTTCTCCGTCGTCGAGGACGGGATCGAGCAGCCCGTCACGAATTTCTACGCCGTCGAGCAGGGCCGAGTGGCCCTCCCGATCGAAGAGGCTTCGCCTCCGGCGGCTCCGGCGCCGGTGCCCGCGCCGGCGCCCGCCTCGCAGCCCGCCCCGAAGACGCGCGTCCTCATCTTCATCGACAACGTTCACATCACCCCGTTCGATCGAAACCGCGTCCTCCGCAACGTGGAGGATTTCGTGCGCGAGAACGTGAAGGGCGACGTCGAGGCGATGATCGTCACGTTCAACCGGAGCCTCAAGGTCCGCCGGAAATTCACGAGCGACGGTCGCGACCTCTCGGACGTCCTCAAGCAGATCGAAGAGGAGTCGGCCCTCGGCTCGCAGGCCGAGTCCGAAAAGCGCGACCTCATCCAGGCGATCGACGACGCGAGCTCCGCCGACCAGGCCGCCGGCCGCGTGCGGAGCTACGCGCAGGCCATCGAGAACGACCTCAAGTTCACCTTCGACGCGATGAAGACGACGATCAACCAGCTCTCGGGCGTCGAAGGACGCAAGGTCTTCGTCCACGTGTCGGGCGGACTTCCCCAGTCGCCCGGCCTCGAGATGTGGTCCTACATCCAGGCGCGATTCCCGAGTTCCGGCTCCTTCATGATGGGGCAGTTCGAGTTCGACAAGACGTCGAGCTACCTCGGGATCGTCCAGGCCGCGAACGCTGCGGGCGTCACCATCTACACGATCGACGCCTCCGGGCTCACCGTGGACTCGAACGTGACGGCCGAGCGGCGGACGTCGGCGCAGCGTGTGGACACCTTCCTCGAGCGCAACAACCTCCAGTCGATGCTCAGCCTCTTGGCCGATGAGACCGGCGGCCGCGCGTTCCTCAACCGGAACGACATGACCGTGGCCCTCAAGGATATGGAGAAGGACTACACGTCCTACTACTCCCTCGGTTACCGCAGCGTCCGCTCCGGACTCGACCGGCCGCACAGCGTCACCGTGAAGCTAAAGGGCAGGAAGAATCTCACGGTCCTCGCGCGGCGAAGCTACCTCGAGAAGGGCATCGATACGAAGGTGCGCGAAGCCGTTACCTCGGCGCTCTTCTTCCCACGCGACGACAACCCGCTCGCCGCTGCCCTCAGCGTGGGGAGCCCCGTCCCCGCGGACCGCGAGAATTTCATCGTGCCGATCGTGATCAGGGTCCCGTTCTCGCGCCTCGCGATGCTCCCGGAGGGAAACAAGGTCCGGGGCCGGGTGGTCTTCTACTTCATCGTCGTCGACTCGGAAGGCAAACAGTCCGAGCTCACGACGCAGCCCGTGCCCGTCGAGTTCGACGCGAAGAACTTCGAAGCCGCCGGCGCCAGGCGGGACTTCGTGTACGACGTCAAGCTCGTCATGATTCCCGGTGGCCAGAAGCTCTCGCTCGCGATCCGCGACGACGTCACGAACACGACGAGCTACCTTCAGAAGCAGATATTCGTCTCGGCCTTCGCCGGGGAGGCGCCGGCGAAACCGTGAGCCCATGACGGGGTCCGCCCGACGCGTCGTTCTTTTCGCGCGCGAGCCCGTCGCGGGCAGGGTCAAGACGCGCCTCGCCCGCGAAATCGGCGGCGGGCCGGCCGCCGCGCTGTACGCGACGTTCCTGCGGGACCTCGCGGTCGCGTTGCCGGACACCGACCGCTGGGACGCCGTGGTCGCGTACGCCGAGCCCGAGCCGGGCCCGCTCCTCTCGGCGATCTTCCGAGCTCCCTGGACGCTGTTCCCGCAGGGGGCTGGCTCCCTCGGGGAACGCCTCGCACACGCCGTCGAGACGGCGCGAGGGAACGGAGGGAGCGACGTCGTCGTGGCCGGCAGCGACGCGCCGACGCTGTCGCGCGCGGACCTGGCGGCGGCCTTCCGTGCCCTGGAG
>JBAUSZ010000462.1:0-1709 GCA_049581965.1 Thermoanaerobaculia bacterium | reverse complement strand
CCGTCGCGTAGCCCCAGTGTTTCTCGCGGACGGCGGGCACCGCGGCGGGCGCCGCGGCCTTCGGCGTCGGGCTCGACGTGCAGCCGGCGAGGAGGAGGGCGGCGAGCACCGGAGGGGCGAGACGTCGCGCGTGTGTCATGCCGCCAAGGATAGCGCGCCGTTGCGCCCGAGCGATCGCGAGTCGCGGCGCGCTCACGCCGTCCGCGCGAAGACGCACTTGCGGCAGATGAAGTCCGCCGGCGCTTCCTCGACGCCGTACGCGAAGCGGCGGAGGCGTGCGATCTCGGGCCCGCGCAGCACCTCGGCGACGCTCGATTGCTTCAGGTCTCCGACCACCCAGCGCTCGTCGTAGTCCTCGCAGCACAGCACGCAGGTCCCGTGCGGGGAGACGTGCAGGTGCTGGATCGGGCGCGAGCCCACGTTCTCGCAGCCGCGCAGGCGCTCGGCCGGCCGCTCGGGCGCAAGGCCGAAGGGCAGGTAGCCGGCGCGGTCCATCACCTCGAACGACTTCACTTCGAAGAGGGAGCCCGAGTAGCGTTCGCGGATCTCCTCGAAGTCGCGCCGGTGCTCGTCGTCGCCGCGGCCGAGGACGACGAGCTCCATCTGCGTCGCGATCCTGCGTTGCCTCAGGCCGTCGAGGTTGCCGAGGACGATCGGGAGGTGGTCGGCGCCCCGGTCGCGCGCATAGCGCTCGCGGTCCAGCGTCGAGATGTTGACCGAGAGGTAGCGCAGGCCGCCCATCTCGAGGATCGCCTCGACGCGCGCTGGGGTGAGCCCCCAGCCGTTGCTGAGCACCGCGGCGGGAAGCTCGTGCCGCTTGAGGACCCGCACCTGGTCGAGGAAACGGGGGTCGGCCGTCGGCTCGTTGTAGTTGATCATGAAGACGGCTTCGAGCGTTTCGCGGAACGCGGCGAGCTCGCCCGCGATGCGCTCGTAGAGTTCCATCGGCATGGCGTGCGGCGCGCGCGGCGCGACCGAAACCGGGCAGAAATAGCAGGCCTGGTTGCAGACCGTATGGCCTTCGAGCGAGACGTACTTCAGGCGGAAGCGGCGCGACAGGTCGCCGCCGCTCTCCACGAGCCAGCCGCCGTCCGTCAGGAGACGCTTCACGTCGGGCGCAAGCGGGGCCGGACTCGGCGTCGGCTCGAGGAGGCCGCGGAGCTCGGTGAATCCGGGCTCGCCCGGGCGCAGCGTCCGGTCGGTGAGCGGGTTGTAGACCTGGTCCCCGCCCACGTGGAGGTAGGGCTCGACCGTCGGGACCGCGCTCACCTCGCAAACGTAGCACGGTTCCTCGGGCCGGCCGGAGCGGCCGCCCCGTTTCAGTCGGCTTGCACGTGCTTTTTCTCGGCGAGCGCGCGGACGGTCGCGCCGGGGAGCGTGCCGCTCACCGAGACGCTCGAGCTGTCGCGCGTCACGGTGAACTTGCGGAGGACCGACACGGTCTCGGGCGACTTCTCCTGCGCCGCGAGGCGCCAGGCCGCGAGGACGCCGCGGAGCGCGTCCTCCATGAGGCCGGCCGTCTCCTCGTCGCTCACGAGGCCGGTCGCGTCGAGCCTCAGCGCGTCGCCCTTCGCCGTCGCCTGAAGGGCGAGGAGCGAGACGGACTTCATGGACGCGACGAGCGTCGTCGCGGCGTCGGCGCCGTTTCCGTGGGCCTGCATGCGCCCGAGGGCCGCGTCTCTCTGCGGGAGGCGCGAGACGTCCACGAG
>JBAUSZ010000461.1:0-12861 GCA_049581965.1 Thermoanaerobaculia bacterium | reverse complement strand
GGCTTCTCCTCTGGCGCCACCGCACGGCGGCGGGGACGATCGCGCTGTCTGTGGGCGGCGCGCTCCTCCTTCTCGCGGCGGCGACCCCGGCCCTCCTCGCGGCCCCGCACCGCGGCTGGCTCGCCTTCGCGAAGGTCCTGGGCCGGATCAACTCGGCCGTGTTTCTCTCCCTGACCTTCTTTCTGATCCTCGCCCCGCTCGGCTTTTTCCTGCGCCTCTTCGGCCGCGACGAGCTCCGGCGCCGCGGGCCGGCCCCGGCCTCGATGTGGGAGAAGTACCCCGAGAGAAACCGCGACCCTAGGCACTACGAGAAGATCTGGTGATGGGCAAGCGCGACGTCCTCTCGCAGCTCTGGGAGTTTCTCAAGTACCGCAAGAAGTACTGGCTCATGCCCATCGTCTTTCTCCTCGTCCTCGTCGGGCTCCTCCTCGTCCTGGCCGAGAAGAGCGTCATCGCTCCCTTCATCTACACGCTTTTCTAGTGACGGCGATCCTCGGCCTCTCGGCCTACTACCACGACTCGGCGGCGTGTCTTCTCCTCGACGGGAAGCTCGTGGCTGCGGCGCAGGAAGAGCGCTTCACGAGGAAAAAGCACGACTCGGAGTTCCCGATCCACGCGGCCCGCTGGTGCCTGAAAGAGGGGGGCCTATCCCTCGGGAAACTCGACCACGTCGCCTTCTACGACAAGCCCCTCCTGAAGTTCGAGCGCCTCTTCGAGACCTACCTCGAATACGCCCCCAGGGGCTTCACGTCCTTCAGGAAAGCCATGCCGCTGTGGATCTCGGACCGCCTCTGGATGAGCGAGAGAATCGGCAAGGACCTCGGCTGGGAGGGGAAGATCCTTTTCGGCGACCACCACGAATCCCACGCCGCCTCGGCCTTCTACCCCTCCCCTTACGAGGAAGCCGCCATCCTCACGATGGACGGCGTGGGGGAGTGGGCGACCTCCTCGATCGGGATGGGCCGTTCCAGCGGCCTCGAGATGCTCAGAGAGATGAAGTTTCCGCACTCGATCGGCCTCCTCTACTCGGCCCTCACGTACTTCTGCGGCTTCAAGGTCAATAGCGGCGAATACAAGCTCATGGGCCTCGCCCCGTACGGCGAGCCCAAGTACGCGGCCCTCATGCGCGAAAAACTCGTCCACGTCTGCGAGGACGGATCCATCCGCCTGAACATGGAGTACTTCGACTTCGCCTCGGGCCTCAGGATGACCGGCGAGGCCTTCGAGAGGCTCTTCGGCGGGCCTGCCCGAGAGCCCGAGTCCAGGCTCACCCAGAGGGAAATGGACCTGGCGCGCTCGATCCAGGACGTGACCGAGGAGATCGTCCTGAAGATGGCCCGGTACGCGAAGAAAACGACGGGCGCGAAGTACCTCTGCATGGCCGGCGGCGTGGCCCTCAACTGCGTGGCCAACGGCAAGCTCCGCGTAGCCGGCACCTTCGACGACCTGTGGATCCAGCCCGCCGCGGGCGACGCCGGCGGCGCCGTTGGCGTCGCCCTCTCCATCTGGCACCGCCACCTCGGGATGCCGCGCCAGAGTGCGGAGAAGCGGGGAACGTGGAGACTGGGAGGCACTCTGCCGCCGTACGAAGACGGCATGTCCGGCGCGTTTCTCGGCCCCTCTTACCCTTCAGAAGAAATCGCGGCCTGGCTGAATTCGAAGGGTTACCCGTATCAGTCGGTCGATTCGGCCGCCCTCCCCGGCGCCGTGGCCGACCTCCTCGCCGCGGGGAAGGTCGTCGGCCTCTTGCAGGGGAGGATGGAGTTCGGGCCGCGGGCCCTGGGCGCCCGCAGCATCCTCGGCGACCCGCGCTCGAGTGCGATGCAGTCCGTCATGAACCTCAAGATCAAGTTCCGAGAGTCGTTCCGGCCCTTCGCCCCGTCGGTCCTGCGCGAGGAGGCGGGGGCGTGGTTCGAGTTCGACGGGGACTCGCCCTACATGCTCCTGTGCGCGGATGTCGCCAAGGGCCTCAGGCGCGAGATGACGCTCGAGGAGCGCTCGCTCTGGGGCATCGAGAAGCTCAACGTCCCGCGCTCGTCGATCCCCGCCGTCACGCACGTGGACTACTCGGCGCGCCTGCAGACCGTGCGCAAGGAGACGAACCCCGTTTACCACGCGATCCTCTCGGCGTTCCGCGAGAAGACCGGCTGCCCGGTCGTCGTAAACACGTCCTTCAACGTCAGGGGCGAGCCGATCGTGTGCACGCCCGAGGACGCCTACCGCTGCTTCATGCGCACGGCGATGGACGCCCTCGTCCTCGAGAACCACGTCCTCCTGCGGGACGGGCAGCCCAAATTCGCTGAAACGGCGGACTGGCGGCGGGAGTTCACGCTGGACTGAGGGGGCTCTCAGGGGAAGATCCCCAGCTCCAGGTAGCTCACGGCGATCTTGTCGATCGCCGAGATGAAGGCCGCCGTGCGCAGGTCGGGGATCTTCGTGTTGCGGCGGTGGACCTCGCGGATCTGCTGGAAGGCGACGCTCATCGTCTCCTCCAGGCCCGAGTTCACGAGATCCTCCTCGGCAGCTCCGACGATGAGAAGCCTGCGCTCGGTTTCGGAGAGGGGCTTGCCCGTCGCGCTCTCGATGGACTTGACCATGCGCGCCGCGCTCATCTCCTCGTAGCGCTTCTCCATCCGGCCGAAGCGCACGTGGGAAAGGTTCTTGAGCCACTCGAAGTAGCTCACCGTGACACCTCCCGCGTTGAGGTACATGTCCGGCAGGACGACGATGCCCTTCTCGCGCAGGATCGCGTCGCCTCCGGCCGTGACCGGGCCGTTCGCACCCTCGGCGACGATCTTCGCCTTCACCCGGGCCGCGTTGTTCACCGTGACGACGCTCTCGAGGGCGGCCGGGACGAGGACGTCGCAGTCGAGATAAAGCACGTCTTCCGCGGCGAGATCCTTTGCGCCTGCGTAACCCGAGATCTTCTTCGTGGCGGCGCGGTGCCTGACGACGGCGTCGACGTCGAGGCCCTTCGGGTCGTGGATCGTCCCCTCCCACTCGGAGAGGCCGACGATGGTCGCCCCGCCCTCCTGGAGGAATTTCGCGGCGTGGTAGCCGACGTTACCGAGACCCTGCACGGCGACGCGCTTGCCGGCGAGGCCGGGGGTCATCCCGAGAACCTTGAGGAGCTCACCGTCCGCGAGGGTCTCCTTGACGCCGAAGAAGACGCCGCGACCCGTCGCCTCCTTGCGGCCTCGGATTCCTCCCTGGCTGATCGGCTTGCCCGTGACGCAGCCGATCGCGTCGATCTCGCCCGGATGAAACTGCGCGTAGGTGTCCGCGATCCACGACATCTCGCGCGGGCCGGTCCCGTAGTCGGGTGCCGGGACGTCGACGCCCGGCCCGATGAAGTTCTTCTTCGTGAGCTCGGCCGTGTACCGCCGCGTGATGCGCTCGAGCTGCTCGAGAGACACCTTCTTCGGATCGATCCTGATGCCGCCCTTGGCCCCGCCGAAGGGGACGTCCACGATCGCGCACTTGAACGTCATGAGGGCCGCGAGGGCGAGCACCTCGTCCTCGTTCACGTCCGGGGAGTACCGGATGCCGCCCTTGACCGGAAGCTTGTGGTGGCTGTGCTCGGCCCGCCAGGCTTCGATGACCTCGTAGCCCCCGCCCTCCTTGCGGACGGGAAACCGGAACTTGTAGACGCTGTTGCAGACCTTGATCTGGTCGAGCAGCCCCGGGGGATAGTCGAGGAAGGCGGCGGCGGCGTCGAAGTTCCTGTTGACGCTCTCCAGGAATCCGATGGGCTGGGTCATCAATACCTCCGATTGACGAAGTCTAGTGGACTCGATATAGGATGCGGCTCCAATGGAAGTCGGGGTTGCCGGCGTGGCGCGGTTGGACCGTGCCGCACTGGACCGCCTGAGCAGGGAGGCGGCCTCGTCTCCCCGCCTTCGCAAGAACAGGAATCTCCACGCGATGGAGGATTCCGTTCATCGCCTTTTCAATGCGATCGAGCCGGGCAGCTACATTCGCCCCCACCGCCATCTCCATCCGCCGAAGACGGAAACGATGGTCGTCGTGGCGGGGACGCTCGGATTCCTGTCGTTTTACGGCGACGGACGGGTGGCCGAGAGGGTGGTCCTGGCCGCGGGCGGTGAGACATTCGGTCTCGACGTGGCCCCGGGCGTCTGGCACTCGTTCGTGGCTCTCGCGCCGGGGACCGTCGCATTCGAGGCGAAGGCCGGACCCTACGTGCCGCCCGGCGAGCGGGATTTTGCGCCCTGGGCGCCCGCCGAGGGAGACCCGGCGGCGATGCGGCTCGAGGCCGGGTGGCGTGACGCGTTCCTCCAAGAAATGGAACCCTGACTTCATGAGGATGTTACCGCCTGATGACAGCTTTCCCGGCCGTGCCGGGATCTTCACTTTCGATCGATTGGAAGGGGTGTGCCCATGAGAAGTCTGCGTCGTTTCCTGCCGCTCGCCGCGTGCGTGGCGGTCCTCCTCGTATCGTCCGTGCCCGCGCCCGGGCAGGTCGACGTCACGACCGGCCGCATCTCGGGCTCGGTTTTCGACGAGGGCGGCCAGCCGCTGCCGGGGACCACGGTCGAGGCCAAGAACAAGGGTACGGGCCTCACGCTCACAGGCATCTCCGACGCGCGCGGTCTCTACCGCATCGTGAGCGTGCCGGTCGGCGCCTATGTCGTCACGGCCTCGCTGGCCGGCTTCACGAAGCAGTCGGACTCGAACGTGGTCATCACCCTCGGTTCGGCACCTACCGTCGATTTCAAGCTCCGCCTCACGACGAAGGCGGAGAGCGTGACGGTCAGCGCGCTGGAAGCCGTCGTCGAGACGACGCAGACCGCGAGCCAGACCACGATCGACAACAACGCGATCCGGAGCCTCCCGATCAACGGGCGCAACTTCACGGACTTCGTGCTCCTCGCGCCGAATTCGCAGCGTGAAACGCAGCGCGGCAACATCGCGATCGGCGGGCAGCGCGGGATCAACACGAGCGTGACGCTGGACGGCGTCGACTACAACGACGCGTTCTTCGGCGGCTCCTCCGGCGACGGCTCGGCCGAGGGTCGGGCGCCCTTCACGGTCTCCCAGGAGTCCGTGCGCGAGTTCCAGGTCATCCAGAACGGCGCCTCGGTCGAGTTCGGCCGGTCGGGCGGCGGCTTCGTGAACGTCATTACGAAGAGCGGCTCGAACGACTTCCACGGCTCGGGCTTCTACTACAACCGCCCGCAGTCCACGACCGCCAAGTTCGCGAACGGTTCCAATCCCCGCGACCAGAAGACGCAGCAGTTCGGCGCGTCGTTCGGTGGGCCGCTCCTCAAGGACAGACTCTTCTTCTTCGGCGCGTGGGACCAGCAGAAGCAGTCCACGACGATTCCGATCACGAACGCCCTCGTGACGGACCCGGACATCCTCGCGAAGTACCCGAAGATCGGCCAGACGGACACGAGCTACATCCAGGAGCAGAACGGCAAGGTGTTCTTCGGACGCCTCGACTTCCAGCTCACGGACCAGCACCGCATTTACGGCCGCGCGAACTACGCGACGTACGACGGGCCGAACGGAACCTCGTCGAGCCAGACGCAGACCACCAGCCACAACGGCATCGAGAGCCTGAAGTCGACGTCGCTCGTCGGGAGCTGGAACGGCATTTTCAGCCAGAGCGCGATCAACGACTTCAACGTCCAGTATGCGAAGAACGAGATCCCGCGCGGGGATAAGGGCCTCGGACTGCCCGAATTCCAGCTCACCGGCCAGGCGACGTTCGGCGAGGTCTCGTTCCTCCCCATTGTCGCGACGGACGACCGCCTCAGCATCGGCGACACGGCGACCTTCCTCCTCGGGGCGCACGCCGTGAAGATCGGCGCCGACTACAACAAGACCGGCATGGACCAGATCTTCAAGGGCAACTGGCGGGGCGTCTTCATCTTCAACTATCCGAACGCGGCGCTCGAGAAGGCGGCATTCCTCGCGGGCCAGTGGACGCAGTACCGCGAGTTCGTCGGTCTGAACGGCAAGACGGTCGATCAGGCCGGCCGGTTCAACGCGGACCAGAAAGAGCTCGCCTTCTTCGCGCAGGACCAGTGGTTCGCGACGCCTTCCCTGACCGTCACGCTGGGCCTGAGGTACGAGCGGCTCGACAACCCGAACGATCCGATCCTCGACGCCAAGAAGGTGCTCGTGCCGGGGGCGAAAAACGTCCAGCCGGATGCGCAGATCCCGGACGCGAACAACCAGTGGTCGCCGCGCCTGTCATTTGCGTGGTCGCCCGAGAAGGATGCGAAGAGCGTCGTTCGCCTCACCGTCGGACGGTTCTGGAGCCGCACGCCCGAGATTCTCTTCTCGCAGCTCTACCAGAACAACGGCCTGGCCGGAGCGACCTACCAGGTGAACGCGAACGCCGCGGGACCGACGCCCGGCGTCCCCGCTCCGGGCTGGGGCGCGGCCTTCAACCCGAACGCCATCCAGCAGCTCGGAAACCTGCCGCCCGGCACGTCGGTTGGGGCACTCGGCGTCTTCACGATCGCCTCGGATTTCAAGAACCCGCACACGGACAAGATCTCGCTCGGCGTCGAGCGCGAGTTCTTCGGCATCGCGTGGGGCCTGGACGCCACGTGGGCCAAAGGCTACAACCTCGAGCGCCTGAGCGACGCGAACCTCGCCCCGGCGCCGGCCGCGAACTGCCCGGCGCTCGATCCGAACTCGGGCTCGGCCTGCTACGGCGCCTCGCCGACGTCCGCCGCCCAGAACCGGATCAACTCGAGCTACGGATTCCTCAAGGTCTACACGTCGGACGCCCGCTCGGACTACAAGGCCGCGACGCTGTCGTTCCGCAAGAACTTCGCGAGCGGCTTCCGGTTCTTCGGTTCCCTCACGCGCTCGTCCGACTACGACACGGACTCGAACGAGCGCAACTACGCCGGCTTCTTCCTCTGGGACGTGAACAACCCGGAGCTGAACTGGGGACCCTCGGATCGCGACATCAGGTGGCGCGCCGCGGCGAACGGTTCGTACGAACACAGCTTCGGGAACGTCAACACGTTTTCGTCCGTCCTCTTCTCCTACCAGACCGGACGCCCCTATTCCGCCTTCATCACGGACGCCAACAAGGACGGCAACTTCACGGACCGCGCCACGATCAACGGCGTCGTCACGGGCCGCAACGCGTTCCGCCAGCCGGACTTTTACACCGTGGACGTGCGCCTCGGCGTCGGCTACAAGCTCGGGCCGGGAACGCTTGCGCTCTTTGTCGACATCTTCAACCTCACGAACACGGGAAACCGCTCGACGAGCCTGACGTCGTATCCGGGCAGCGGATCCTCGACGTTCGGCACGCTCAACGGCTTCACGACGACCCCCCGCACGCTGCAGTTCTCGGGGAGATACGACTTCTAGTCGCAGACCCGTTCGTTCCCTGCCGGCGCCGGAGCACCCGCTCCGGCGCTTTTTCTTTCTTCGGATTTTCTTCCAAGGTGCCCGTACCCGGAAGCTCGCCCGGAGCGCTCCGTGGGGCCGGATGCCGCATTCACCTTTCTAAGAAGTCTTTTCGCGTCCTCTTTCCGATATTCTTCGGCCTCGGAGGAGTTTTCCGATGCCCGTCAGCACTGATTCGTCCGCGATCCCGCCCGTCTCCGTCCTCGGAGATCACGAGCGGGAGCTCGCCGAGGGCGTGTACGACTTCGCCGTCGAGTCGATCGGCCCGCACTCGGCCCGGATGGACCGCGAGAACGTCATGGACCCAGAGATCATCCGGAAGTTCTTCGAGCTCGACCTCATGGGCATCGAGATCCCGGAGGAGTACGGCGGCCTCGACGCGAATTTCACGACGTCGATCGCGATCATCGAGGCGCTCGCCCGCGTCGACGCAGCCTGCGCGGTGGTCGTGGACGTCCAGAACACGCTCGTCAACAACGCGATCAAGCGCTGGGCGTCTCCCGCGATCCACAAGAAGTACTTCCCGCAGCTCGCGAAGCAGAAGGTCGCCTCGTACGCGCTCTCCGAGGCCGGCTCGGGCTCGGACGCCTTCGCCCTCGCGACGACGGCGACGCCGAAGGGCGACCGCTGGATCCTGAACGGCGAGAAGCTCTGGATCACGAACGGCCTCGAGGCAGAGCTGTTCCTCGTGTTCGCGAACGCGGACAAGAGCAAGGGCTACAAGGGCATCACGGCCTTCCTCGTGGAGTCGCAGTGGAAGGGCTTCACGAAGGGCAAGAAGGAGGACAAGCTCGGGATCCGCGCCTCCTCGACCCTCGCGCTGGCCTTCGAGGACCTCGAGGTGCCGGCCGAGAACGTCGTCGGAAGCGTGGGCGAGGGCTACAAGATCGCCATCGAGACGCTCAACGAGGGCCGCATCGGAATCGGCGCCCAGATGGTCGGGATCGGCCGCGCCGTGCTCGACTACGTGACGAAGTACGTGAAGGAGCGCCGGCAGTTCGGGCAGGCGCTCGCGCAGTTTCAGGCCGTCCAGCACGAGCTCGCCCGGATGGACATGGAGCTCGAGTGCGCCCGGCTCGCCGTCTACAACGCGGCACGCCTCAAAGAGGCGGGTCTGCCGTTCGCGCGCGAAGGCGCGATTGCGAAGCTCAAGGGCTCCGAGGTCGCCGAGATGTGCACGTCGCGGGGCCTCGAGCTCCTCGGCGGCTACGGCTACGTCAAGGAGTACCCCCTCGAGAAGATGTACCGCGACGCCAAGATCGGGAAGATCTACGAGGGCACGTCCTTCATGCAGCTCAACACGATCGCGAAGGACATTCTCAAGCGGAGCTGATGGCTAGCCTCCTGCGGAGGGACCGAGCGCGGCCTCGCCGCGCTCGCCGGTCTTGACGCGCAGCGCCTCGAGGACGGGCAGGACGAAGACCTTGCCGGCTCCACGCCGGCCCGTGTGGCCGGCGCGGTAGAGGGCCTCGACGAGCGCGTCGGCCTCGTCGTCGCGGCAGACGATCTCGACCCGGATTTTCTTCGTCATTTCGACGCCGAGATGCTCCCGGTGCTCGGGGTGAGACGTGTCGTGCTCCTGCCCGAAGCCGCGCGCGTCCGAGATCGTCAGGCCGTGCGCATGCGATTCCGACAGAGCATCCACGATCGCGAAGAGACGGTCGGGCGGAAAAAACCCGAGGACGTAGCGCATCAGTATTCCTCCTCTTCGCGTTCGAAGAGCTCGTAGAGAACCGGCAGGACGAAGAGCGTGAGAAGCGTGGCGGTCACGAGGCCGCCGATGATGACGACGGCGAACGGGCGCTGCGTCTCGGCGCCCACGGCGTGCGAGAGCGCGGCCGGCAGGAGGCCGAACGCGGCCATCGCGGCGGTCATGAGGACGGGACGGAAGCGCGTGAGCGCGCCCTCGGTGATGGCCTCGGCGAGCTCCTTGCCGGTCCGTCGAAGCTCGCGGATGCGCTCGACGAGCAGCACGCCGTTCTGGACCGAGACGCCGAAGAGAGCGATGAACCCGACGAGCGCGGACACGGAGAGCGTGAGGCCCGCGAGCGGCAGCGCGAAGAGGCCGCCGACCGCCGCAAAGGGGACATTCAGGAGGATGAGCGTCGCGAGGCGCGGCGAGTCGAAAGCCGCGAAGAGGAGAAAGAAGATCGCCGCGAGCGTGATCGGCAGGACGACCATGAGGCGCTTGAGGGCGCGTTGCTGGTTCTCGAACGAGCCCGTCCACTCCATCCGGTATCCGGTTGGAAGCTTCAGGGCGGCGTCCACCCTCTTCTGCGCCTCGGCGACGAGGGAGCCGAGATCGCGCCCGCGCACGGAGAGCTTCACGGCGATCCGCCGCGAGTTCTCCTCGCGGAAGACTCGGGCCGAGCCGGGGGCGAGGCGCACGTCGGCGACGGAGCCGAGCGTGAGCTTCTCGCCGTTCGGGCCGAGGATCGGGATCGCGCGGATCGTCTCGAGGCCGGTCACGGCGCCCGGGTCGACCCGCACGACGAGGTCCAACGTCTTCTCGCCTTCGAGGATCTGCGTCGCAACCGCGCCGCCGAGCGCGGTCTCGATGACAGTCTGGACGTCCGAGACGGAGAGCCCGTAACGGCCGATCGCGGGCCGGTCGACCGAGATCTGAACCTGGGGCTGGCCCGCGAGCCTCTCGGCCGCCACGTCCGCGGCACCGGGCACCGCGTCGAGGACGGCGGCCGTGCGGTCCGCGAGGTCCTGCAAGACAGCGGGGTCGTCGCCGAAGATCTTCACGGAGAGCTCGCTCTTGATGCCGGACACGGCCTCGTTCACGTTGTCCTCGATGACCTGGGAGAACGTGAGCTCGATCCCGGGGATCTCGGACAGCCTCCGGTTCATGATGTCCGAGAGAGAGTCGCGGTCCTTGGCGGTCGTCCACTTGTCCCGGGGAAGCAGGTCGACGTAGAGCTCGACCGTGTCGAAGCCGTTCACGTCCGTGCCGTCGTCCGGCCGCCCGAGCTGGCTCACGACGGTCTTCACTTCCGGGAACGAGGCCAGCGTCGTGCGGATCTTGTGCGTCAGCCGACCGGCCTCGGAAGGGGAGATCGAGCCGGGGAACGTTGCGCGCACCCAGAGCGCGCCTTCGTCGAGCTTCGGAAGAAACTCGGAGCCGAGGAGGAGGGCCGTCGCGACACCCAGGGCGAGAAGCACGGCCGAGGCGGCGACGCTGGCCTTCCGGTGGTCGAGGACGCGGCTGAGGGCGGGCCGGTAGAGGCGCGTGAGGAATCGGACGGCGGCGGACTCGGCGCCCCTTTCGGCGCCCGACTCGCGCCGCGGCTTCACGGCAAGACTCGCGAGAACCGGCACGATCGTAAGCGCAAGGAGCGTTCCCCAGAGGAGCGCGAACGTGAGGGTCAGCGCCATTGGTCTGAAGATCTTGCCTTCCACGCGCTGCAGCGTGTAAAGGGGCAGGAAGGCCGTGATGAGGATCGCCTTCGAGAACAGAATCGGCTTGCCGACCTCGTTTGTCGCCTGGACGATCGCGGCGGAGAGCGACCGGACCTTGCCCCCTCTCTCCTCGAGGATCCGCAAGAGGTTCTCGACGACGACGACAGCCGAGTCCACGATGATTCCGAAGTCGATCGCCCCCATCGAGATGAGATTCGCGGGGATCCCGCGGAGGTCGAGGAGGAGGAACGCCCCGAGCAGGGAAAGCGGGACGACGGCCGCGACGACGAGCGCCGACCGCGCGTTCGCGATCCCGAGAAACGCGACGAGGACGACGAGAACGAAGCCGATGCCCTCGGCCATGTTCTTCTTCACCGTGTGGAGGGTGCGGTCGATGAGAGCCGTGCGGTCGTAATGCGGGACGATTTTCACGCCGTCCGGGAGGCCCCCGCGGTTCGTCTCGTCGACCTTCGCGCGAACGCGTTCGAGGACCTCGAGGGCGTTTTCGCCTTTGCGGAGGAGGACGATGCCCTGCACGACGTCATCCTCGTCCGAGGCGCCGATGGTCTTGCCGACACGGCCGAGCCTGATGCGCGGGCCCACGCCGACGGAGGCGACGTCGCGGATACGAATGGGCGTCCCGTTACGCGTCGCGACCGCGATCTCGCCGATGTCGGCCGTGGACTCGACGAGGCCGAGCCCGCGCACGACGTACATCTCGGAGCCGTGCTCGATGTAGGCGCCGCCCGCGTTCCGGTTCCCCTTTGAGAGGGCGTCGAAGACCTGCGGAAGCGTCAGGCCGTAGGACTTGAGCTTGAGCGGATCGACGTTGACCTGGTACTGCTTCGTGGGGCCTCCGAAGCCGACGACGTCCACCACGCCAGGCACGGTCCGGAGCCTCCGCTCGACGACCCAGTCCTCGAGGGACTTCAGTTCCAGCGGAGAGAAGCCGGGCGGCCCGATGAGCGTGTACCGGTAGATTTCGCCGACCGGCGTGGAGTCCGGCGAGAGGCTCGCCTGCGCGCCGGGCGGGAGCATTACGGACTGGAGGCGCTCGAAGGCCTGGTTGCGGACGTAGGGACGGTCCGCGTCGTCCTCGAAGACGATCGTGACCACGGAGAGCCCAAAGATCGAGATCGAGCGCATGGACGCGCGCTTCGGGATCCCGTTCATCTCGTTCTCGACGGGAATCGTGACGAGCCTCTCGACCTCCTCGGCCGCGTGGCCGGGGAAGAGCGTGATGATCTGGACCTGGACGTTCGTGACGTCCGGGTAGGCCTCGACCGGGAGCCTCACGAACGCGAGCACCCCGGACGCGACGAAGACGGCGAGGAGCGCGAGAACGATCACGCGCCTCCTCAGCGCCCAGGCGACGATTGCGCGGATCACTTCTTCTCCTCGGCGGACGCGAAGAGGGACGAGAGAAGGAGGCTGCCGTCCGTGACGACGCGAGCCTTCTCGGGCAGGCCGGAGAGGATAGGAACCTTCCCGTCGCGCTCGGGTCCCACCGTGACGCGGGCCCTGCGGAAACGTCCCGCCCCCGCCTCGACGAAGCAGATCCGCCCGGCTCCCTCGGTCAGGATCGCGCGCGCCGGGACGACGGTGGCCTGGCGCGAAACCTTGCCGGACACCTCGACGGTGACGTACATCTCGGCCTTGAGGAGGCCCTCGGAGTTCTTCACGGCGCCGCGAGCCCGGACGGTGCGCGTCGCGGGGTCGAGCGCGTCTCCGACGAGCTGCAGCGTTCCGTTGAACGTGCGGCCGGGCCAGGCGGCGGACCTCACGGCGAGGCGGTCACCGGGAGCGAGGAGCGCGAGGTCACGTTCGGTGACGTCGAGCCAGACCCAGAGGGTCCGCGGGTTCGTCACGACGAAGAGGGGCGACCCGGCGTCGGGGCGCGCCTCCTGGCCGGGGTTCGCGTTGCGTTCGACGACGACGCCCGGCAGCGGAGACGAGAGTCGGAAGAGCTGGTCGGGAGCGTGCCCGGCACCCGCGAGCGCCGCGGGATCGCCGCCCCAGCGCTCGACACGCGCCGAAGCGCGCGCGGACTCGGCC
>JBAUSZ010000460.1:0-2379 GCA_049581965.1 Thermoanaerobaculia bacterium | reverse complement strand
CGGGAGAGCCGCCCGGCCCGATTGCCGTCCTCGCGACCGAGGCGACGGTGGCGTCCGATGCCTACGGGCGCGCGATCCGGGCGTTGGACCCGGCGCGCGGGGTTCTCCACACGGCCTGCCCGCTCTTCGTCCCGCTGGCCGAGGAAGGCTGGACGGAAAACGAGGTCGCACGCGCGGCGGCCGAGCGCTATCTCGGGCCCGTGGGCGCATCCCCCGCGCGCGTCGTCGTTCTCGGCTGCACGCACTATCCGCTTCTCGAAGGGACGATCGCGCGTGCGCTGCCCGCGGGAACGACGCTCGTGGACTCGGCGCACACGGCCGCGGACGCGCTCGTGGCGGCTCTCGCTCCTCAGGCACGGTGCGCGGGCGAGGGGCCGGGCGAGACGCGCATCCTCGTGACGGACTCCTCGGAACGTCTCCGCCGCGTCGCGGGCCGCTTCCTGGGCCGGCCGGCGGCCGACCTTGCCCTCGTCGACCTGCCCCTCTGAGAGAAACGCCCGCGGCGCCGACCCGAGGAGCACAATCGTCCCGTGAAGAACACCTCCTCTCCCGGGCGCGCCGGCGGCCGCGCCGCGCTCGCGCTGCGTCCCGTCCGGATCGTCTGCGACGCCGTGTCGCACGCGGAGGGCTCCTGCCTCATCACGCAGGGGCGCACCCAGGTGCTCGTGACGGCGACCGTCGAGCCCAAGGTCCCGCCCTTCCTCCAGAAGACGGGGCTCGGTTGGATCACGGCCGAGTACGGCATGCTCCCGCGCGCGACGCACGAGCGCACGGCGCGCGAAGCCGCGCGCGGCAAGCAGTCGGGCCGCTCGCTCGAGATCCAGCGGCTCATCGGGCGGGCCCTGCGCGGCGTCGCGGACCGCTCGGTGATCGCGGACAAGACGATCACGCTCGATTGCGACGTGCTCGTTGCGGACGCCGGGACGCGCTGCGCCTCCGTGACGGGCGCGTACGTCGCGCTCATGCTCGCGTGCGCGTCACTCGCGAAGACGAAGGCGATCTCCGGGAATCCCCTGCGCGAGGCCGTCGCGGCCGTCTCGATCGGCGTCACGGCGGGGCCCGAGCCGGGGGCGCGGACCGTTCTCCTCGACCTCGACTACGCGGAGGACTCGGCCGCGGAGGTGGACCTCAACCTCGTGGGCACGTCCTCGGGGCGTTTCGTCGAGATCCAGGGCACGGCCGAGAAAGAGCCGTTCGACGAGGTACTCCTCGGCGAGCTTCTCGCGGCGGGCCGCCGGGGTCTCGGGGAGCTGTTCCGCGCGCAGTGCGCGGCGCTCGAAGGACGCGTTCCCGACGCGTGGCTCGTGGACCTGCCTCAGGGCCGCGCGAAGAACTTGCGCAGGACCTCGGCGAGTCGCTCGGCGTCTTCCAGGAGCGCGTAGTGCCCTCGCCCGGGCAACTCGAGAAACGTGGCGTCCGGCCGCGCTTCGAGGATCGCGCGGGCGTCCCTGGGCGGGACGAGGGGGTCGAGGGCGCCCGTCGCGACGAGAAGGGGCATGGTCGTCCCCTTGAGGCGCTCGGCGAGGGGCGGGGCGCCGAGGACCCCGTCGACGCATTTCTCGGTCGCCGCCGCGACGTCCCTTTTCCCCGGGCCGGTCCGGGCCTCGACGGCGCGCGCGACGAACGCCTGCTTGCCGGGCGCGTCGCCCTCGAATCCGTAGGCGGCGGCGCTCCGGAGCGAGGACTCGGGAACGCTCTCGAGGACGGCGCGGCGCGACATCGCCTTCCACTTGAGCGTGTCCGTGAAACCGTAGGGCGCGGCGCCGAGCGGGGAGACGAGGGCGAGCGCTTTGACGCGGTCGGGGGCGAGGGCCGCGATCTCGCCGGCGACACGCCCGCCGAGGGAGTGTCCCGCGAGGAAGACGGGCTCTTCGGGCAGCGTCCCGATGACCCACCGGGCGAGAGCCGCGGGCTCGTACCCGCCGGGCGACTGCGGTCCGCGGAACGAGCCCGGCAGGTCGAGCGCCTGGATCGTGAAGTGCTTGGCGAGCGGCACGCCCGCGTCGGTCCAGTCCGCCGCGCAGCCGCCCAGCCCGTGGAGCAGGACGAGGGTCCGTTTCGACTTCCGGGCGGCCATCGCCGAGAATGGTATCGAAACGGGGCGTAGCGCAGCGGTAGCGCGGCTGCTTTGGGAGCAACAGGTCGCCGGTTCGACCCCGGCCGCCCCGACCATTGATTCGAGGAGACGCACCGAAACATGCCGACACGCCGGGGGATCTTCCGCGGTCTCGTGATCGCCATCCTCCTCGTGGTGGCGGTCGCGGCGGTCGCCGTCCTCAACGGCATCCGTCTCCTCGAGGCCGCGCGCCGGCAGGATCGGGAGCTGCGCGTGTCGGGTCTTCTGCGCGACGTCAGGACCCACCTCGCCGAGCTCGAGCG
>JBAUSZ010000459.1:0-1787 GCA_049581965.1 Thermoanaerobaculia bacterium | reverse complement strand
CCTAGGCGCCCGCGGAGACGCCGCCTCTCGGCCGCCGCTTCCACGCGACGTAGGGTTTGGCGAGCGTGCGGAGCGCGGCGAGCTTCGTCTCGTAGAGGCGCGTCCCGAGCGTCTGCGGGACGAGCTCGGCGGCCTCCTCGGGCTGGACGACGAGCGAGACCTGGATGCCCGGCAGGATCCCGACCGGCAGCCCGGCGCGCGTCACGGCCCGCCAGAGGTACGCGAAGACGTCCTTCATCTCGTCCGGCTTCGGCGGGTCCGTGTGCTCCATCGCGCTCCCGACCGTCGGCCGGAAGATGCACACGGTCGGAAACGCGCCCACGTTCACGATGCGGTCGATCGCGCGCTTCGTCGCGTCGATCGGCTCGGGTCCCGCAATGATCTCGCCCGAGACCTTGCCGGGCCCGAGCTTCTTGGCCGTGTACTCCATCGCCTCGAAGAACGCTTTCTGGCCGACCGTCTGCGCTTTCCCCGGGCACAGGCTCGCGAACACCTCGGCGTCCTCGAACTCGTAGCAGAAGGAGAAATGGTCCGTCCCGGCCTCGATGAGGTCGTCGTACTCTGCGAACTTGCGGCGCGGGACGGGCACGGCCTGGACGCCGATGAAGCCGCCCACCTCGGCGCGGATCGCCTTCACGAACGGCTCGCACTGCCTGAGGCCATGGAGCGACTCGTGCTTGTCGATGTCCTCGAAGTGGTAGCCCGTGTTCAGGTGCGTGAAGATCGAGCCCGAGTGGTCGCGCGCGGCCCGCGCGACCTCCACGACGTCCTCGACCTTCTTGCGCGACTCCTCCGCCTCGCCCACGTTGCGGCCCGTCGTGCAGAACGCGCATGCCGGCGAGGACGGCATCTTCCAGTAGAGGCAGGAGTTCGAGACGTAGATCCCGAGGTACGTCCCCTGCAGGACGCCGATCCGGCTCATCTCCGCGCCCGACTTCGTCTTCCACGAGTACCACTCCGGCTCCGGCGGGATCTCCACGGGATAGGCGTCGCCCGTGCGCGTGTCCGTCACGGCGTAGCCCCTCGGGTTCTTGACGAGGAGGAAGGGAGACCTCGCCGCGAAGGGCTCGACGACCGGGACGTTGACCCAGATCTTCTTTTTCGGAGACGGCAGGACGAGCTCGAGGCCCGAGCCGAGGCCGGCGCGCGTGCGCGCGATGCGGCGCCCGTCCTCGTCCACGTGGCAGGACCCGTCGATCCGCATCCCGAGGCAGAACAGCTCGATCTCGAGCTCGACACTTTTCAACATGGATCTCTCCCTAGCCCTTCAGACGCTTGCGCCGCGGGAGGAGGTCGTTCACCTCGCGGAGCGCGAGGTCGAGGCCCTTCTCGATCCCTTCGGGCTCCTCTCCCCGCAGCTTCTTCATCGCATACTCGTCCCTCAGGCGCTGGAGCTTGTGGCCCAGCGCCCAGAGGATCGTCTCCACGGCCTTCTGCTCGTCCTCGGACCGGCCCTTCGACATACCCGGCATTCTGAACCAAGATCGCCGCGCATGCCCATCCTCGCCGTCCTCGTCCGGACGCACAACCCGGGCAACCTCGGCGCCGCCGCGCGCGCGGCGAAGAACTTCGGGGCGGAGCTGCTGCTCGTCGATCCGCGCGCGGACGTGCTCCACCCCGACGCCGTCGCCTTTGCATCCGGCGCGGAAGATTTCCTTAGGAGGGCAAAGAGGCTGGCGGCGCTGGATGAAGTCGTCTCGATGGCGGATGAGGTCGTCGCGCTTTCCTCGCTGCGCGGGCGCGCGACGCGCGGGCTCCCGCCCGCGATCGCGTTCGCCGCCGTGCGG
>JBAUSZ010000458.1:0-16780 GCA_049581965.1 Thermoanaerobaculia bacterium | reverse complement strand
GCCGCGGCTTCCGCGTCCGCCGCTCCGAAGCCGGCGGCTCCCGCCAAGGCGCCCGTGCCGGCTCCGGTCGACGCGATGGGCGAGCCGCTCGTGGCGGCCCTCGCCGCGGCGGTGCCCGGCGCGGTTCTCGGCGCGAAGAAGATGGTCGGCCAGACGACCGTGGAGATTGCACCGGACAGGCTCGTCGCGGCCTGCCGCCACCTCAAGGAGAAGGAAACCTACACGTTTCTCGTGGACCTGACGGCCGTCGACTGGAAGGAGCGCACCCCGCGCTTCGACGTCGTCTACTGGGCCCACTCCTTCGACCGCGGCAACGCGCGCGTGCGGTTGAAGGTGGGCGTTGCGGACGGCACGGCCTGTCCGACCGTCAGCGGCGTCTGGGAGACCGCGAACTGGATGGAGCGCGAGGTCTTCGACCTCTTCGGGATCCCCTTCGATGGGCACCCGGACCTCCGCCGGATCCTCACGTGGGACGGCTTTCAGGGCCATCCGCTCCGGAAGGATTTCCCGGTCGAGGGCATCGACACGGGCGCGGCCATCTACCCGGACCGCTATCCGGAGGGCGGCGGCCCCGCGCCCGACGACAAGAACAGGAAGACCGTCTCGTGAGCGAGATCGTCGGGACCGCAGGCTCCGTCCCCGAGACGGCCGAGACGATGCTCGGGCTCCGCGAGATGGAGCTCAACTTCGGGCCGCAGCATCCGTCGACGCACGGCGTTCTCAGGATCGTCCTCAAGGTGGACGGCGAGCGCATCGTCTCGGCCCGTCCGGACGTCGGCTATCTCCACCGAGGCACCGAGAAGCTCTTCGAGACCGAGACCTACCCGATGGTGATCCCGCACACGGACCGCCTCGACTACGTCGCGGCCGCGACGAACAACCACGCGTACGTCCTGGCGGTCGAGAAGCTTCTTGGTCTCGAAATTCCCAAACGGGCGCAGTACATCCGCGTCACGCTCGACGAGATGCAGCGCGTCTCTTCGCACCTCCTCTGGCTCGCGACGGCCGCGATCGACCTCGGGGCAATCACGCCTTTCTTCTACACATTCCGCGAGCGCGAGGTCATCCTCGACCTCTTCGAGGACTACTGCGGCGCGCGCCTCACGCTCAACTGCATGCGCGTCGGGGGTCTTCTGGAAGACCTGACCCCCGGCTGGCTCGACAAGCTCCGCGCGTTCACGGAGGACCTCGGCGGCAAGATCGACGAGTACGAGGACCTCCTGACCGAGAACCGCATCTGGAAGCAGCGGACGGTCGGGGTCGGAATCCTCCCGACCGAGCGCTGCATCGCGTGGGGGGTCACGGGTCCGCCGCTGCGCGCCGCGGGCCTCGCGTGGGACGTCCGTCGGGCGCTCCCGTACGAGTGCTATCCCGAGCTGGACTTCGAGATCCCGACGGGGACGCACGCGGACACTTACGACCGCTACCTCGTGCGCATCGCCGAGCTGCGCCAGAGCCGCCGGATCCTCCTGCAGTGCTGCGAGTGGCTCGCCGCGAACCCCACGGGCGAGATCCGCGGCAAGGTCCCGCGCGTCATCAAGCCCCCCGCGGGCGACGCCTACGCGAGCGTCGAGTCGCCGAAAGGCGAGCTCGGCTTCTACCTCGTCTCGAACGGCGGCAACAGGCCCTACCGGCTGCGCGTGCGGCCGCCGAGCTTCATCAACCTCCAGGCGCTGCCCGAAATGTCGCGGGGCCACATGGTGTCCGACCTCGTCGCGATCATCGGCACCATCGACATCGTTCTCGGCGAGGTCGACCGTTGAACATGGACATCTCCGAAAGCCTCCTGAACTACTTCGTGATCCCGGCCGTCAAGGCCGTCGTCGTCGTGATCCTCGTCGCGACGGCGGCGGGGATCCTCACGTACATCGAGCGCCGGACTCTCGCGTTCCTTCAGGTGCGCAAGGGACCGAACCGCGTGGGCCCGGAAGGGATCCTGCAGTTCGTGGCGGACGTCGTGAAGCTCCTCACGAAAGAGGACGTTGTCCCGGCCAAGGCGCAGCACTTCGTCCACTTCCTCGCGCCGGTCCTCGTGATGGTCCCCGGCATGGCCGTTTTCGCGGTCCTCCCGTGGGGACCGGAGTTCACCTTGAGAATCCCGTTCCTCGGGAAGATCACGACGGCGTGGTACGCGACCGACCTGAACGTCTCGCTCCTTCTCGTCCTCGCGATCACCTCGATCGGCGTCTATGGACTCATCCTCGCCGGCTGGGCATCGAACTCGAAGTACGCCCTCCTCGGCGGCCTGCGCTCGGCGGCGCAGCTCATCAGCTACGAGGTTCCGATGGGCTTCGCGGTCGTGAGCGCAATCCTGATGGCGCGCTCCCTCTCCCTGGTCGAGATCGTCGAGGCGCAGCGTGCCCACCACATGTGGTTCATCCTGCCCGGGCTCGTCTCGTTCTTTCTCTATTTCGTCTCGGGCGTCGCCGAGACGAACCGCATCCCGTTCGACCTGCCGGAGGCCGAGAGCGAGCTCGTCGCCGGCTTCCACACCGAGTATTCCGGCTTCCGCTGGGCTATTTTCTTCCTGACCGAGTACGCGAACATGATCACGATCTCGGCGGTCGCGACGGCGCTCTTCTTCGGCGGGTGGCTGCGGCCCTTCCCGAGCGTGAGGGCCCTCGCGTTCCTCGACGTGGTGCCCGGCGTCCTCTGGTACGTCCTGAAGGTCGCGGTGTTCCTCTTCGTCTACATCTGGTTCCGCGGAACGTTTCCGCGCTACCGGTTCGACCAGCTCATGGCCCTCGGCTGGAAAACGCTCATCCCCATTTCGCTCGGCAACCTCGTCCTCGTCGCGCTCGCGGCGCTCGGCGGGTTCCGCGGCCTGAGGATTCTCGGCGCGGTTCTCTGGATCGCCGCTGCCGGCGCGTTTCTCGTCGTCACGCGGCTCCGTGCGGCGAAGAAGCCGCCCGTGGTCCCTTTGGTTCCGGCGGCGTCCGGCACCCGCACGGCGGAGGCCTGACGTGAGTTTTTGGGACAACGTCCTCCTTCTCGACATCTTCGGCGGCCTCAAGATGACCGGGAGGCACCTCTTCCGGAAGGCCGACACCGTCGAGTACCCCGAACAGGCCCGGGAGCCGAGCGACCGCTTCCGCGGAATGTTCCGACTCGACGAGGAGCGGTGCATCAAGTGCACGCTCTGCGCGATCGAGTGTCCGATCAACATCATCTTCATCGACTGGCACAACGAAAAGAACCCGCAGGGCAAGAACGAAAAAGTTCTCGACCGCTTCGACGTCGACCTCAAGCGCTGCATGTTCTGCGGCCTCTGCGAGGAGGCCTGCCCGACGAACCCGAAGTCGATCTGGCTCAAGACGAAAACGTACGAGCTCGGGACTTACGAGCGCAACGACGCGCTCTACCTCGACATAAAGAAGCTCACGAAGTGGGACGAAAACGTCAAGCCGTTCACGATCGTCGAGCAGGGGGAGGAGCGGTGACCGCGCCGTTCTTCTTCTGGTTCTTCGCCGCGATCGTCGTCGCGGGCGCGATCGGCGTCGTCGCGATGCGCCAGCCGGTCCACTCGGCCCTCTTCCTGCTCCTGTCCTTCCTGGGCGTCGCGGCGCTCTTCGTGACGCTCCGCGCCGAGTTCCTTGCCGCGGTCCAGATCCTCGTCTACGCGGGCGGGATCATGGTCCTGTTCCTCTTCACGATCATGCTCGTGAACATCCGACGCACGGCCGGCGAGCCCTTCCTGCACCGGCAGGCAGGCGCGGCGCTCCTCGTCGCTTTCCTCCTCCTCGCGGTCGTCGGCGGCACGATCGTCGCCTCGTCGCGCACGAGCGGCCTCTCGGACGCCGGCCAGCCCGCGGACGCCGCAAAGCTCGCCACGACGTCGATCACGCGCACCGTGACTCAGACCGTGGACGGGAAGAGAGTCAAGACCTCCGTCACGGAGGAGGTCGCGGGGAACAGCCAGGCCGTCGCCTGGGGCCTCTACCGCGACTATCTCCTGCCGTTCGAGGTCGCCTCGGTGTTTCTTCTCGTCGCGATGATCGGTGCGGTCGTCCTCGGCAAGAGGACGATGGAGCGGGTGGACTGATGATCTCGGTCACGCACTACGTCGCCCTCTCGTTCCTTCTCTTCGCGATCGGCGTGACGGGCGTGCTCATCCGGCGGAACCTCCTGACCGTTCTCATGTCGATCGAGCTCATCCTGAACGCGGCAAACGTCAACCTCATCGCGTTCTCGCGGCAGCTCGGCGACCTCAACGGACAGCTCTTCACGGTCTTCGTGATCACGCTGGCCGCGGGCGAGGCCGCGATCGGCCTCGCGATCATCATCTCGCTCTACCGCCTCAAGGGCTCCGTGAACCTCGACGACGCTTCGGAGCTGAAGGGGTAGCGCGTGACCGCGGCCGCGATCCTGCCCTGGATCCCCGTCTTCCCCCTGGTCGGATTCCTCGTCAACGGGCTCCTCTACCTCGTGTCGCACGCGAAGCTCGGGGGCAAGGATGCGCCGAAGGGCTCACACGGCGACGGCCACGGCGAGGGAAGTTCCGCCTCTCCCGGCGACGTTGCGCACGATCTCGGTCACGGCGGCGCATCCGGCGATCATCACGAGATTCCCTTCGCGGCCGTCCACGCCGTGATCGGCCCGGCGGCGACGATCCTCTCGTGCGTCGCGGCGTTCGCGGCGATCTTCGCCTGGTGGGGCGAGACGAAGGGGCACGAAGCCGTCGTCGCGACGCTCTGGACGTGGATGCCGCTCGGCGCGAACCCGGGCTGGTTCGGTGGAAGGGCGCTCGTCGTAGACGCTGCCTTCCGGCTGGACGCTCTTTCGGCGCTCATGCTCGGGTTCGTCACGTTCGTCGGCTCGCTCATCCACGTCTACTCGGTCGGGTACATGGGCCACGATCGGGGATTCGGGCGCTACTTCTCGTACCTGAACCTCTTCATGTTCTCGATGCTCACGCTCGTCCTCGGCGCGGGCCTCCCGATCCTCTTCGTGGGCTGGGAGGGCGTGGGCCTCTGCTCCTACCTCCTGATCGGCTACTACTGGGACAAGGACTTTGCCGCGGACGCCGGCAAGAAGGCGTTCGTCGTGAACCGCATCGGGGATTTCGGCTTCGTCCTCGGGATCTTCGGCTGCTTCGCGCTGTTCGGGACGACGGATTTCGGGACGATGTTCTCCCTCGCGGCGGCCGATCCCGGGAAATACGCGGCGGGCGGGCTCCTGACGGCCGTCTGCCTCGCGCTCTTCCTCGGCGCATGCGGCAAGAGCGCGCAGATTCCTCTCTACGTCTGGCTTCCGGACGCGATGGCCGGCCCGACGCCCGTCTCCGCGCTCATCCACGCGGCGACGATGGTGACGGCGGGTGTCTACATGGTCGCGCGGTGCAACGTGTTCTACCGGATCTCGCACGAATGGGCGCTCAAAGTGTTGGGCGAGCACGCCACGATCGGCGGCCTCCTCACGCACGACGCCTCTTTCGTCGTCGCGGTCGTCGGCGGCGCGACGGCGCTCTTCGCCGCGACGATGGGCCTGGCCCAGACGGACATCAAGAAGGTCCTCGCGTACTCGACGGTCTCGCAGCTCGGCTACATGTTTCTCGGCTGCGGCGCGCTCGCCTTCTCGGCAGGCATGTTCCACGTCTTCACGCACGCGTGGTTCAAGGCCTGCCTCTTCCTCGGGGCGGGCTCGGTGATCCACGCGCTGGGGGGGGAGCAGGACATGACGAAGATGGGCGGGCTGCGCAAGTTCGTTCCGCACACGTTCGTCACGATGTTCGTCTCGACGCTCGCGATCGCGGGCGTCCCGGGCCTCGCGGGCTTCTTCTCGAAGGACGCGATCCTCGCCGAGACCTGGGGGGCCGGGTACAAAGTCCTCTGGGTTCTCGCGGTCCTCACGGCCGGGCTCACGGCCTTCTACATGTTCCGGCTCATCCGGATGACGTTCTACGGCAGGTTTCGGGGCACCCCCGAACAGCTCCAGCACGTCCACGAGTCGCCGCCGTCGATGACGGGCCCTCTCTGGATCCTCGCCACGGGCTCGCTCGTCGTCGGGTGGTTCGGGGTTCCCAGCTTCATTCTCGGAAAAGAGAATTCCTTCGAGAGGTTCTTGGAACCGGTCATCACTCCGTTGGCGGCCGGCTGGCAACCACACCTACACGAGATGGCCCACTCCACCGAGTACGGGCTGATGATCACCTCGGTCCTCGTTGCCTTTCTAGGAATCTTCCTGGCCGTCACGTTCTATTCCGGCGCCTACCCGTTCCGCATGCCCGAGAGGATCGCGACCGCCCTCGGCGGCTTCTATCGCCTGGTCCGCGACAAGTACCGCGTGGACGAGCTCTACGAGGCCGTCTTCGTGGACGGCCTCATCAAGAAGGGCGGGCGCCTCATGTGGGAGATCGACGCCCGCGTCCTCGACCTGATCCCGAACGGCTCGAGCGGCCTTGCGGTCGGCCTCTCGAGGATCTCCTCGTGGTTCGATCGCACGTTCGTGGACGGCGCCGTGAACGGCGTCGCCGGAACGCTCGAGGCGGCGTGGCGCGGGATGCGTCGCGTCCAGTCCGGGCGCACGCAGAACTACGCGCTGACCATGGCGGCCGGCGTGTTCGGATTCGTCTGCCTCTACCTCCTCTTGAGATGAAGAAGGACGCCGCATGAACGGACTTCTCTCGCTGCTCATCTTCCTGCCCGTCGCGGGGACCCTCGCGTTGTTCCTCGTGCCACGCGAGAAGCCGGGCGTCATCCGTTGGGTCGCGACGCTGTTCGCGGGTGCCGAGTTCCTCCTCTCCCTCCCGCTCTGGACCCACACGGGCTTCCGCACGTCCGGCGACTTCTTCTTCCGCGAGACGCACACGTGGATCCCGTCGCTCGGCGCGAAGTACTCCCTGGGCGTCGACGGGATTGCCGCGCTCCTGATCCTCCTCACGACGCTCCTGTCCTTCATCTCGGTCTACTCGTCGTTCACGGCGGTCACGAAGCGCGAGAAGGAGTACTACGCGTTCCTCCTCCTCCTCGAGACGGGAATGGTCGGGGTCTTCTGCGCGCTCGACTTCTTCCTCTTCTACGTGTTCTGGGAGGTCATGCTCGTCCCGATGTACTTCCTGATCGGGATCTGGGGCGGGCCGCGCAAGCTCTACGCCGCAATCAAGTTCTTCCTCTACACGCTCGCGGGCTCGGTCGTCATGCTGCTCGCGATCATCGCCCTCTACTTCTTCAACACGTCGGGGTTCCTGTGGTGGAAGGGCCTCGGGAACGCGCCGAGCTTCGACATCGTCCACTTCCAGGCGATCGCGTCCCAGATCCCGCCGGACCTCCAGATTTGGCTGTTCTGGGCGTTCTTCCTCGGCTTCGCGATCAAGGTCCCGATGTTCCCGTTCCACACGTGGCTGCCGGACGCGCACGTCGAGGCTCCCACGGCCGGCTCGGTGATCCTCGCGGGCGTCCTCCTCAAGATGGGGACGTACGGCTTCCTGAGGTTCTCCCTGCCGATCTGCCCGGGCGCGTCGCGAACGGGCTGGGTGCAGCTCTCCGTCGTCGTCCTCTCGATCATCGGCATCGTCTACGGCTCGATGGTCGCGATGGTCCAGAAGGACATGAAGAAGCTCGTCGCGTACTCGTCGGTCGCGCACCTCGGCTTCGTGATGCTCGGCCTCTTTGCCCTGAACAACGCGGGCATCCAGGGCGGAATCCTCCAGTCGATCAACCACGGGCTCTCGACGGGCGGGCTCTTCCTTCTCGTCGGGATCGTCTACGAGCGGACCCACACCCGCATGATCGTGGACTACGGCGGCCTCTCCGGCGTCATGCCGCTCTACGCGATGCTCTTCATGGTCATCCTTCTCGCGTCGATCGGCCTGCCGCTCCTGAACGGGTTCGTTGGCGAGTTCACGATCCTCGTCGGCGTGTTCCTCGCCGACTGGCGCTGGGCCGCCTGGGCGTGCCTCGGCGTCATCCTCGGCGCGGCCTACATGCTCTGGCTCTACCAGCGCGTCTTCTTCGGCGAGCTGACGAACGAGAAGAACAAGGGCCTGGAAGACGTGAACCTCCGTGAGATCCTCACGCTCGCGCCGCTCATCGTCCTCTGCTTCTGGATCGGCCTCTACCCGAAGCCCTTCTTCGAGATGACGGCCAAGTCGGCGGAGAAGATCGTTGCCGCCGTCGCGCCGCCCGCCGTCTCCGAGTCGGCGCCGCGCCTGGCCGCCGTCGTGCCCGGGGTCCCCGCGTCTCCGGCCGGGGCGAAGTAAGCGATGCCGTTCGCCGCCGCCGACACGCTCCTGATCCTGCCGGAGCTGTTCCTCACGGCGGCGGGGCTCGTTCTGCTGCTCGTGGCGACGACCGGCGGCCGCGCCCGCGAGCGCGGGGTCGCCCTCGGCGCGATTGGCTCTCTCGTCGTGACGGGACTCCTCCTCGCCGTTTCGGTCGCCTCCGCCAAGGCTCTCCCGCAGTCCGGGTTCGGCGGGATGTTCGTCCTCGACCGCTTCTCTCTCTACTTCAAGGTCCTCCTGCTCCTCGCGGCCGCCGTGACGATCCTCTTCTCGCTCCGGTTCCTCGGGACCTCGCCCTACCCGTCGGGCGAGTACTACGGCCTCATCCTCTTCGCGACCGTCGGGATGCTCTTCATGGCCTCCGGGACGCACCTCGCTTCGATCGTCGTCGCCCTCGAGCTCATGGCACTCTCGCAGTACGTCCTCGCGGGATACTTCAAGTGCGAGACGAAGTCGCTCGAGGCCGCGGCGAAGTACTTCGTCCTCGGGGCGTTCTCCTCCGGGGTTCTCCTGTACGGGGTCTCGCTCGTCTACGGGGCGACCGGCTCTCTTTCGCTCGCGGGGATCGCGCAGGCCCTCGGCGCCGCACCCGCGACGCCTCTCCTGATGGTCGGGATCATCCTCGTCGTGTCCGGGTTGTTCTTCAAGATCGCCTCGGCGCCCTTCCACGTGTGGGCGCCCGACGTGTACGAGGGCGCCCCGACCCCGATCTCCGCGTTCTTCGCCGTCGGGCCGAAGCTCGCGGCCTACGCGATCTTCGCGCGCATCTTCTTCGTCGGCTTCGGCCCGCGAGCCGGCGACTGGACGGCGATCATCGCCGCCTCGGCCGCCCTCACGATGGTCGTCGGGAACGTCGGCGCCCTCCAGCAGACGAACGTGAAGCGCCTGCTCGGCTACTCGTCGATCGGACAGGCGGGCTACGCGCTCCTCGGCCTCCTCGCGTACGGCGACAAGACCGGCATCGGCCTCTGGTCGATTCTCTTCTACCTCCTCGCCTACGCGTTCATGAACCTCGGCGCCTTCGGTCTCGTGATCCTCCTCGAGGCCAAGGGTTACGCGGGGGAGAGCGTCGACGACTTCAACGGCCTCTCGAAGCGGAACCCTTGGGCCGCCGCCGCGATGCTCGTCTTCCTCCTCTCGCTCGCGGGGATCCCTCCCACGGCCGGTTTCGTCGGGAAGTACCTGCTCTTCTCGGCCGCGATGAAGGCGGGATGGTTCTGGCTGACGCTCCTCGCGGTCCTCATGTCGGCCGTCTCGCTCTTCTACTACTTTCGGATCGCCCGGGCGATGTATCTCGTGGACGGCGAGGGCGAGCTCCACTGGCGGGAGGAGCCCGCCGTGACCGCGGCGATCGCGCTCTGCGCCGCCGGAACGCTCGCGATGGGCGTCCTCCCGGGCCCGTTCGTCGCCTTCGCGAAGTCCTGCCTCCTCCCGTGAGGCGGGCGGCGGCCGGATGAACGACGCGCCCGGCTCCGGCGAGGACCCCGGCTCGCGGCGCTATTTCGCGGACGTCCTCACGTTCGGCTGGGTCCTTCCGGCCGCGATCGCGGCCGGCGCGGGCCTCGGCTGGGTCCTCGACAAGGCGTTCGGCCTGTTCCCGGTGTTGACGGCCGCCCTCGGCCTCCTCGGCCTCGCGGCGGGCCTCAGGCAGATCTACCGCGAGTCGGGGGTCCTGTCCCGGGGAGGCAAGGCACCGCGAGATGGCCGCGGCTGAGGCGCCGGGAGGCGCGGAATCGCCCGTCCGGCCCTTCCTGCGGACGGCCGTCGCTCTCGCCGTCCTCGCGGCCACCTCGCTGGCCGCGCTCGGGCGTTTCCGCGCCGCCCTCGCCTTGACTCTGGGAGCCGCCGTGGCTATCGTCTCGGCGCTCTGGCTGTCGGGTTTCTTCGGTCGCTTCGCGGCGCCCGAGCGAAGTACGCCAGCCCGAATCGACTGGAAACTCGGGCTCAAGGCCGTTCTCCGGTACGCGCTGGTCGGGCTCGCCCTGTGGGCCTCCGTTCAGGCGTTTCCGGCCGACGTCCCGTGGCTGGTCGTGGGACTCTCGACGGTCGTCGCTGCGGCGGTGATCGGCGAGATCCTCGCCCACCTGCGTGGCCGCCGGGGCGGGACGGACTCGGCCCGCTGAGGACGGAAACGACGTGCACCACGAGCATTCGGTTTTTTTCGGGCTTTTCAACGCGCTCCTGACCCGCCTGCTCGGGCCCGTCGACGGCGCCCCCGCGTGGTGGAGGAACGGCGTCGACCTCGGCGGTCTCCACATCGCCGGGGTCGCCCCGCGCGGCGAGGGCGGCGAGGTTCTCGGCTGGATCCCCGACCATCTCGCGATGACGATCGTGGTCTTTCTGTTCTGCGCGCTCTTTTTCTTCTGGGCGTCGCGGAGCTACCGGAAGGACGCGCCCGGCCCAATGCAGAACGTCATCGAGGTCTTCGTCGACTTCCTGCGCGGCGTCATCAAGGAGAACGTCGCCCACGGGGAGCGCTTCCTCCCGATCGCCGGGGCATTCTTCTTTTTCATCTTCTTCTCGAACATCTGCGGCCTGTTCTTCTTCCTCCAGCCACCGACCGCGAACCTCTCCGTCACGTTCGCGCTCTCGATCACGTGTTTCCTGTATTTCAACGCGGTCGGGATCGGGACGCACGGGCTCTTCGGGTACCTGAAGCACTTCCTCGGTCCGATGCTCGCGCTCGCTCCGCTCATGTTCCTCATCGAGATGATCGGGAACTTCGCCCGCGCCCTTTCGCTCTCGATGCGTCTCTACGGGAACATCTTCGGCGAGCACACGGCGAGCGGCATCTTCACGGGCCTGGTGCCGATCGTGGTCCCGTGGCCCATGATGGCTCTCGGGATCTTCACGGCCCTCCTGCAGGCGTACGTCTTCACCCTCCTGACCACCGTCTACCTGGGCGGCGCGACCGCCCACGAGCACTGATCCGACCTTCTACCTCGAAAGGAGTCTCAAGAAATGCTCAAGAAGCTCATGTCCGCGGGTGCCCTTGGCGCGCTCGCTCTCGCTCTCCCGAACCTCGCCTTCGCGGAGGAGGCCGCCAAGGCCGCGGCCTCCGGCGGCGCCGGGTGGGGCCACTTCTCGGCGGCGTTCGCGATCGGCCTGGCGGCGGCCGCCGGCGCGATCGCCCAGGGCCGCACCGCCGTCGCGGCCTGCGAGGGAATCGCGCGCAACCCGGGAGCGGTCGGCCAGATCCGCGGACAGGCGTTCCTCGGCCTCGTCCTGATCGAGTCGCTCGTCATTTACGCCCTCGTCATCGCCTTCGTCATCAACGGCAAGTAAACCCTTCCCCGTCAGTTGTTTCGCGGCTCCGGGCGACCGGGGCCGTTTTTTTTCGGGGGTGCCGGAAAAGCCGAACGAAACCGGTCCGCGTATTGCTATACAGGAGCCGGTGAGAAAGATGGCGTTCCTTTCGTCCTCCCAGAAGACTTCCTCCCCGGGCACGTGGGACTTCAAGAACGGCGAGCTGCCGTTTGCCGACGCCCTCTACGGCGCCGCCTTGCGGCTGACGCGCAACCGGCAGGACGCGGAGGACCTTCTCCAGGAGACCTACCTCAAGGCCTTCTCGCACTACGAGGGCTTCACCGAGGGCACGAACCTCAAGGCGTGGCTCTTCCGCATCCTCAAGAACGCGTTCATCAACGGCTACCGGCACGCCAAGGTCGGCCCAAAGGAGGTCGACCTCGGCGCGGACGGCGACGCGGCCCTCGAGGCCGCGGGGACGCGCGAGCGCGCGGCCGCGAACCCGGGCCCGGAGGAGGAACTCGTCTCCTCGACGATGGACGCGCCCGTCGCGGCGGCCCTCGCGGCGTTGCCCGAAGACTTCCGGCTCGTCGTCGAGCTCGTCGACCTGCAGGACTTCTCGTATCGCGACGTGGCCGACATCCTCGAGATTCCTCTCGGGACGGTCATGTCGCGCCTTTACCGGGGGCGGCGCCTGCTCGAGTCGGCGCTGCTCGAGTACGGCCGGCGCCGGAACTACCTCGGCGAGGGGCCGCCCTCGCGCACGCGCCGGCCGGCGATCCCGGAAAAGCCCATCCGCTTGTCGGAATACCGCCGGCGCCGGTAACGTTCAAGGCCCTGGCGGGGTTCCGCCAGGGACGATGGATTGCCGGACGGCCAGCCTCCTCATCGAGGCCTACCACGACGACGAGCTCTCGCTCGTCGACGCGGCCCAGCTGCTCGCCCATCTCGAGGGATGCCCACCCTGCGATCAACGCTGCGAGGAGGCCGCGCATCTGAGGGAAACGGTCCGCTCCGGGCGCCCCCTGGATCGCTGCCCCGAGGATCTCGCGCGGCGCCTCGCGAGCCGGGTCGAGCTGCCGAACCGGCCCCGTCGCCGGTCGCTCCGGCCCGTCGTCGTCGCATTCGCGTGCGGCGGGGGCCTTCTCGTCGGGTGGATGGGCGGGCGCCTCGTGCCGGCGTCGAGCAGCGCCGCGCTCGCATTCGCGCCCGCGCACAGGACGTTCGAGGCGGACGTCTTCTGCCTGCGCTGCGCGTTGCGCTCCCTGCTCCCGTCGGGCGCCGGCGAGACCGGACCGCACCGGCCGTTCCTGAGGACCGCCGACGGAAAGATCTGGATCGTCAGGCCCGACAGCGCGGCACAGGCGGTGTTTCGCGAGACGGGCCCCGAGCCACGCCACGTCCTCGTGACGGCGACGCTGGACGAGCGCACGGGTCTCGCGGACGTGTCCGAACTGTCGGACGAATCGGTCCGGCGGCCCGCGTCCCGCTGAAGGCCCCGACCGCGGTCGTCACATCCTCTCGGGCACGGGAACGCCGAGGACGCCGAGGACGTCCGCGAGCGTGTTCGCGACGACCTGGAGAGCCGCGCGGCGGGCGCGCCGCTTCGCCTCGTCCTTTTCCTGCGAGATCGGGTGCGTGTGATACAGGTGGTGGAAGGCGGCCGCGACCGCGAGAGCGTGCCGGACGAGGAGCGAGACCTCGAGCGACTCGGCGACCTTCTCGAACGTGTCGGTCGTCCGCGCGCATGTGCGCACGACGTCCCAGAGCCCGTCGTCGAGCGCTTCGGCTCCGAGCGCCTCGACGGACGCCGTCTCGGCCGCGTCGAGACGGCCCGTGAGGCCCGTCTCCTCGAGCTTGCGGAAGATGTTCGCAGCGCGCACGGCGGCGTACTGAAGGTACGGCCCCGTGTCGCCCTCGAACGCGAGCGCCTCGTCGAAATCGAACGCGATGACCTTGTTCCGCGAGAAACGCGTCATGTAGACGCGCAGCGCGCCGACGGCGATGGACTCCGCGCGGCCCGGCTCCGGCGGCTCGCCACCCGCGCGGGACGCGACCTGGTCGCGAGCCTTCTCGACGAGGCGGTCGAGAAGGTCGTCGGCCTTCACGCCGAGACCCCTGCGGCCGGACATCTCGACGAAGGGCCGCGCGCGGTCCTCGTCGCTCAGCTCGACGCCGAGCGCCTCGGCGGACGGCGGGGTGAGCGCGACCATCTCGTAGGCGAAGTGGATCGACCGGTCCGCGGCCTCGGGGAAGCCCGCGCGCCGGACGGCTTCCTTGACGACCTTCTGCGGGTAGGACTGCCGCACGTCGATCACGTTGATGACGTCCGTGGCCTTGCCGAACTTCCCGCGAGCGCCCGTGTCCGCGCCCTCGGCTTCGCGCCGCGTGCGGTAGAGCGGCGAGACGCCGTCGGAGGCGTGGAACTCGGGGGCGCCGTCCACGTCGACGTAGGGAACTCTCTCGTACTCGAAGTCGATTCCGAGGAGGCCGAGCTTCCAGAGCTGGTATGCGACGTCCTTGCCCGTGTAGGTCACGGTGCCGTTCGAGCGCACGAGGACCTTGTCGGCGTCCTCCATGCCCTCGAAGTCGGCCGATCCCTCGAGGGGCATGACCCAGCAGCCCGCGTTCTTCCCTTCCGTTTCGAGGCGTGCGGCGCCGGCCGCCTTGAGACGCTCGAACGCGTTCGACCAAAAATTGCGTCCGAGGATGTCGCTCTCGCGGGGAAGGAGGTCGTAGTCCACCCCGATCCTCTCCATCGTGAGCAGGTGGCAACGCACGACGGCCTCGGCGAGCCGGGCGGCGAGCAACGCGGTCGCCCTCTCCGCGGGCGTGAGTTCGTGGCCCGTCGCGGCGGCCTCGATCGCCCGGAGGGTGGACCTCCGGACCGCTTCCAGCTCGGCGTCGGCCGCGTAGCTCTTGCCCATGAGGGCATAGAGGTCCCACGCGAGGTCGCCGAGGCGGCGGCCCGGGACGCCGGGCGCGTCGGCCGGAAAGGCCTCGAGGATCTCGCGGATCTCGGAGCCGAGCGCGGCGGCGCGTCTCGGGTCGACGAGCGCGCCGGGGTGCTCGAGGCCGACGACTACGTCGGCGACCTGCACGCCCGTGTCGTCGAGGTAGTTCTGGACCTCCACGAGGCGCCCGAGGCGGCGAAAGTTCCGCACGAGGACGTCGCCGAGGACGGCGTTCCTCAAGTGCCCGATGTGGGCCGCCTTGTTCGGGTTGATGTTCGTGTGCTCGACGATGAGCTTCCCCGCCCCGTCGGGAACGCGTGCCTCGTGCGGCGCCTCGAGCATCGCGCGGAGAACGCGCGGGCGGTCCACGAAGAAGTTCAGGTAGCCGCCGCCCTCCACCGTGCGTTTCACGACGACAGGTGGCAGCGCGAGCGCCCCGGACAACTCTTCCGCGATCTTTCGCGGGGGGCGCCTCAGGACTTTCGCGAGCTCGAAGGCGACGGGGCAGGCGAGGTCGCCGAGCTCGACCTTCGGCGGGATCTCGAGGACGATCCGCGGCGGATCGGTCGCGAACGTCTTCCGACAGGCGTCGACGATCGCACTCTCGAGCGCGTTCCTGAGGCCGGGGAGCATGGCGGCGGGGATTCTCGCACGGCGTAACATCGCGTCCGTGGGCGGGGCCGTGACGCGGGGAGTCTTCGTGCGCGTCACGCCGGAGCGGGCGTTCGACGCGTTCGTCCAGGTCTCCGACGTCCTCGCCTGGCTGGCCGACGGCGCCGTCATCGGCAGGCGCCCGGGCGGCAACTGGGCGATCGGATGGTATGCGGACCCCGACTCGGACGCCGGCTACCACTCGATCGGGCGGTTCGAGGTCTTCGAACCCGGTCGCACGTTCGTCGTCGGGGACCTCGTGTTCTCGAGCCCGGAGGGGCCGTCTTTCGGCCCGATGCGCCTCGCGGTGCGGTTCGCCGCGGTGGAGGGCGGGACCGACGTGACCGTGACGCAGGAGGGGCTCGGGGACGGGCCCGTCTGGGCGGCCTACCGCGACCAGCTCGGGCCGGGGTGGGAGCGCATGCTCTCCGACCTCAAGGGCTGGCTCGAGGAAGGGAAAAGGCTCCCGGGGCGCTGAGACGGATCTTCAGGAAGTACCGCCGTATAAGATCGAAGGCCGTCCCCAATTCCGTGAAGGGAGCCCTCATGATTCGCCGACTTCTCCCCGCCGCTCTTCTTCTGCTGGCGAGCCTTTCCTCCGCGGCCGGCCTCGAGCGCTACAAGGACTGGAACAAGTCCCCCGAGTTCGTCCTTCTCGCGACCGACGCCGAACAGAAGGAATGGAAGAAGATCGCGTCCGACGAGGACGCCGCGCGCTTCGTTCAGCTCTTCTGGGCGAAGCGGGACCCGGACCTCAAGACGCCCGTCAACGCGTTCAAGGTGGCGTTCGACCAGCGTGTCAAGGAAGCCGACCAGCTCTTCTCGCTCCCGCGCGTGCGCGGCGCGCTGACCGAGCGCGGCAGGCTCTACGTGACGGTCGGCCCGCCGAAGAGCCTGCAACGCGCCCCGGGCGTCAAGCCGCAGCCGATTCCCGTTCCCGGACAGATTTCGCCTCCGAACGATCCGGGCACGTCGATCGGCGAGTCTCTCGTGACCTTTTTTTACGAGGCCGAGCAACTCCCGGAGTGGGCCGGCGTGAAGTCGCTGAGGGCCGAGTTCATCGTCGAATCGTCCTCCGACTACGTGAGCGGGACCACGAGCGGCGACGTGAGGCGCCTGGAGACGAAGGCCCGCCAGGCGGCGGTGAAGAACGCGTCGCTCAAGGAGGCGCCGCACTACAAGACGGCCGCCGAGCTCGAGGCCGAGCTCAAGGCGGCCGAGGCGGCCGCGGCCGAGGCGTTGAAGGGGCCGGTGCTGACAGCGCCCGTCCGGACGGCCCTCGAGGGCCTGCTCGCCAAGGAGGACACCGGCCTGCTCACTCTCCTCCCGGTCTTCGGCCGGGACCGGGAGCCGCGCCTGCAGGTTCAGTTCTTCGTGCCGTCGTCCGCGGGAGTCCCGGGCGCGGATTCGAAGCTGGCGATTCTCGTCCGGAACGACGCGGGGACCGACGCCGGCCGGCTCGAGGAGCCGACCGCGTTCGAGGCCGCGGCCGGGGGCTCCGTGACGTCCCGGACGTTCGCCGTCCCGCCGGGCTCGTACGCCGTCGCCGCGGGGGTCTTCGACGCCTCCTCCAAGCTCCTCTTTTCCGCCAGGCGCAAGGTCTCCGTCGCCGCGGCCGGGACGGAGTTCTCGCTCTCGCCTCTCGTCGTCGCGGCGAGCGTGTCGCCCGCCGCGACCGGGAAGGCCGACGAGGCCTTCACCCTGAGCGGAA
>JBAUSZ010000457.1:0-2203 GCA_049581965.1 Thermoanaerobaculia bacterium | reverse complement strand
GAGCCGCGCCGGGAGCCGCCGTGCCGCCCGTCGCGTCGCCACCGTATCCCGGCCAGCAGGTGCCGCTCGCGCCCGGCGAACGCGACTGGCTCGTCGTGCTGCTGCTCTCGATCTTCCTCGGCACGTTCGGCGTCGACCGCTTTTACCTGGGCCACGTCGGACTCGGCCTCCTGAAACTGTTCACGCTCGGCGGGTGCGGGATCTGGTGGCTCGTGGACGTCATCCTGATCGCGACGAACACGCTCAAGGACGTCAACGGCCGCCTGCCGGTCAAGCGGCTCTAGGCCCCCGGGGCTCGTCGCGCATGAAGCAGGAAGACTAGTCCCCTTCTGCCCCGTTTGGTGCGACAGTGCCCCGAATGCGTCGCCCGGACGGCGGCGGGAGCGCCGTTTTCCGGACGCTAGAATCGGCACCCGCAATGCAAGTGAAGTCCTCGAAGGACTCCGGAGGACCCATGAAGACAAGAATCTCGCGCTCCTGCCTGGGCGTGGCCCTCGTGCTTCTCCTCGCGGCCACCGTCGCCTTCGCCGGGCAGCAGGGCCGCATCACGGGCCGCGTCACGGACGGCACGGGCGCCCCCCTTGCCGACGTGAAGATCACGATCACGACGAGAGCCCTGACCAATTTCAAGGTCGAGCTCAAGACGGACGCGGACGGCAAGTGGGGCACGATCCTGAACGACGCGACGCTCACCTACCACTACAAGTTCGAGAAGCAGGGCTTCATGGGCGTCGAGCAGGACAAGAAGATTCCGGTCGCCTCCTCCGAGACGCTCGACGCCCAGCTCTTCACGCAGCAGCAGGCGATCGAGAAGGGCGTCGTCAAGGTGGTCGTGGACCCGTTCGTCGCCGCCTACAACGCGGCCGTCGAGGCCTACCAGGCGGGCGACCTCGACGGAGCGTGGGCGAAGGCCCAGGACGCCGTCAAGGCGGGGCCCGACAAGGCCGCCGCCTACGACCTCGCGGCAAAGGTCGCGCAGAAGCGGAAGGACTGGGACGCCGTCGTCGCGAACGGAGAGAAGTCGCTCGCGCTCGAGGCCGATAACCCTCCGCTCATGGGCTCCCTCATGGAGGCGTACCGCGCCAAGGGCGACAAGGTGAAGGCCGCCGAGTACGAGAAGAAGTACATCGCGGCCAATCCCGACCAGCCCGACGTCATTTACAACCAGGCCGTCGAGTTCTACAACAAAGGCAACTTCAAGGAGGCCGAGCCGATTCTGATGAAGGTCGTCGACGCCAAGCCCGACCACGCGAAGGCCCACTTCCTCCTCGGGATGTGCGACGTGAACCTCAACAAGATCGCCGACATGAAGAAGCACCTCAACGAGTACCTCAAGCTCGAACCGAAGGGCTCCGACGCGGCCACCGCGAAGGAGATGCTCGACGCCTTCAAGTGACGGCGTGACCCCGTTCGTCATCGGGATCGCCGGCGGCACGGGATCGGGCAAGACGACCGTCGCCCGGGCGATCGTGAATCGCGTCGGCGAGGAGCGCATCGCGTTCCTTTCGCACGATGCGTATTACCGGGACTTCGTGGACCTTCCGAAGGCGATCCTGGACGGAAAGAACTTCGACCATCCGGACTCGCTCGAGACCGAGCTCCTCGTGCGGCACCTCAAGGCGCTCAAGCAGGGCATGGTCGTCGAGATGCCCGTCTACGATTTCAAGGTTCATCGCCGCGCGTCCCAGACCCGTCGCGTCGAGCCACGGAAGGTCATCCTCGTGGACGGGATCCTCATCTACGTCGAGCCCGAGCTGAGGAAGCTGTTCGACGTGAGGATCTTCGTCGACACGGACCCCGACATCCGGCTCATCCGCCGGATCAAGCGCGACATCGCCGAGCGCGGACGCACGTTCGAAAGCGTCGTCGCGCAGTACGAGAGCACGGTTCGCCCGATGCACCTCGAGTTCGTCGAGCCCGCCAAACGCTACGCGGACCTCATCATCCCGGAGGGCGGCGAGAACACGGTCGCCCTCGAGTTTCTCTTCGCACGCCTGAACGCGCTCCTCGCCGATTAGCGGGCCTGCAGGCGCACGGGCCGCGCGTGTTGGAGAATGCGCGGATGCGAACACTCGCGCACGCCGCCGCCGCCTTGCTGCTCGCCGCCGGATCCTCGTTCGCCGCGTCGCCCGACGCCGCCCGCCTCGCGGGTCGTGCGGTCGGCGACACCCCCCTCCTCGCCGATACGCGTGAGCTCTGCGAC
>JBAUSZ010000456.1:0-6156 GCA_049581965.1 Thermoanaerobaculia bacterium | reverse complement strand
GGATCCTCCTCGCGCGCGGAGCGAAGGACTCGCGCGGCGCCGCCCTCCTCCTCGCGGCGACCGCGGTGTCGCTCCTCGCGTTCGCGCCCGCCGTGATCCCGCGCGTGCCGTCGGCGATCTTCGCGGTGCCGTCGCCTCTCGTCGAGAGGGCCGCTGCGCTCGGGGGGCGCGTCTACGAGCGCACGGGCAAGGACGTGGACGCCGTGCGGCGCGGCGCGTCGGGCCGGATCGAGACCGGCGGCATCCTCGACCTCGCGATCGCGCAGGCGCTTCAGGGATGGGCCCTCTCGGGCGCCCCGCACGGCCTCCTCTACGCCTACGACCCGGACCCCGACGGGAGCTACACGATCCTGAACCGGTACGCCTCCGACGTCGTGCGCCAGCGTCCGTGGGAGAAGCGCCTCAAGTGGCTGCGCGCCGCCGGCGTGAGGGCCGTCATCGCGAGCGACGTCCCCCCCGAGACGCGCGGGCTCTCGCCCGTCTACGTGGAGGGTTCGGCGGGCGTGCCCGCCACGCTCTGGCGCGTGGAAGGCGCCCTGCCGGGGGTGAGGCGCGCCGGGCGCGTCGTCGTGGCCGGGTCGATCACGGAGACGGTCGAGGCGTTCGAGGATCCCCTTTTCGACCCGGCGACGGACGTCGTCGTCCACGCGAAGGACGTCGCCGCGCTCGCGTCGGCCGCACGCGACCCGTCGGCCCTCGCGCGCGTGACGCAGGACGGGCCGGACCGCCTCGTCCTCGAGACGTCGGGCGAGCGGGCCGGGATCCTGCACGTCGACCGGAGCTTCACGCCGCGGGTCGCCGCGACCGTCGACGGCAAGCCGGCGACGGTTTACGCGGCCGACCTCCATCTCATCGGCGTTCCGGTCCCGGCGGGGCGCTCGCAAGTCGTCCTCGACCTCGCGCCATGAGCGCGGCGGCCGCGCCGCGGGCCGTCACCACCGGTGGTACGCCGGGTGGCCCTCCTTCACGGCGACGAACGTGCCCCGGCACGTCGCCGTCACCTTCCCGCCGGCCTCGACCGTCGCCTCGACGACGGCGCGGTCGTGGGTGGACTCGACGACCTTCGCCCGCAGGTGGAGCGGCTCGGCGATGGGCGTCGGACGTTTCAACGTCACGTGGAAGTCCGCCGTGACCGTGGAGGGCAGCGCCCCGTCCCCGGCCTTCTGCATGAGGTGCCACGCGGCCGTCCAGTTGCTGTGGCAGTCGAGGAGGGCCCCGAGGATGCCGCCGTTCACGACGCCCTCGAACGCGAGGTGGTGCGGCTCGGCCTTCCACGTCGCGACGACCTCGTCGCCCTCGACGAAGCTCCCGATGCGCAGTCCCTTTTCGTTCGCAGGACCGCAGCCGAAGCAAACGGTGCGCTGGCCGTAGGTCTCCTGCAGGCTCTTCATGCCCCGATCATCCCCCGAGGGCGACGCCCGTTGCCACGGGAGTCGCGCGGCCCGGGAGGGTGGTCCAGGAGAGACGCTTGACCGGAATCTCTTTTTGCCCCCTCTCCGCGCTTGCAGGCGTCGGAGCGGAGAGCAAGGGTCTGCAAATCTCTTCGAAGGTAAGAAAGGTCACCCCGTCGCGCTTCCACGCAGCGAGCAGCGAGGCGAACGGCGCGAAGAAAGACTTTGCGCCTTCGATTTCAGTGTGCATCGAGTGCACGTGAAGGGGGGATGCCGCCTCTCCCTCCCTCAGACTCATTCTAAGAACTTCGCAGGCCTTCTCGGCCTGAGTCCCGGTACCACGAAGCGGAAGGGCGAGCAGCTCGTCCAGCGTCGGCAGCGTCGACGGGATCTCGAGCACCTTGCTCGGCGCGCCGTCGGCCCGCAGCGGGAAGAAGGGGCCGCCCCCGCGCGTGTCCGACGTCGCGAGGATGCCGTGCGCCTCCTGCACCTCGACGGAGAGGGGTGTCGCCGTCCAGCCCGGCGCGGCCTGGAACGCCGCTCCCCTGCCGAAGATCTCGAGAAAGCGCGCGTGCTCCCTTTCGACGACGGCCTCGATCTCCTCGCGCGTCATGAGCGGGAGGCGGTCGTGCCAGCGGACGTGGTCCCACGCGTGGATCCCGACGCCATGGCCTCGAGCGGCCACCTCGCGCATGAGGGCGACCGTCTCCGGCCGCCCGCCGATGTCGGGCGCGGGGAGGAGCGTCCCGTAGAGCATCGTCCTGAAGCCGTACGACGCCGCGGGGCTCGCGGAGAGGACCTTCCTGACGAATCCCTTTCGGAAGACGCGCTTGATGGCCCTGCCGCTCGTGTCGGGCCCGAGCGAAAAGAAGAACGTCGCCTTCACGCCCTCTTTCGCGAAGAGGTCGAGGAGGCGCGGAACGCCCTCGCGCGTGCCGCGGTACGTGTCGACGTCGACCTTGAGAGCGACCCTGCTCAAACTTCGGGAGGCCTGCGCCCCTTGAGGTAGAAGTCGAGCGTCTTTCTGAGGCCCGTCGGAAAGTCGGTCTTCGGCGTCCACCCGAGGAGCCTCTTCGCCTTCGCAACCGACGGGACGCGCGTCGTGATGTCCTGGTAGCCCTTTCCGTAGTACTCCTTCGACGAGACCTTCACGATGCGCGTCTTTTTCGCGGCGGCGGCGAACCTGGGGTAGGCCGCCACGGCGTCGATGAGGGCGTGCGCGAGCTGCTCGATCGAGAGGTCGGCCGCGGGGTTGCCGAGGTTGAAGATCTGCCCGTCGGCCTTCCCCTTCGGGTTTTCGAGGATCGTCATGAGGCCGTCGATCCCGTCCTCGATGAACGTGAAGCAGCGGCGCTGCGAGCCGCCGTCGACGAGCTTGATCGGCACGCCGTAGAGGATGTTGTGGAGGAACTGGGTCAGGACGCGGCTCGAGCCCTCCTTGGGCGCGTCGACGTTGTCGAGGTGCGGGCCGTACCAGTTGAACGGCCTGAAGAGCGTGTACTGGAGGCCCTGCGAGGTGCCCATCGCCGCGATGACGCGGTCGAGGAGCTGCTTGGAGGCCGAGTAGATCCAGCGCTGTTTCGCGATCGGCCCGTAGACGAGCGGCGAGCGGTCTTCGTCGAACTCCTTGTCCGGGCACATGCCGTAGACCTCGGAGGTCGACGGGAAGACGACGCGCCGGCCGTACTTGCCGGCCATCTTGACGATGCGCAGGTTCTCCTCGAAGTCGAGCTCGAAGACGGCGAGCGGGCTCTTGACGTACGCCGCGGGCGTCGCGATCGCGACGAGGGGCAGCACGACGTCGGCCTTCTTGACGTGGTACTCGATCCACTCGCGGTTGATCGCGATGTCGCCCTCGAGGAACCGGAAGCGCTTCTCGCCGAGGAACTCCTCGATGCGGTCGCTTCCGACGTCGAGGCCGAACACCTCCCACGGCGTCGTCGTGAGGATCCGCCGCGTGAGGGCGTTTCCGATGAAGCCGTTGACGCCCAGGATCAGGACTCGCATGCGCCTCCCTATCCCTTGGTTTCGAGGATTGGAAAGATGCCCGACGGGCGCACGAGCCAGTCCCGGAACTCGGCGGCGTCGAGGTCTTTTCCGCCCTCGGGGCGTGCCGAGAGGATCTCCAGCGTGCGGTCGTCCCCCGCGTAGACGATCACGGAACTCTCCGTCGGCTCGACCTTTCCCGGGAAGACGTCGTGCCCCGCGTACGGGGCGATGCGCGTCTTCCAGACCGTCACGTTCTTGCCGAAGACGTCCGTGAAGGCCCCGGGCCACGGCTTCGTGACGGCCCGGACGAGATCGTGGATCTCCTGCGCCGGCTTCGTCCAGTCGATTGCGCCGTCCTCTCTCTTGCGGCCGCCGAAGTAGCTCCCCTTCGAGAGGTCGAGCGGGACCCGCGGCGCCGTGCCCAATTTCAGCTTCGGGAGGGACCGCGCGAGGACCGTCACGGCCGCGTCGCCGACGCGGCGCGAGACGCTGAGGACGTCGTCGTCGGGGCCGATCTTCACGCGCTCCTGGTCCACGAGGTCGCCCGCGTCGGGCTTGCCGATCATGTAATGGAGGGACGCGCCGGTCTCGGTCGCGCCCTTGAGGATCGCCCAGTTCACGGGCGAGCGGCCGCGGAACGCGGGGAGGAGCGAGCCGTGCATGTTGAGCGCGCCGCGCCTGGCGAGCGCGAGGACGCGCTCCGGGATCATCTTCCGGAAGTAGAAGGAAAAGATGAAGTCGGGCTGGACGCCGCGGATCAGCTCCTCGTCGGCGGGGTCGTCGAGGTCGTTCACGACGCGCGGCTCGAGGCCGTGCTTCGTCGCGAGGTCCGCGACCGAGCCGAACCACCGCTCCTCGCCGGGCGCGTCGGGATGCGTGTAGACGACGCGCACGCTCTCGCGATGGTCGAGGAGCCACTCGAGGCACTTGTAGCCGACGTCCGAGTACGCGCAGACGACGAGGCCGCCCATCAGTCCGCCCCCCAAACCTTCCGGATCAGGAAACGCGGCCGGCCGCGCACCTGCTGGTAGATGCGGCCCACGTACTCGCCGACGATGCCGATTCCTGCCATGAGCACCCCCATGACGACGAACGCGAGCGCGAAGAGCGTGAAGACGCCCTCGACCTCGGCGCCGACGACGAGCCGGCGCGCGAGGAGGTAGACGCCGAACGCGACCCCGGAGAGCGCCGTCACGAACCCGAGGAGGCCGAAGAGCTGCAGCGGAACGACGGAGAACCCGGTCATGAGGTCGAAGTTCAGGCGCACGAGCTTGTAGAGAGAATACTTCGACTCGCCCGCCGTGCGCTCGGCGTGGGCGACCGGAATCTCGACCGGGCGCCTCGCGTACTGCTGGGCGAGGGCGGGGAGGAAGGTCGCGGCCTCGTCGGAGGCCGACATGACGTCCACGACGTCGCGGTGGTAGCCGCGGAGCATGCAGCCGTAGTCGGCCAGCTTCATCCCCGTGATGAGCGCGGTCGTCCGATTCACGAGGCGCGAGGCGACCTTGCGGAACACGGCATCCCGGCGGTTCTGGCGGATCGTTCCGACGACGTCGTGCCCCGCGTCCATCGCGGCGACGACCTTCGGGATCTCCTCGGGCGGATTCTGGAGGTCCGCGTCGATCGTGACGACGTACTCGCCGTCCGTCGCCGTGAAGGCCGCGAGGATCGCCATGTGCTGGCCCGCGTTCCGCACGAGCTCGACGACCTTGACGACGCCGGGGCTCGCGGCGGCGGCGGCCTTGAGGATCTCGAGCGAGCGATCCCGCGACCCGTCGTCCGCGAAGACGACCTCGTAGGGCCGTCCGAGGCCCGCGAGGACGGGGAGCAGGCGCGGGAGGAGCTGCGGGAGGTTCGCCTCCTCGTTGTAGACGGGGACGACGACGGAGACCTTGCGCGGCACCATGGCCCGCGTCTCGCTGCGGTTCACCGAACGATTCTATCGGTTGGAACCGGGCGAACGGTCTCCGCCCCCGCGGGCGAGGTTGCCGAGGCCGTCGCGGACCGCGGGCTGGTCCGGATTCACGGCCAGGGACCGGTTGAAGTAGTCACGGGCGCCCGCGAGGTCGCCGAGGCACCACGAGGTGAGCGCCATCAGGTTCAGCGACTCCACGTCGCGGGGATTCCTCGCCGCGAGGTCCCTGAAGATCTCCTGCGAGGCGGCGCACTCTTTCGCCTCGAAGAGGGCCTTGCCGAGCGAGGCACGGTACCGCGGGTTCTCCGGAAACGCTTCCACGGCCTTGCGCAGGAACTTCACGAGCTGGAGGCGCGATTTCGGGTTCCTCTCGCCCCGCGCCGAGTAGGACGCGACGCGGCGGTAGAGCGCGACCTCCGGATCGTGGTAGCCGTTCCGGACGGCGGCGAGAAGGGCGTCGTCCGACTCGTCCCACCGGTCCACCAGCTCGAGCGCGGCCGAGTAGTTGAAGAGCGCCGTCGGCGCCTTCGGGTTGACCTCCAGCGCCTTGCGGTACCACGGGAGCGATTCCGCGACCTGGCCGCGGGCCCTCAGGAACGTCCCGATGTTCTGGAAGGTGCCCACGGTCTCGGCGCCGGCGCGCTCCGGCGGGCGCGCGTCCACGGCGGCCGCCTCGGCTCCCGTGAGGTAACCGAGCGAGATCAGCTTCTTCGTGAACTCCTCGCCCGCGATCCGGTCGGCCTCGCTCGAGGAGCGCACGGCGAGGCGCTCGACCTTGAACGTCTTCGTCCACGGGACGGCCGGCGGCGCGGCGGGGAGCCGGCCGAGGGCGAGCCCCGCGACGGGCCGGCCCTCGAAGGC
>JBAUSZ010000455.1:0-1669 GCA_049581965.1 Thermoanaerobaculia bacterium | reverse complement strand
TCCAGAGGGTGCTCGCCTGGGGGACGCGCGCATTCGCGGGTGACGGCGCGGGGCGCTCGCTCGCGGCCACGGATGCGGGTGTCTTCGAGTCGCGGGACGCCGGGCGCACGTGGGCGCGCCTCGGGGGGCTCCGATCGCGCGTCGAAGACGTGCGCCGAGGGCGGCTCGGGGACGGCGGGCTCAGGACGTGGGCGGCGGACGCCGAGGGCGTCACGCTCTGGTGGGATGGGCACGACTGGGTGCGGCGGCCGCTCCCCGGCGGAGGCAGGATCCTCACGGGCGGTTTCGGGCGCCCGCGCGTTCTGCCGCGGTTCGCGCCGGAGCCGATCGGCGTCGCCGTGGATGCGGAGAGATCGGTCCTCTTCTTCCGGCCGGACGACGACGCGGACGGCGGCCTCGCCCTCGCGATGCCGGAGACGGGGCTCGTCGTGTCGGGATGGGCCGGCGACCCTCGGACGGCGTCGGGCCTCTACCTCGCGACGATGGGCCGCGGGCTCTTCCGTTTCGTGCCCGGCGCCGCCTCTTCCGCCGCCGTGTCCTCGGGGACCGGCGCCGCGGCGCGCTGAGGCACGTCAGCTTTTTTTCTTCGAGAGAAAGACGACGCCCGGGAGGCCTTCGAGGTCCGCGTCCGTCGTCACGAGGTCGGCGCCGCGCGACCGCGCCGTCGTGTAGACGATCGCGTCTGCCATCGCAAGAGAATGCTCCAGGCTGGTGTCGGCGGCCTCCATGGCGAGGGTCTCGCTCAGCGGAATGACGTTCGTCCTGAGCATCTGGGCGACCGCTCGGAGGGCGTCCTCCTCCGACGCGTCGCGCTTGAGAACCTTGTAGACCTCGTAGAGAGCGATCGTCGGGGTCAGGATCTCCCCGGGATCGGCCAGCCAGCGGGCCACCCGGTCGGCATGAGGGCCGCCCCGAAAGACCTCCAGCCACCCGGACGAATCGATCAGTCTCACGTCCTCAGAGCCGGTCCCGCTTCTCCCGGAATCCCGAAGAGCGCGCGCCCCGCGCGAAACCCTTCAGCTCGGCGAGCGGACGCTCCGGCACGAGGGAGATGACCCCGCCCTTGCTGATGACCTGAAAAGTCTGGCCCTTTCGCAGGCCGGTCTCCTCGCGGATGTCCTTGGGGATCACGACCTGAAACTTCGTCGAGACGACCGTACGCGCCATGGGCGCAACTGTAGTACGTAACCGTTGTCGATGCAATATATGTATTACGAAGCTTACCGCCCCGGGATCTCCACCCACTTCAGCCTCGCACCGGGGACGGCGCCGGTCTCGTCCGCGACGCCGGCATTCACCTCGAGGACGGTGTCGGACCTCGCCTTCGGGATCGCGTTCGGGCACGGCGCGGGGTCGGGCGGGCAGGGCGGGACGGCCTTGAGGACCTCGACGATCGTGCCGTCCTTCGTCGCGTGGACGAGATCGAGCGGGAAGTGGCAGTTCTTCATCCAGAACGGCCGGATCTCGAGCCCCTCGAACGGGAAGACCATTCCGGCGTCCCTGGGCATCGACTCGCGGAACATGAGCCCCTGGGCCTTCTCCGGGTCCGTGAGCGCGACCTCGACGGAGAGGACGGCGCCCGAGGGCATCACGACGCGCGGCCCCGCGCGCGAGCTCGCCGGAGCGTTCGCGGGTGCGGGGCGCGGCGCGGGAGAGCGGTCGACCGCAC
>JBAUSZ010000454.1:0-2000 GCA_049581965.1 Thermoanaerobaculia bacterium | reverse complement strand
GCCCGGCGCTCTGCCCCGCCGGCGCGAAATCCAGGCCGCGCTTCTCGGGGTCGGCCTTCACGAGCTTGACGCGCAGCCGGTCTCCGAGCCGATAGACGCGGCCCGACGAGGCGCCGACGAGACGGTGCTCGACGTCCTCGTAGCGGTAGAAGTCGTCGAGGAGCGAGGAGATGGGGACGAGTCCATCCACGTAAATGTCCTCGAGCGTGACGAACAACCCGAAGCCGACGACCGCCGAGACGTAGGCCCAGAACTCCTCTCCGACCCGGCCCGAGAGGAAGACGAACTTCTTCCACGCGACGGCCTCGCGCTCCGCGGACTCGGCCCGGCGCTCCCGCGACGAGCAGTGGCCGGCCGCTTCCTTGAACCAGCGCGTCCGGCCCTCGGCCTCCTCGCGGGCCGGAGCGCGGCGGGCCGCGATCCACTCGACGAGCGCGCGGTGGACGAGGAGGTCGGGATAGCGCCGGATCGGTGAGGTGAAGTGCGTGTAGTAGGTGGCCGCGAGGGCATAGTGGCCGCGGCAGTCCTCCGCATAGAGCGCCTTCTTCTGCGATCGCAGGACGAGGTCGTCCACGAAGCGTTCCTCGGGCTTGCCCTCCGCCTTCTCGAGGATCGCCTGGAACGTCGCGGGCGTGATCTCCTCCTCGTCCTCGGGCAGGTCGTAGCCGAGCGGTCCGAGGACGACCCGCAGCGCGGCCAGGCGGCTCTCGTCCGGCCGGTCGTGCACGCGGTACACGGCGGGCGTCGGCACGAAGACGAGGTGCCGGGCCACGGCCTCGTTGGCCGCGAGCATGAACTCCTCGATCAGCCGGTGCGCCTCGTTGCGGACGGCCTTGAGGATCGCGACGACGTCGCCCTCCTCGCCGAGGATGACGTCCGCGTCCGGCAGGTCGAAGTCCAGCGACCCCCGCCGCACGCGCCGCGTCTGCAGCGCGTGCGCCGCGCGCTGCGCGACGCGCAGCATCCGGCCCACTTCCGGGGAGATGGGGGAAGAGAGAGAAGAAGAGGAAGAATGAGACTTCTTAGAAGGTGAATGCGCCGAAGGCACGGCCTCGGATGAACGTGAACCGCCTGCGCGCCCCGAATGCTGCGCTGTAGGTTCACGCCTCACGGGAACCGGTGCTCCGCGCCCGCCCCCCTCTTCCCCTTCTAAGAAACTCTTCTCTTTCTCTTTCTTGCCTTCTAGGAAATCCCCTACGGCGGTGTAGGTCAGCCTCGCGCGTGACTTGATGAGCGAGCGGTGGAACTCGCTCTTCACCGTCTCGCCGTGCTTGTCGAGCGTGAGCACCGCCGAGACCGTGCGGCGTTCTTCGTCCGGGCGGAGGGAGCAAAGGTCGTTCGAGAGCCGCTCGGGAAGCATCGCGATCGCGCGGTCCGGGAAGTAGACCGACGTGCCGCGCTCGTAGGCCTCCGCGTCGAGCGCGCTCCCGACGGGGACGTAGTGCGACACGTCCGCGATGTGGATGCCGATCCTGAAGCCGCCGCTCGACAGCTCCTCGGCCTCGATCGCGTCGTCGAAATCCCGCGCCGTCTCGCCGTCGATCGTCACGATCGTGCGGTGCGTGAAGTCCGTCCGCTGGCGCCGTTCGCCCTCGTCCACGTCGCGCGCGGCGGCCTCGGCCTCGGCGATCACGCTCTGAGGGTAGTTCCGCGGGATCCCCCACTTTCGCGCAACGACCTCGACGTCCACGCCCGCGTCGCCTTCGAAGCCGATCGTCTCGACGACCTCGGCAAGCGCGAGGCGCCGGTCGTCCGGGTACGCCGTGATGCGGGCCTCGACGAAGATTCCCTCCGGCGCACCGAGGTCCTTGCCGTCCGGCACGGCGAGGCGGGCGTCGATCTTCCGGTCGAACGGGACGATGAACGTCCCCTCGGGCCGCCGGACGATCTTCCCCACGACCATCTCGCGCCGGCGAACGAGGACCTTGGCGACCGTGCCGGGAGGGCGCGGATCGAAGCGGGGCGCGCGGCCGCCCTTCGCCTTCGGCGCCGCCCCGGGC
>JBAUSZ010000453.1:0-8412 GCA_049581965.1 Thermoanaerobaculia bacterium | reverse complement strand
GACCGCGACCGGCTGCGGCAGGCCCCACTTGGGCGCCGGCGCCAGGGCCGGGGCGGCGGACGCCCAGCGGTCTTGCAGTCTCTCGTCCGGCCTCGCGAGCGGGTCGCGCGGGAGGTCGAGGAAGCTCTTCGGCGTCGCCGTCGGCGTCGCCGTCGGAGTCCGCGTCGGCGTCGGCGTCGAAGTCGGCGTCGCCGTCGGCGTCGACGTCGGGGTCCGCGTCGGCGTCGAAGTCGGCGTGAACGTGAACGTCGGCGTCCGCGTCGGCGTATTCGAGGGCGTCCTCGTGGCCGTGAACGTGAACGTCGGCGTCGCCGTCGGCGTCCGCGTCGGCGTCTGAGAGGCCGTGAACGTGGGCGTGACCGTCGCCGTCGGCGTCCACGTGGGCGTGCGCGTGCTCGTCGGCGTGATCGTCGGCGTCGGGGTCCGCGTCGGCGTCTGAGAGGCCGTGAACGTCGGCGTCGCCGTCGGCGTCCGCGTCGGCGTGGAGGTCGACGTTCCGGTCGGCGTGATCGTAAACGTAGGCGTGACCGTCCGCGTCGGCGTGTTCGTCGGCGTGCGCGTGGGCGTGGGCGTGATCGTCGGCGTCGGGGTGATCGTCGGCGTCGGGGTCCGCGTCGGCGTCTGCGAGGCCGTGAACGTCGGCGTAAACGTCGGCGTCCGCGTCGGCGTCGAGGTGACCGACGGGGTCAGCGAGGGCGTGAAGGTCGGCGTGATCGTGGGCGTGGGCGTCTTGGTGGGGGTGACCGACGCGGTGAACGTCGGCGTGAACGTCGGAGTCCGCGTCGGCGTCGAGGTGACCGTCGGCGTATTCGTCGGCGTTTTCGTCGGCGTCACGGTCGGCGTTGCCGTATTGGTCGGAGTCGCCGTCGACGTATTCGTCGGCGTTTTCGTCGGCGTCACGGTCGGCGTATTCGTCGGCGTCTGTGTCGGCGTGACGGTCGGCGTCGCGGTGGGCGTCTCGGTCGGCGTCGCCGTCGGCGTGGGCGTCGGCGTCGCTCCCGGGTTGAGGGTGAGGCACGTCACGTTCCACACGAGCCGCCCGACGGAGTCTTCCTTCTCCGTGAGCCTGTTGCCGTACACGTCCCACGCCATGGAGCCGCTGAGGTCCTGGAGGATGAGGAGGTTCGCGCGGAGGAGCTGCTGTGTGATCTGGCGGAGAGGATCGAAGCCCTCGGTGGCCGCGGGCGCGGAGCCCGCCCCGCCGAACGCCATGACGGCGAGGAGGACGAACGCGAACGCGCGCCGGACGCGTTCGGGCATGCGGAAAGGTACCCGTCTCATCGTCCGCCTCCCTTTGCGGCGGTGCTCGTCCCGCCCGCGTTCAGATTTTTCTGGCTGCTCCCGAACGCGCCGCCCGCCTGCAGGATCAGCTGCTCCTCGAGGATGCGCGTCACCGCCGTGCCGGCCGTGAGCGTGACGGTCCCGACGGACACGACGTTGATGATTCCGTCGACGTCCACCGTCGCCGAGCCGGAGGCGTCGTCGACGTTGTTGCGGACGTAGAGGGAATACGTCGCTCGGTCGACGACCGGCGTTCCCGCGTCCACCGGGACCGGGAGGTCGACGTACTTCGACTGGGTGACACCGCCCGGAAGGGCCGCGAGGCACGGGCCCGTCGAGAGGGTCGTGAAATCGAGGGGGATGGCCGGGTAGCCGCCTCCCGGGACCGCCAGCGCGGGCGTCGAGCCCGTGGACAGGAGGTTGGTCAGCGTCACGGGCACGCACGTTCCCGGCAGGGAGGGGAGCCCGCTCAGGATCTGCTCGGCGCGGCGCAGGCCCGAGTCGGCGGCGTAGAAGCCGGCCTTCGCGATCCGCGTGTTGCCCGAAAGGCGGTCCTCCATCGACGTGAAGTAGGCGATCCCGACGCCCACGATCGTCAGGACGAGGAGGACGAGGATCACGGAGACGAGCGCGCTGCCGCGGTTTTTCATCGTCAGTACCCGAGCATCCGGTTGCGAAGCATCAGTGTCGTCGTCGCGCGGTAGTGGTCGAAGAGGTCGAGCTGCGGAGATCCGGGCACGAGAGGGTCCGGGGTCACGGGATGGTTCTCCGAGGCCGGCCGGAAGTGGAGGTTCAGGGTCCGGTCCGGCGCGGCGCCCTGCGTGCTCACCTGCGAGAGCTGCTGGCTCCCGAGGGAGAGCCGCGGAGAGCGGGCCGTCACCGAGAAGCGCAGGCCGATGACCCGCGTCACGTCGAGGACCTCCACGGTGACGGCGACGGGGCCGCCCTGGGGCGGGACGCCGTTGTCGCAGGGCGCGCTGGCGCATTGCCCACCCGCGTTCGCCTGGGAGATCCTCCTCGCAACCGTGTTGTTCCAGATGTCGCCCGTCGTGAACTGGTAGGCGACCTGCAGGTCCTCGATGTTCTCCATCACGTTCACGAAGGCCGTGCCGGGGTTGTCCGTGGCCGGGTTGAAGAGGCCGAGTTTCTGCTGGAGCTTCGGGAGGTTGTCGGCGGGGTCGGTCCGCACGCGGAAGGAGATGAACTGGATGCCCGTGACGAGATACACGGGGTCCGCGAACGCGAAGGTGCCGCCCGGCGGGGCGGGCAGGCCTGCGGCGAGAGTATCCGCCTGGATGTGGATGTTCTTGTACGTCGTCACGTCCGAGCAGTCGCCGTCGTTGAGGTAGCCCGCCGCCGGGATCTCGAGATAGCTCCACTCCCCGTCCTTGTCCTGGAGCATGAGGAGGGAGCTCTTCGTGCCGTCGAATCCCGTCGCCGCCTTGAACTGCGCGAGGTTCGTCGCGTTGTCCGTTCCGGCCGGCCCGCCGCAGCCCGTGCGGAAGTTGACGTAGATGCTCTTGTTCGCTCCGAACGGCGGGAAGGGCGCGAAGGCGCGGTATTTGGCGGGGCTGAGGGGCGCGACGAGCGTGATGATGTCGGTCCCGATGTCCCCGAAGCGCGTCGTGACGTTCGGCGTCGTGACGAGGTTGCCCGGCTCGGCCCCCGTGAGGTTGTCGTACGAGGCCTGCACGGTGACGCCGTTCAGGTTGTAGTACATGACGAGGGCGTCCGGGTTCCCCTGAACGTCGTTCAGGTCCGCGGCGCTCGCGACGTAGTAGGACAGATAGTCCGCCGCACGGCGCGCGGCCTGCCGGGGAAGCATGTAGAACTGCTGCCGCTCGGCGAAGGCGCGCATCTGGAACAGCATCGCCATGGCGACCGTCAGGACGATCACGAGGAGGAGCAGCGACACCATCGCTTCCAGAAGCGTGAATCCGCGGCGGGCGCGAGGCGCCTCAGAAGTTGAACTGCGCCACATAGTCCACTCGCTTGCCGCTGCTCGTGCCGATGCCGAAGTACCGCGTCGCCCCCGCGACGTCGGTCGGCGTCGCCGAGACCGTGATGACCCACATCTTCTGGACGTTGTCCGGGATGATCGTGTACGAGATCTTGTAGGGCCCGTTGTCCTGCTCCATGACGTTCGCGCCGGCCGGGCCCCAGTAGGCCCACGTCGCGTCCGTCGACGCGTAGGGGAGGAACGTCTGGGTCACCGGACAGGTCGTGGCGCTGAACGAGTCCGGGAGCGCGCCGGGCGTCGACATCGGCGAGTTGGCCGCGTGCCCGGCTTCCGTGATGAGTCCGGGCGTCGGCGCCCCCGTTTTCGCGAGAAAGTAGAAGAGCCGGACGTTCTCGACGACCTGCTGGCACTTGAAGAGCATCTGCGTGCGCGCGGCCGAGCCCTTGTTGATCACGAGGGACACCGAGAACATCTGGAGGATCCCGACGAGGACGAGCGCCATGATCGTCATCGCGAGGAGGACCTCGACGAAGCTGGACCCGCGCGTGTTTCGCTTCATCTCATCCACCCTGCTGGTCCACCCAGGTGCCCGTGGAGTCCTTGATCTGCTTGCGCACGCGGACGCTCCACACGGGGTTGACGCTCAGGAGGTAGCGCGTCGGGGGGAGGAAGCTCCCGTTCACGACGTCCACGTGCGTGAGGACGAGGGTCGCCGATCCCGCGAGCTGGCGGCCCGTCGCGACGTCGAGCGCGCGCCCCTGGAAGTCGCAGGCGATCGCGCGCGCGCTGGTCCAGGGGGTCGAGTTGTCGGACCAGAACACCGACTGGATCTGCGACGTGTTGGCGACGGAGAGGCAGAATTCCTGTCCGACGCCCGTCGTGCCCTTGATGCCGGTCTGGCCCGTCACGATGAGGTCGTATTCGTCGATGAGGAGGTCGGGGGCCGCGACCGTCGGCGGGTTCGCGAAGGCGTCGATCGCTCCGTTCCCGTTCGCGTCCCCGATGAGGGCGATCGGGAGGTACGAGGCGGCTCCGCTCGTCGTGAGGGGGCCGACCTGGACGAACGTCGTCATGCCGCGGCGCTGCATCTCGGGCAGGGCGCGCTGCATGAGCACCTTGATGTCCGTCGAGGCGCTCTGGAGCTTCTGGCGCTTCCACGCGCGGCTGATCTCCCGCCCGCCGACCACGAAGAGGATCGCGAGGATGAAGATCACGACGAGGAGTTCCACGAGGGAGAAGCCGCGCCCGCCGCGGGACGCGCGGCTGAAACGGCGGCGGGTGAGGGTCGAGAGGCTCATCGTCATGGATTCCCGCTCCCTTCTACGCGAGCTTCGTGCCGGGACCTGGTTCTGGATCGCAACTCATTGTCTCATAAAGGCCTGCCGCCCCGAGTTTTCGGGAAACGTCTCTCGGACGGCAGTCCCATCTGACACTTTTCGTAACACTCGTTGACCTGGGGCCGGACGCTTCCGGAGCTCCCCCGCGGCCGTCGGCTACGATAGCGGCAGGATGGAGCCCGAGTCGCCGTGCTAGAGAAGCTGCGTTCTCTCCGCTCCGAGCCGGCATTCATCGCGCAGCTCCGCGACCACAAGTGGACGAGCGAGGACCAGAAGAGGGACCTCCTCGAGAAGTTCCAGGCGCTGCCCAAGCCCGACGCGGAGTGGGTCGTCTGGACCGCCGTGGATCAGATGCCCGAGATCCGCGCGGCGGGCCTCGCGATCCTCAAGAGACGCCACGACCGCTCGGGCCTCGAGGCGCTCGTCCCGATGCTCAAGACGCGCTCGGAGGCCGTGCGCCGGGCCGTCATGCGCTTCCTGAAGGACCTCGCGGGCCCGCAGCTCGGGCCGTTCCTGCAGGAAGTCGCCTCCCGAGGCGACGACTTCGCGCGCCTTTCGGCGCTCGAGCTCGCCAAGGAGCTCCCGTCCCAGGTCGCCTTCGACATCGCACGGCGCGTCCTGACCGCGTCGAATCCCGCCGTGCGCGCCCGTGCGCTCAAGGCCGTCAGCGAAATGACGTTCGAGGGGAGCGCCGACGTCGCCGCGAGCCTCGCGGTGCCGCTCCTGCAGGACGAGAACGAGGAGATCCGCTATTCGGCCCTCGCCGTCCTCGAGAAGAACCCGAACGAAACCTACTTCCCGGACGTCCTCCAGATGGCGCGCACCGGCGGCGGGCGCGTGATGGAGGCGTCCTTCGCCGCACTCAAGAAACTCCTCGCGACCGCCAAGCAGGACCACACGCCGGAGATCGTTCCCCTCCTCGCCGACGGGAACAGCCTGGTCCGAAACGGCGCGGTCAGCCTCCTTCTCCCCTACGCGCCGGAGGTCCTCGCCCGCCGCATCCTCGAGCATTTCCGCGGCGCGTACGTCTGGGTGCGCGACCGCGCCGTCGAGACCGCGCGCGACGGCCTCCCGGGCTTCGTGAACGCGCTCCTCACCTTCACCCGCGACAGCGACCCGGCGTTCGCGAAAGCGGCGTCGGAGATGACCCTCGCCCTCGCGGACGCCAAGGCGCTCCCGATCTGGATCGCGCTCGTGGACGACAAGGACTTCTGGGTCAAAACGCGCGCGATCGAGACCCTCGGCAAGCTCGGGAGGGGCGACGACGCCGTGCTCACGCGCGTTCTCGCGGCCCTCCGCGACCCCGAGCTCTCGATCCCGGCCGCCGCCGCGCTCGGCGATCTCGGCGACCCGAGGGCCGCGCAGCCGCTCCTCGACGCCTTCAAGGCCGCCGTGACCCAGCCCGACGTGCAGTTCGAGATCCTCGACGCGATGGCGAAGCTCGCGTCGGACGAGAAGATGGTCGCGCAGATCGCGGGCATCTGCTCGCGCGTCGCCCAGATGACGGCCCTGGACGCGAAGGTGCGCGATAAGGCGCGCCGTCTCGTCGGCGTCCTGCAGGGAGCCGAGGCGCGGGACGCCCTGCCGTCCATCGAGGCCGAGGTCGAGGCCGTCAACCTGGCGGGGAACGACTCGGCACGGCTCGTCGAGTTCCTCGCCGACACGGTCAAGCACGGGGCCTCGGACCTGCACCTCGCGACGGGGTTCGTGCCGCACCGCCGTACGCAAGGCGCCCTCGAACCGGTGGACGCGCCCGTCATGTCGCGAGCCCGCGCGACGCAGCTCATCCGCGAGATCCTCCCGGAGGAAGACTGGAAGCGGCTCGAGCACGAGCGCCAGATCGACGTCTGCCTGAAGCTCCCGGGGCTGGGCCGCTTCCGCGCGAACTTCTACTCGCAGCGCGGCGGCTTCGACGCCTGCTTCCGCGTCGTCCCGAAGACGATTCCCACGATCGAGGAGATCGGCCTGCCGGCGGGAACCGTGTCGGACATCATGAAGCTCACGCAGGGCCTCGTCCTCGTGACGGGCCCCTCGGGCTGCGGCAAGTCCACGACTCTCGCGGCCCTCGTCGACCGGATCAACGAGACGCGACCCTGCCACATCATCACGGTCGAGGACCCGGTCGAGTTCGTCCACCCGAACAAGGAGGCCCTCGTGAACCAGCGGCAGGTGCCGCACCACACGGCCTCGTTCTCGCGCGCCCTCAAGGCGGCCCTCCGCGAGGACCCCGACGTCATCCTCGTCGGCGAGATGCGGGACCTCGAGACGATCTCGCTCGCGATCACGGCCTCCGAGACGGGTCACCTCGTCCTCGGGACGCTCCACACGACGAACGCGTCTTCGACCGTCGACCGTGTCATCAGCTCGTTCCCGCCCGGGCAGCAGGGGCAGATCCGCGCCATGCTCGCGGACTCCTTGAGAGCCGTCCTCTCGCAGGCGCTCCTCCCGCGGCGGGGGTTCGCGGGCCGCGTCGCCGCGTTCGAGATCCTCCGCTCGACGCCCGCCGTCGCCGCGCTCATCCGCGAGGGCAAGACCCACCAGATCCCGTCCGCCCTCCAGACGGGCCAGCTCGCGGGGATGTGCACGATGGACCAGTCGCTCCTGCGCCTCTGCGAGGAGGGCAAGGTGGACCCCGAGCTCGCCGTCGAGAAAGCCGTCAAGAAAGAGCCGTTCGAAAGGCTCCTCGCCGAGGAGAGGCAGGCGCTGGAATGAACTCCTCCGAGCCGGGCGGCGTCAACCGCATCGACAAGCTCCTGCGGGTGATGGTCGACAAGAAGGCGTCGGACCTTCACCTCGCCGTCGGCTCGCCGCCGATGATCCGCGTGGACGGCGACCTCGAGCGCCTCAAGTGGCGGACGCTCACGGAGGAGGAGTACGAGAGCCTCCTCGTCGCGATCGCCCCGGAAAAGCCGCTCCGCGACTGGCGCGAGACGGGAGACACGGACTTCGCCTACGCGATGGGCCAGATCGCGCGCTTCCGCGTGAACATGTTCCGGCAGGAGCACGGCTCGGGGGCCGTCCTGCGCATGATCCCGCCGCGCGTCCTCGCGATCGAGGAGCTCGGGCTCCCCGCGCTCGTCGCGAACGTCGCGCGGATCGCGCGCGGCCTCGTCCTCGTGACGGGACCGACCGGCTCGGGCAAGTCGACGACGCTCGCGGCGCTCCTGGACTGGATCAACCGGACCCGCGCCTCGCACATCATCACGATCGAGGACCCCGTGGAGTTCCTCCACAAGCCGCAGAAGTCGCTCATCTCGCACCGCGAGCTCGGATTCGACACGCCGACGTTCGCCGGCGCCCTCAAGGCGGCGCTGCGCGAGGACCCCGACGTCGTCCTCGTCGGCGAGCTGCGCGACCTCGAGACGATGTCGATGGCGCTCCAGGCCGCCGAGACGGGCCTCCTCGTCTTCGCGACGCTCCACACGAATTCCTCCGCCAAGGCGGTCGACCGCCTCATCGACAGCTTCCCGGCCGAGGAGCAGGAGCAGGTGCGCACGGTCCTCGCCGAGGTCCTGAAGGGCGTCGTCGCCCAGGTGCTCCTCAAGAAGATCGGCGGCGGCCGCATCCCGGCGTTCGAGGTGCTGCGGGGCTCGTCCGCCCTCTCGAACAACATCCGCGAGGGCAAGACGGCGATGATCAACACCCTCATCCAGACGGGCCGGAACGCCGGGATGATCGGGATGGACCAGAGCCTGGCGGACCACGTCGCCGCGGGCACCGTCGAGGCCGACGAGGCCTTTGAGAAGGCGCTCGACAAGGAGCAGTTCCGGGGGCTCCTCGAGAAGCGCGCGAAGGCCGCCGCCCGTCCGGCGTCGCCCTCCCCCGGCGCCGGCT
>JBAUSZ010000452.1:0-2237 GCA_049581965.1 Thermoanaerobaculia bacterium | reverse complement strand
CGTGACGGCCCGGGTGCGCGCCTTGCCGGTGTCGTCCTTGACGGCGACGAGGCTGATGCCCCCGCTCGTGAAGACCGCGGTCTCGGGGACGAGGACGGACGCGCGCGGCGCGCCGTCGAGCGTCGCGCGGCCGGTGAGGCCGGTTGCGACGGGTTCGCCCGCCAGCTCGAGGGTCGCCGTGTAGGTGTGCGAGGTGGAGTCGGCGCCCGGCGACATCTCGACGACGGTGCCCGTGAGCTCGGCGGCGACGCCGTCGATTTTCACGGGGAGCTTCCTCCCGGGCGCGAGGCCCGAAGCGGAGACGGTGCCCGCCGGGACCTGGACGACGAGGCGGCGACCCGTGGAGGACTCGATCGTGACGAGCGCTCGTCCCGGGGCCGCGAGATCGCCGGCCTCGACGAGGCGGGCGGCCACACGGCCTGCGAAGGGCGCCGTCACGCGGGACTCGCGTGCGACGGAGGAGGCTGCTTCCACCGCGCCCTCGCCCTGCTGGACGGCGCCCTTCGCCTGCTCGTACTGCATTCGGGTCATGTCCAGCTCGAGCTCGGAGGCGGAGCCGGATGCGGCGAGGGCCTTGTAGCGTTCGTAGTTGCGCTCGGCGAGGGAGAGCGCCGCGCGCGCCTGGGCGAGCGCGCCTCTGGCCTGGGCCTCCTGGCCCTTTGCCGTCTGGGGATCGATCTCGACGAGGACGTCTCCCGCCGTGACGGCCTGACCGACTCGGGCCGAAACGGCGACGACGTTCGCCGTCACGCGCGAAGAGACGGCGGCCGTCCGGTCTGCGTGAACGGTCCCATAGAGAGTCAGGCGATCCGGCAGCGAGGCCCTCTCGACCAATGCCGTGGCGGCGGTAACGGCGGGAATTTCTTTCTTAGAAGGTGAATGGGCAGCGCCGCAGCCGCCGAGCGCGGCCGAAGCGGCGCCCGCAGCGAGGACGCCAACGAACACGTTCGAAGAAATTCCGAATCTCCGGTTCTTCACCTTCGAAGAAAATCCGAATCCGATCTTTTTCCCGGTCTTCACTCCGTTCCTCCGTTCAAAACGCTCTCGGGGCGGCGCCCCGCCTTGACGGCGAGCCTCAGAGCCCCCGTGTGCGCGTCGGCGCGGGTAACGAGCTCGCGCGTTTCCGCCTCGCGGCGGGCCGTCGTGGCGTCCAGGAGATCCAGCGTCTTCACGACGCCCGCCCGGAACCGGTCGTTCGTGATGCGCTCGGCCTCCCGCGCGGCCTCGAGCGCTTTTTTCGCGGTCGCGTGCCGGGCCTCGGCGGTCTTCGCCTCCTCGTAGGCCTGCCGGACCTCGAGACGGACGCCCTCGGAGAACCGGGCGACGTCCTCCCGGCCCGCACGAGCGTCTTCGCGCGCCGCGATGGCCGCGGCGCGATCGGCGCCGCCCTGGAAGACGTTCCAGGTGAGGGCGGCCATGATCGAGCCCGACGTGCCGGTCGAGCCGAACGGCTTGTCACCGTAGAGTTCGCCCTTGGCGACGAGCGCGAGCTTCGGCCAGAGGGGCGCCCGCTTCACCTTCTCCTCGAGCTCGCCGGCGGCGAGGAGCTTCTGGGCCGAGCCGAGGTCGGAGCGGCCGGCCGCGGTGGCGAGCCAGGCGTCGAGGGGCGTCGCGACGGGACGCGGGTCGGGAAGTGCAGCGAGAGTCCAGGAGGAGCCCGCGGCGGCGCCCAGTCGGAAGGCGAGGTACGCGTTCGCGATCCGCACACGGCCGTCGGCCTCGGTCACGAGGTCCTCCATCCGGGCGAGCTCGACTTCGGCTCGCAGGAGCTCCGAGCGGACGAGGATTCCCTGCTTGACGTAGTCGCCGGCGAGCTTGACGTGCGCCGCGACCGTATCGAAGGACTTGTGGAGGAGGGCCGCATACTCCTCGGCCTGCGCGACCATCACGTATGCCTCGGCGCCCGCGAGCGCGGCGTTGTCCGCCACCCACGTGGACGTCTCGGAAGCCGAGTCGGCCGCGAGTTTCGCCTGGTCGATCCGGCCGGAGAGCTCCCCGCCGGTGAAGAGGGGGAGGACGATCTCCGCGCGCGTGATCCCCGTGTTCAGGGGCGCGGCGTCGTTCGGGTTCGACGCGACGAACTCCGGAAACGAGAAGACCCCCTGGTTGAGCTTGAGGGCGAACGCCTCGGCGGGGTTGTTCGTGCGCATGAAGAGCGCCGTCAGGTTGAGCGACGGGAGCCGGAAGGCTCTTGCCTGGGAGGCCCGGGCCTCGGCGGCCCGTCGCCGCGCCCGGGC
>JBAUSZ010000451.1:0-12124 GCA_049581965.1 Thermoanaerobaculia bacterium | reverse complement strand
GCTCGAGGCGGGCGCCGCGCGGGTCATCCAACTCCAGGGACGCTGCGGCATCCCGGCGACGGCGGTCGCGCTTTCCGCCAACGTGACCGTCGCCGAGCCGGAGACGACGGGCTCGATCGTCCTCTATCCCGGGGACACGCCGGTGCCCGGCGCGAGGACGATCGCTTTCCGGGCGGGACGGACCCGGGCGAACAACGCATTCATCAAGGTCGCGGGCGACGGGAGCAGCACGGTCGGAATCTTCAACGGAGCGCCCGGCTCCGTGCACTTCATCGTGGACGTCAACGGCTACTTCGAGTGACCGGTTCCGCCGACGCCCTGATCAGTCGCCGAGCGACGTCACGAGGACCACGGTCTTCGTGACGATCGCGCCGTTGCGCGGGTCGAGGATGTGGTCCTCGATCGCGATCTCGAGGGCTCCGTCCGCGCGGTTCCAACGCGCCGACCGGCCCCGCTGGCCCGCCGCCTTCGCGACGGCGGATTCGTCCCCCCGGATCGCGCCGCTCTTGATCCCGTCCCTGAGGTCGGCCTCCAGGCTCCGGACGGCGAAGATGAACTGGGCGCCCTTGACCTCCCGCTCGTAGTAGGCGACGGCCTCGTCGAGACTCCTCGGCGTCGTGAGCACGACGATCTTCAGCTTCTCGAGGCGCTTCTTGATTTCCTTCTTCTCGGCGGCCGAGCGCGTCGTGTCGGCGTCGAGCTGCGCGAGCGCGGATCTCGTCTCGACCGCCGCGCGACTCGCGTAGATCTCCGTGAAGACCTGGTCCACGGCGCCGTCCGGCGGGAGCGGGACGCCTGCAAACGGCGACGCGGCGAGAAAGAAGAGGACCCCGAAGAGCGGCGTCATGGGCCTATTCTAGGAGCCGTCGCGCATCTTGACGACGATCTCGCCAGGCTCGCCGCTCACATAGCGCAGCGAGCACTCCGCGAACCCTTCGCACCTCACGCAAATCCCGTCCTTGTCGCCCTTGAAGTCCACGGGTTTGCAGACGTTCACGCCCGGGACGACGAGCTTTCTGAGCTCGGCCTCGAACTCCCGCTGGCGGGGCGGAGGGTCGCCTCCTCTCGCCGCGCGGCGGAGGTCCTCGACCTTCGGGAAGAGCTCACGGTTGCGGCGCTCGAGTGCCGCGTCGGTCCGCACGGCACCGGCGGTCTTGACCACGACGGCGGCGGCTTGCGCGGCCTTGCGGGTCTGAAGGCGCCCATGGTGCCGAACCCAGAAATAGAGGAAGCCCGCCCCGGCGCCCGCGAGCTGGACGAACCCGACCCCGGGCTGTCCGGCGAGAATCGCCTGCACGAGACCCCAGAGGAGACCGGCGAGCGCGAGCCAGGCGAGCCACTTCACTTTGACCGGAACCACGAAGAAGATCAGGAACTGGACGTCCGGATAGAGCCAGGCGTACGCGAAGAGCATCGAGATTCCCGAGAGGATGCCGCCCGACGCGAGGGCGGTGCCGGTCACGAACGCGGCGAGCGAGGCCCCGAGCGTCGCGACGATCCAGAAGATCGCGAAGTCGCCCGTCCCCCACTCGCTTTCGAGGGCGGAACCGAGGATGTACAGGATCATCGTCCCGAAGAAGAGCGAGAGTGGGCCCCCGTGGAGAAACTGGTAGGTCACGAACGTCCAGGGCCGGGTCAACGCGGTCGCCGGGAACATCCCGAAGACCGAAACCGCCCGAGCGGGATCGGCCGAGGACAGGAAAAAGACGATGAAGTGGAGGCCGCAGAGAGGGAGCGTGAGCCCGAGCCTCGGGGCGAAGAGATCGCGGCCTCCGTTCAACCGCGCCTCCCGAAACGCTTCTCGACCTCGGCGTGCACGAACGACAGGAGGATCGGCCGGCCGTGCGGGCACGTCCACGGGTCGCGGCAGGCCGCGAGGTCCGCGAGAAGGCCGGTCGCCTCGACGGGCGCGAGGCGGTGATGAATCGTGATCGCCCCGCGGCAGGCGAGCGAGGCCGCGAGGACCTCGCGCCGGAGCGAGGGTCCCGTCGCCGAGCCGTCCGGCAGCGCGAGGATCCGGTCGAGGAAGTCGCGCAACGCCGGAACGACCGCGGAGGCGCGGATGTCCGCCGGCGCGGCCGTCACGAGAAACGTCCGGCCGGAGAGCTCCGACACGGCAAACCCCGCCGAGGCGAGGAGCCCGTCGGCCCCCGCGAGGAGGGCGGCCTCCTCCGGCTTCGCCTCGAACGTCAGCGGCGTCAGGAGGTTCTGCGAGGCGGGAGTGCCCCCTTCGAGCCTCGCAAGGAACCGCTCGTAGCGCACGCGCTCGTGCGCGACGTGCTGGTCGATGAGCACGAGACCCTCCTCGCTCTCGGCGACGAGGAAGGAATCGCGGTACTGGCCGAGCAGGCGGAGATTTCCGAGAGGAGACGAGGAGAGGACCGAAGAGGGGGATTCCCGGGCATAGGAAGAGGAGGAGGGGCCGGGCGCGATGGCGTCGAGCAGCGCCTTCGTGTCGGCGCCGGAGCGACCACCGCCCGCGCCGTAGCGAGCCGCCCCCTCGCCGAGCCACTCCGGCGTCCGCCGCCCCATGTCCCTTTCGAAGAAGTCTCCTCTTCCTTCTCCGGTCGCTTTTCCAAGCGCCACTCCCTCCACCGCGGCGGCGCCCTTGCCGCCCGTCAGCGCCGCCACGAGGCCGCGGTGGACGAGGGCGTGGACGGTGTTCGGCTCGCGGAAACGGACCTCGAGTTTCTGAGGGTGGACGTTCACGTCGCAGCACGAAGGGTCGCAGCTCAGGAAGAGGGCGAAGCCCGGGTGGCGGTCCACGCGCAGGACCTCGCGCGCGGCGAGGGTGACGGCGTGCGCGACCGTCGCGTCCCTGACGGCCCGGCCGTTCACGAAGAACCACTGGTTCGTCCGGGACGCGAAATGGACCTCCGCCGGGGTCACGGCGCCCGCGAGCGCCATTCCCGCGTGCGTGAAGTCCACCGCGAGAGGCGGGCCTGTGAGCGCCTCGCCGAGGACTTCGCGGAATCGCGCGGCCGGTCCCGCCGCAGCGGGAAGCTCGAGGAGAAGGCGCGGTCCGGCGCGCAGGGTGAAGGCGACACCGGGGTTCGCGAGAGCGAGCGCCGTGACGGCGCGGACGACGGCGCGCAGCTCGCCCTCGGCGCTCTTGAGGAACTTCCGGCGGGCCGGGACGCCCCCGAACAGGTCCTCGACGACGACGCGGGTCCCCTTCGGGTGGCGTGCCGGTCGCGCAACGGGCGGCGCGCCGCGGTCCGCGACGACCTCGGTCCCGAGTCCGGACGCGTCGGGCGACGTCGTGAGGACGAGGCGCGAGACGGAAGCGATCGAGGGCAGCGCCTCGCCGCGAAATCCCATCGTCACGACCCTCGAGAGGTCCTCGAAGGAGCGGATCTTCGAGGTCGCATGGCGCTCGAGCGCGAGTGCCGCGTCTTCGGGGCCCATTCCGGATCCGTCGTCGAGGACCGCGATCCGCAGGACGCCGCCTCCCTCGACCTCGACGACGATGCGCGTCGACCCCGCGTCGAGCGCGTTCTCGACGAGCTCCTTGACCACCGACGCGGGCCGTTCGACGACCTCGCCCGCCGCGATCTGGTCGACGAGAGCGGACGGGAGGACACGGACGTGGCCCGGCACGGACCGGGATGTTAGCGGTTCTTCAGGACTGCGACCGCGCGCTCGACGTCCGCGATCTCCCGCGGAAGGGAGCACGACAGGCACTCCGGTCCCTTGTCCGTGAGGAGGATGTCGTCCTCGATGCGAATGCCGGTGTTCCACCACTTCGCGTCGACCCCTTCCATCTTCGCGGGGATGTAGATGCCGGGCTCGACCGTGAGGACCATCCCGGGTTTCAGCCTCGCCGAGTAGGACATGCTCGCCCGGAACCGGTCCTTCGGGTCGGGAAACGCGCCGGGCTCGTAGCTGCCCGCATCGTGGACGTCGAGACCGAGCCAGTGCCCGGTCCCGTGCGGGAGAAATCTCGCGAACGACCGGTCCTTCACGATTTCCTCGCGCGTCCCCTTCAGGAGCCCCAGCTTCACGAGGCCGTCGACCGTGACCGCGATCGCGGCGTCCTGGATCTCGTGGTAGGCGGCGCCCGAAACCGCCTTCGCGATCCCCGCCTTCTGGGCCGCGAGGACGAGCTCGTAGAGCGCCCTCTGCTCCGGGGAGAAGGTCCCGCTCACGGGATACGTCCGCGTGACGTCCGCCGCGTACATCCCGTATTCGCACGCCGTGTCGTTCACGAGGACCTCGCCCGCCTCCATCGTCCGGTTCGCGTCGGGGTAGTGGAAGATGACCGAGTTCGGTCCGGAGCCCACGATGGGAGGGTAGGCCATGCGCACCGCCCCGCCCGCGAGGCACGCAGAGACCAGCGCGGCCTTCAGGACGCCTTCGTTGACGCCGGGGGCCGCGAGCGCCATCGCCGCGCGGTGGCCGCGCACGGAGAGCGCGACGGCCTCCCTCAGCAGGGAGAGCTCCGTCGCGTCCTTCACGATGCGCATCTGACCGACGAGGACCGCGACGTCGATCGCCGGGAGCGGCTCGGTTCCCGCATGCGCCATCCCGTTCCACCGCGTGAGGAGGCGCTCGCGGAACTTCTCGTCACCCGCGTCGAGGTAGTAGAGCGCCTTCGCCCCGCCGAGCGCCTCACGCCACTCCTTTTCGAGGTCCGCGGCCGGAAAGGCCGCGTCGGCCCCGTAGCGCTTCCGGGCACCCTCCACGCCCGCCCGCCGGCCCGTCCACTGCTCCTCGCGCCACTCGTTGGGTCGTACGAAGAGGAGATAGCGCTTGCCTTCGGGCGCGGACGGGCGAAAGACCGCGACGGCGTCCGGCTCGGGGAATCCCGTCAGGTACCAGAAGTTCGAGTCGGGCCGATACGCGTCCCCGACCTCCTGCGGCGGCTCGGCGGGCCCGCGGAGAACGACGACCGCGTCCTTCGGGAGCCTCGTCGCGAGGGCCGTCCGGTGGGCGAGAAACCACTCCGGTCCCGGAGCGGGCGGGCCGGCCAAAGCGGCCCCGGACGAAAAGACGAAGGCGGCCACGGCAAGAGACACGAGGCGCATGGATCCCTCCGGTGCGCGCAGTCTAATCGGGACGCGGCGTCAGACGGCCGCGACGCCCTTGACGCGCTCGATCAGGGCGAGAGCCTCCGGCAGGTCGCGCGCGAGGCGAACCTTGTGGCGCGCCTCGACCTCCGCCTTGCGGAGCGCTCCTTCCGGCTGGGGGCGCAAGCCGGTGATGACGGCCATGCAGCGGTGGGCCCGGAGGAGATCGAGCGCACTCTCGAGGGCGACGAGACCCGTCGAGTCGAGCGCAGGCACCCCTTCCATGCGCAGGATGACGGCGCGCGCCTTCCTGTCGACGACCCCGAGCGCGGCCATCGCCTTCTGGGCGGCTCCGAAGAAGAGCGGCCCGTCGATGTCGTAGACGACGACACCCGGCGGGAGCGGACCGGTCGACTCGTGGGACCCGCCCTCGAACACGCGCGCCTCCGTGACCTCGGCCATCCGGCGCATGAAGAGAAGGGCTGCGAGGACGACGCCCACGGACACCGAGACGACCATGTCGATCGCGACCGTGAGGACGTAACACGTCAGGAGGATCGCGACGTCGCTCTTCGGAGCGACCCGCACCGTGTGCGCGAAGAACCGCACCTCCGACATGTTCCACGCGACGAGAAGGAGAAGCGCGGCGAGAGACGCCATCGGCAGGTAACCCATGAGCGGCGCGAGGAGGAGGACGGCGACGAGAACCGTCGCGGCGTGGATCATCGCGGCGAACGGCGAGCGACCGCCGGAGCGGATGTTCGTGGCGGTGCGGGCGATCGCCCCGGTCGCCGGAATGCCGCCGAAGAACGGCGCCACGAGGTTCCCGACTCCCAGCGCGAAGAGCTCCGCGTCGGGGTCGTGCTTCGTGCGAGCCATTCCGTCCGCGACGACCGCCGAGAGGAGCGACTCGATCGCGGCGAGCATCGCAATCGCGAAAGCCCCGCGGGAGGCCGCACGCAGCATCGCGAGCGAGAGGCCGCCCGCCGCACCCTCGGGCCCCGGCGCGTTCCACGGGAAGAGCGGAAGAGGCGGCAGCCGCGGAATCCCGTGAACGGTGACGCCGCCGACCACGAACGAAAAGCGGCTCGCGATCGTGGAAACGGAGAACCCGGGAACGAGCCGCGCGAGGACGAGGGCGAGGATCGCCGCCGCCGGCAGGGCGACGAGCGGCGCCGGGATCCGTCTCGTGACCAGCGGCAGGCCGAGAAGGAGGACGAGCGTCGCGAGGCCGATCGTGAGTTCCGGCCACGAGGCGGTTGCGCGCGCCCGCCACATCGCCACGATCCGGTCGAAAAAGTGCTCGGGGTTCCCGGTCAGCCTCAGGCCGAGGAGGTCCTTGACCTGGAGTGTTGCGATGACCGTCGCGATCCCCGCCGTGAAGCCGGTCGTCACGGGGTGCGGGATGAACTCGATGAGCTTGCCGAGCCGCAGGAGCCCGAACGTGATGAGCATGACGCCCGCGAGGAGCCCTGCCGTGAACAGGCCAGCGTCCCCGAAGCGCGCGTGAATCGGCGCGAGGACGACCACGAACGCCGCGGTCGGCCCCGTGACCTGCGTGCGTGAGCCGCCGAGCAACGCGACGACGAAGCCGGCGACGATCGCCGTGTACAGACCATACTGCGGGGGCGCTCCGACGGCGATCGAGAGAGCCATCGAGAGGGGAAGGGCGACCGTCCCGACGACGGCCCCTGCGAGCGCGTCGCGACGAAGGTCCGTGGCGCTGTAGCCCTCGCGGAGGACCGCCCGGAGGGCGGCGGCGGGCAGGCTCATGAGCGAGGGTGCCGCCGAAGCGCCCTGGTATCGGGTCAGGGCCATGGATCCCCCACGATAGCAGCCCGGGAGCACGCCGCTCCCCCGACGGGAATACCCGCGCCAAGAGAACATTCCGGGCCAGGTTCCGTATACAGATGCGAGGTCTCGCATGTCCAAGAAAATCAAATGGATCGTGGCCGCCGCCAGCGTCGTCGTCCTGGCCGGCGGGGGCGTCCTCTTCGCGTCCCGGGGCAAGGACAAGCCCAAGGACGCCGACCCGCCGCCCTTCCGTCTCGGCAAGGTGCAGGCCGAAGACCTCCAGGTGAGCGTCCGCGAGGTCGGCATCGTCGATCCGGAGACGAAGGTGGACGTCAAATCCGTCGTCTCGGGCCGGATCGTCTCCCTCAAGGTGCGCGATGGCGCGATCGTCAAGGCCGGGGACGTCCTCGCGGAGGTCGAGCCCGACGTCACGCAGGCCCAGTCGCTCTCCGACGTGAGGGCCGGCGTCACGCAGGCCGAGGTCGCCCTCAAGGACGCCGAGCGCCAGTTCGCATCGCAGGAGCGCCTCTTCAAGGAGGGCCTCATCGGAAGCGAGATGCTCAAGGACTACGTCACGAAGCGCGACCTCGCCGCCGAGAATCTCAAGGCCGCGCGCCAGCGCTACGAGATCGTCGAAGGCCACGGGATCCCGATCTCGGGCGACGCCGTGACCCAGCGTGCGCGCGTGACGGCCCCGATGTCCGGCGTCGTGATCACGAAAGGCGTCGAGCTCGGCGAGACCGTCACGTCGGGCGTCTCGTCCTTCAACGCGGGCACGGTTCTCTTCACGGTCGCCGACCTCAGGACTCTCCTCATCAAGGTGAACCTCAACGAGGTCGACATCGCGAAGGTCAAGGTCGGCCAGCCCGTGAGGATCACGCTCGACGCGTACCCGCAGAAGACCTTCACGGGCAAGGTGCGCTTCGTCGCGCCCGCCGCAAAGCTCATCGAGAAGATCAAGGTCTTCCCCGTCGAGGTCGCCCTCGACGAGCTCGGTGACGCCTACCGCACGGGAATGAGCGCCAACGTCGAGATTCTCGGCGAAAAGAAGGACAAGGCCGTCTCCATCCCGCTCGAGGCGCTCCAGCGCCGCGAAGGGAAGACGGTCGTCTACCGTCTCAAGGACGGCCTCAAGCCCAAACAGCTGGCCGAAGCGCGCCAGGGTCTGAACGGCCGGGGCAAGTACGTGTGGCTCTCCGACCACTGGAAGGACTTTTACGAGGTCGTGTCCGTGACGGCCGGCATCGCGACCCTCGAGCGCGTCGAGATCCTCTCGGGCCTCAAAGGGACCGAGCAGGTCGCCCTCGAGGACCCGACGAAGAAAAAGGTCGAGAAGGACGATGACAACTGAGCGCGCGATCATCGAGACGCGGGGCCTGACGAAGGTCTTCGGCTCGAACGGCATGGCGGTGCACGCACTGCGCGGGATCGACATGACGGTCCGGCGCGGCGAGTTCGTCGCCCTCGTCGGGCCCTCGGGGTCGGGCAAGTCGACGCTCATGGCGATCATCGGCTGCCTCGACTCGCCCACGGCCGGCACCTACGCGATCGACGGCGTGAACGTCGAGGGCCTGTCCGGCGCCGCCCTCGCGCGCATCCGCAACGAGAAGGTCGGCTTCGTCTTCCAGAGCTACAACCTGCTCCCGAAGGCCTCGATCGCGCGCAACGTCGAGCTGCCCCTCCTCTACGCGGGCCTCGGCCGGCGGGAGAGGCGCCGTCGGGCCCTCGAGCTCCTCGACCAGGTCGGGATCCCCGAGAAGGCGAGCGTCCTTCCGGCCCAGCTCTCGGGCGGCCAGCGCCAGCGTGTCGCGATCGCGCGCGCGCTCGCAAACACGCCGGCCCTGCTTCTCGCCGACGAGCCCACCGGGGCCCTCGACTCGAAGACGGGCGAGGACGTTCTCGGCCTCTTCAAGGAGCTGCACCGCGGCGGCAACAGCGTCGTCCTCGTGACGCACGACCCGCACATCGCCTCGTTCGCCGAGCGGAAAGTCGAGCTTCGCGACGGCCTCGTCGTCGTCCCTGAGGCCCAGGCGGCCTGATGGCCGCCGGTGCGTTTCGCGAGCGCCTTTCGGAGGCGTGGGTCGAGATCCGGGAAAACCTGGGGCGCTCGAGCCTGCAGGCGATCGGCGTGATCCTCGGGGTCGCGTCGGTGCTGGGCGGCTTCTCGATCTCCGACAGCCAGCGCAAGCGCTCGGATGAACGCTGGATGAAGCTCGGCGGGATGGATCGCCTCGTCGTCCAGCAGGCAACGGCCGTGAAGGACGGCACCCCTACGGCCCTCCAGATGGCGAACCTCGGCCTCAGGAGCGAGGACCGCGAGGAAGGGGGGGCGCTCGAGCCGAAGGGTGTCGAGGGCGCGACGCAGGAGAAGGGCGCCCGCGCGCGCGTCCGCTCGGGTTACGCGGACCAGGACCGCTCCGTGCGCGGCATCGACGGGGACTACCTCCCCCTGAATGGATACAGCCTTGAGAGCGGGCGGGCGTTCTCCGCCGAGGAGTTCTCCGAGGGCCGGCCGGTCGCGCTCCTCGGCGCCGAGGCGCGCGCGACGTTCTTCCCGACCGGCGAGGCCGTCGGCCAGACGCTCCGGATCGGCGACATCCCGGTCGTCGTCGTCGGGACGCTGTCCGAGAAGGTCTTCCGCTGGCGCGAGGGAGAGCCGAACCGCTTCGCGTGGCGCAACCGCGTCATCATGGTGCCGTCCGCCCTCGTCGCGCGGAGGATGAACGGAGACCGCTGGAATCGCGCAGACCGCGTTTCCTTCCGCATCCGGGACCTGTCGGTCATGAAAACCTTCAGCGAGGGCCTCGAGACGCTCCTGCGCGGCAACCATCGCCTGCAGGAGGACTACCGGATCGACGACATCGCGGCGCGCGTGCGCAAGCGCCGGAGCCAGGGCGACGTCTACAACCTCATCTTCATGCTGTCCGGGATCCTCTCGCTCGTCGGCGGGGGGATGGTGAACGTCAACATCCAGATGGCGACGCTCAAGGACCGGGTCCGCGAGGTGGGCGTCAAGATGGCGATCGGGGCGTCGGGGCGCGAGATCTTCAAGGGCTTCATGACCGAGGCGCTCCTCGTGACGGGCCTCGGGAGCGTCGTCGGGCTCCTCGGCGGCGTCGCCTTCTCGAAGATCATCACGTCGTTCCTCAAGATCCCGCTCTACATGCAGCCTCTCAGCTTCGTCTGGGCCTTCTTCCTGGCCTCCGCGTTCGGATTCGTCTTCGCGCTCTACCCCGCGTGGAAAGCCAGCCGCCTCTCCCCGATGGAGGCGCTGCGCTATGAATAGGAGAGAAGAGAAGAAGAAGATTTTCTTAGAAGGTAAGAGGGGCGATGGGCGCCGCCTGCTCGCACGACGGGGCGCCGCCCGATGAGCAGCGCCCTCATGCCTTTCGAAGAAAATTCTCTCGGGTTCTCCCCGGGCGACACGAAGCCCGAAGCGGTCCGACGGCTGTCCTGGGGAGCAAAACTGAACCTCGTCTGGGAAGTCGTTGCCGGCGGGCTCGTCGAGCTGTGGTCGCACAAGCTGCGGTCGATCCTCACGCTCACGCTTCTCATGCTCGGCGTCTTCGCGCTCGTCGTCCTCACCTCCGTCCTCGACGGCGTCCTCGACAAGGTCGGGACGGGCTTCGCGGGGATGAGCTGGGACGGCACCGTCGTCATCCAGCCGAAGACGGCCGAGACGACCGAGGAGCAGAAGCGCTTCGCGATGAGCCCGGGGCTGCGCGTCGAGGACCTCCCGCGGATCGCGGCGCCGCACGCCGGCGCTCTCGCCTTCCTTCCGCGCGCCACGAAGAGCACCCGGATCCGCGTCGCCGGCGGCACGGAGCGCATCTTCGTCACGGGCCTGACGCCCGACTACGCCCTCCTCATGAACCGCCCGATCGCCTCGGGGCGAGGCCTGACGGAAGCCGACCGCAAGCGGCACAGCACCGTCGCCGTCGTCGGCTCCTCGCTCGGCGCGAAACTCTTCGGTGGCGCCGACCCCGTCGGCCGCGACGTTCTCGTGGACGGCGTTCCGTTCCGGATCGTAGGCCTGCAGGCGCCGGTTCAGATCTTCAACGAGGAGATCTACCTCGATGCGAACGGGCTCATGATTCCGCTCGAGACGTACATGGACCGCATGGACGCGAGTCATGCGCTCACTCAGGTGGCCGTGAAGCTCCGCAGGAAGAGCGACCTGACCGAGGTCTCGGCGCTCGTCCTCGGACGGGCGAAGCAGGCCCACCACGGGATCGAGGACGTCGAGATCAAGGACCTCGAAGCCGAGGCGGCTCGTTCCTGGGCCGGCTTCATGGAGGAGATGCGCGGCTGGCGCGTCGTCCTCTCCAGTCTCGCGGCGACGGTCCTCCTCGTGGGCGGCGTGGGAGTCCTCTCCGTCATGTTGATCTCGTTCGCGGACCGCAAGTACGAGATCGGCCTCCGGAAGTCCCTCGGCGCCTCGGACGGCCAGATCCTCGTCCAGTTCCTCCTCGAGGCGCTCGTTCTCGCGGCGCTCGGCGCCACGGCCGGCACGCTCGGCGGCGCCGCGCTTTGCCGCGCCCTCTCCCCGATGTTCCCCTGGGGGCTCGTCGTGAATCCCTTCGGCCTCGCGGTCGCTTGGATCGTCGCGCTGGGCCTCGCGCTCGTGTTCGGCCTCTACCCGGCGATCCGCGCTTCGCGCCTCTCGCCGATGGAAGCGATGCGCTGAGCCGCGGCGGCCGCCGCTAAGATGTGCGCGTGAAGCGCGCGAAGAACGTCCACCACGCGAACGCACGCTCCTTGCGCGCCGCCGCGGCGCGGCTGAGGCGCGGCGAGCTCGTCGCCTTCCCGACGGAAACCGTCTACGGCCTCGGGGCGAATGCGCTGGACGAGATTGCGGTCGCGAAAATCTTCGCCAAGAAGAGGCGTCCGCTCGACAACCCGGTGATTGTTCATGTCAGCGACTTGAAGATGCTCAGAAGGGTCGTAGGGCGCATGCCGCCGCTCGCCACGCGACTGGCGGCCCGGTTTTGGCCCGGGCCTCTCACCCTCTTACTTTCAAAGAAATCCTCGGTCCCCTCTTCCGTCACCGCAGGGCTGGACACCGTCGCGGTGCGGATGCCGCAGGGCCTTGCGCGCGAGCTCGTACGCCTCGCGGGCGTGCCGATCGCCGCGCCGAGCGCGAATCTCTCGGGGCGCCCGAGCCCAACGACGGCCGCTCACGTCGCCGATGACTTCCCGGACGTCTACGTCCTCGACGGAGGGGCGACGGAGCACGGACTCGAGTCCACCGTCGTCGCGTTGACGCCGTATCCGACCGTGCTGCGACAAGGGGCGATCTCGGAGGAAGAGCTACGCAGATC
>JBAUSZ010000450.1:0-7823 GCA_049581965.1 Thermoanaerobaculia bacterium | reverse complement strand
GACCGCGGGGCTCCGGCCGCCGCCCGGCGCCTCGCCGCGCTCGACGTTCTCTCGCGCGCGCGGCTCGCGACCGCCCGGCAGATCTCGAGACTTCACGAAGCCCTGTGCTTCCTGCGCGCCTATCCCGACGACCCCAAGACGCTCGCGAAAGTCGAGGCGCTCCTCGAGGGCTTCGCGCGCCGGCGGGACCTCAGGCGGCACCGCGCCTCCCTGGAATGCACCGGCATCGCGGGCACGCGCACGCGCTTCACCTTCTACGCGGGGACGGCGCGCTGGCTCGCCGCGCGCTGGGGAGAACATCTTCGCGTGGACTGGGAAGGGTACGACAAGGGGGAGGTTCTCGAGCGCGTCCTCCCTCTCGTTTCCCTATGGGCCGAGACGCCCGCCCTCGACGAGCTGGACTTCGGAGCGCGCGGCTGGGTGAGGCGCCTGAAGGGTCCGCGCGCGACGGACGGGGCGTTTCTCGTCCGCCGTCTTTCCACGCTGGGCCACGGAACATTCGAGCAGGAGGCGGCCTGGGAGAGCCTCGAGCTGCCCCTCGTCCTCGAGAGCGGGCCGGGCACGCCCGAGCGGACGAACGCCTGCCGGCGGACGGCCCCCGTCGTCTTCCAGTCGAAGCCGCTGGACCGCGGCCGGCCGGACGTCCGCCGCGAGGTCGCGCGCGCGCCCCTGTCGATCGACACGGTCCCCCGGCGGGAGGCCGGCCGCCTCCTCGACCTCGCGAAAGAGGCGATGGTCGCGCGCGAGCGGGATCTCGACGCCTTCCAGTGGGGCGATCCTGCGGACGTCCGCCGCGTGACGTACGGCGACGGCCTCGCCTTCGTGGCGATCGGCGTCGTCCCCGAGCGCCGGCTCCTCCTCGAGTCCGTCTACGGCTTTTTGACCCTCAAGAACGGGGTCCCGATCGGTTACGTCCTCACGAGCGCCCTCTTCTCGTCCTCCGAGATCGCCTACAACGTCTTCGAGACGTTCCGGGGCGGCGAGTCGGGCCTCGTCTACGGCAAGGTTCTCTCGATGACGCGCGCCCTCTTCGGGTCCGACGTCTTCACGATCTTTCCGTACCAGCTCGGCGGCTACGGCAACACCGAGGCGCTCGCGTCGGGCGCCTGGTGGTTTTATCGCAAGCTCGGCTTCGTTCCGCGCGCGCCGCGCGTCGTCACCCTCATGCGGGAGGAGGAGCGTCGGATGGCGGCCGACCCGGGGCACCGGACGTCCCCCGCCAACCTGAGGATCCTCGCCTCGGAGAACCTCTACTGGTTCGGTCGGGCGGCCCGGAACGACGTGATCGGGCTCGTCGAACTTCCGAACGTCGGCCTCCGCGTGACCGACGCCGTGGCCTCGCGCTTCGGCTCGGACCGCGAACGGGCCGAGGTCGTCCTCACGGAGGAGGCGGCCCGGCTCCTCGGGGCACGGCCGAAGGAGTGGTCCGCGCCCGGGCGCCTCGCCTTCCGCCGCTGGGCACCGCTCGTCTCAATCCTGCCCGGCGTGCGAGGCTGGACCCCCTCCGAGAAGCGCGCGCTCGTCGGCGTGATCCGCGCGAAGGGCGGGCGGCGCGAGTCGGACTTCGTCCGCCTCTTCGACGCGCACCGGAAGCTGCGCCGGGCCATCGTGGCGCTCGCGAAGGATGCGGATTGAATCGGGACGAGCGTCAGCCGGGCGACAGGTTCGCGAACTTCGCGACGAACTTCTTGCGGCCCGCGCGGTCGAAGTAGACGACGAGCTTCTCGGCGTCGCCCGAGCCTTCCACCGTCAGGACGACGCCCACGCCGTAATCCGGGTGCACGACCTTCGACCCGCGCCGGTAGCCCGAGGCCGTGGGCGGAGGAGGCGTGCGTTTCATGACGGAGCGCACGGGGGTCACGGATCGCGTCGGGGGACGGCCGAAGAGAGATTTTTTGGAAGGTGAAGAGGGCGCACCCAACGCCGGAGCTTCCTGGGATTCGTTTTCGTAGTCCGGGAACAGGGAGCCGCCGGGTGCTCCGCCGCCCCGCCCCCCAAACGCCACTCCACCGTAGGGCCGCCGCGCGCCGAACGCGCCGCCGCCTTCTTTACCTTCTAAGAAATCTCCCGGTCTTCCTCCGAAGCCCGATGTCCTGTCTTCGTACTCGACGACCTCTCCCGGGATCGCGTCGAGGAACGGGGACCGGTCGCGGCTCATCCATTCGCCGCGCACCATCCGGCGCCGGACCCAGGAGATCGTCAGGCGCTCCTTCGCGCGGGTCATCCCGACGTACGCGAGGCGGCGCTCCTCCTCGAACTCGTCCTCGTCGTCGCGGGAGGAGGCATGCGGGAGCGAGCCGTCCTCGGCGCCCGCGAGGAAGACGTCGTCGAACTCGAGGCCCTTGGCCGCATGGAGCGTGATGAGAAGGATCCCCTTCCTCTCGTCGGCTTCGTCGGCGTCGGCGCGAAGCGTCACGGCGTCCAGGAAGCCCGCGATCGTCGGGTCGTCGCCCTCGGCCCCGGTCGAGGCGGAGCGCTCGTGCTCGCGGGCCGCCGCGAGGAGCTCGTCCAGGTTCTCGCGCCGGGCCTCGTCCTGCGGATCGAGGGAGTTCTCGTAGAGCTTCGCGAGGCCCGTCTCCTCCAGCGCGAACGCCATCGCGGCCCCGGCCCCGTTGTCCTCGAGAGCCCCGAAATCCGCGAGCCGCCCGACGAGGCCCGCGAACTCGGCGAGCGCTTTTTTCGCGCGCTCCGTCATCGACGCGGGCAGGTCGTCGAGGGCCGCGAGGAGGGGGCCGCCCTTCTCGACGGCGCGGCTCTCGAGCGCCTCGAGCGTCGCGGCGCCGACGCCGCGCGCCGGGACGTTCACGACCCGGCGGAACGAGACGTCGTCGGCCGGATTGCGCGCGAGGCGCAGGTACGCGAGGAGGTCCTTGACCTCGGCCCTCTCGTAGAACTTCGTTCCGCCCACGAGGATGTACGGGAGCTTCGAGCGCAGGAGCTCGTCTTCGAAGGGCCGGGACTGCGCGTTCGTGCGGAAGAGGACGGCTACCTCGCCCCCGGGCCGGGCGCGTCGTGCCGCCGCGACGCGCGAGACGATCTCCCTCGCCTCGTCGCGCTCCTCGTCGAAGGCCACGAGACGCACCTTCTCGCCGCCTCTTTTCGTGGCCCGGAGCGTCTTCCCGAGCCGCCGCCGGTTCTCGGCGACGACGGCGCTCGCGGCCTCGAGAATGGGGGCGGTCGAGCGGTAGTTGCGCTCGAGGCGCACCGTTTTCGCCGTGGGAAATTGCCGGGTGAACTCGAGGATGTTCGAGACGTCCGCCCCGCGCCAGCGATAGATGGACTGGTCCTCGTCCCCCACCACGAAGAGGTTCCCGGCCTCTCCCGCGACGAGCCTCACGAGCCTGGCCTGGACGCGGTTCGTGTCCTGGTACTCGTCCACGAGGAGGTGGCGGACGCTCCGCCGGAGGAGGTCGCGCACGGCCTCGTTCGACCCCACGAGCCGCGCCGAGAGGACGAGGAGGTCGTCGAAGTCGAGGGCCTGTGCCGCCCGGAGCGACTTCTCGTAGGCGCGGGAGACGTCCGCGAGGCGCGAGCCGAGGAAGTCGCCGAACCGGCGCGGGAAGTCTTCCGGAGAGATCCCCTCGTTCTTGGCCGCGGAGATCTTCGCCTGAATCTGCCGCGGTGTCGCGGACTTCTCCGGGATCGCGACCTCCTTCATCGCGCGCCTGACCACGGCGAGCTGGTCGTCCGTGTCGAAGACGACGAAGCCGCGCGGGAGGCCCGCCTCGTCCGCGAAGCGGCGCAGGAGCCGCACGCCCCAGGCGTGGAACGTCCCGACGTAAGAGCGCGGCCGGTCCGTCCCGAGGAGCGTTCCGACGCGCTCTTTCATTTCGCCGGCCGCCTTGTTCGTGAACGTGACGGCGACGATTCCCTCCTGGGGGACGCCCTTTGCGACGAGCCACGCGAGACGGCGCGTCAGGACGCGCGTCTTCCCCGAGCCTGCCCCCGCGAGGACGAGGAGGGGCCCCTCGCCGTGCGAGACGGCGGCGGCCTGCTCGGGATTGAGGCCTTCGAGGAGATCCTCCGGGCGGGCGACCAAGGGGAGCGATGGTAGCGCACGCGAACGCGCAGCCGAGTGACTTCGAAATCGCGGCCGGGTAACATGACGCCAGATCCGGTCATCCGCTCCTGTGGAGGCAGCACAAGGGTTGCGACGCGCGCGACCCGGAAAGTGAGTCTTGTTCATGAAGCGCACTCTCGGCGTCGCGGCCGGCGTCCTCCTCGTCTTCTCGCCGCCCCTTGGAGCCGCAGGGTCTTACTCGACTGCCCACGAGCTCATTCATCTCACTTTGATCAAGGTGGAAAAGAAAGGCGGCGGTGCCGTCAACTACACGCTCGAAGGGTTTGCCCAGGCACCGGGCTTCGAAAAATACCGCTCCGTGAATTTCCATACCGACGCCGGCTATGACCCGAATACGCGTGCCGCCAAGGAAAAAATCACCTTCCCGACCGGCACCATCACGGCCACCATGACCTGCGAGTTCGATCCCTGGATGAACGACGTCGCCTGCACGGGAGGCCTTTTGAACAACACGGGAGAGGTCCTGATCTCGAAGGAATTCTTCCAGGCGGGGTACCCGCTCTCCGCGCGGCGTCTTCTCGCGGAGTCTCGAGAGCGGCTGCGGCAGGCCTTCGCGGCGGCTCCCAACCCCACGCCGACTCGGAGGATCTCCATCGGTAGGGTCAGGACGCCGACGCCGGACATCACCAAGAGGATCCGCAACTAGCCCGTGGTCCTTCGGGCGCTCGACGTGAGAGAAAGGCCGCCCGCCGAGCGAAGGCCCGGGCTCGAGCCTTACTCGACCGTGACGGACTTGGCGAGGTTGCGCGGCTGGTCCACGTCGCAGCCGCGGCGGCGGGCGACGTGGTACGCGAGGAGCTGGAGCGGGACGACGGACACGACCGGCTGGAGGGCCGGGTGGACCTTCGGCATCACGAGCGTCTCGTCCGCGAACGTCGAGACGTCCGTGTCACCGGGATTCACGAGCGCGAAGAGGATCCCCTCGCGCGCCTTGACCTCGCGCAGGTTCGACGCCACCTTGTCGTAGAGCGCGTCCTGGGGCGCGATCCCGACGATCGGCATCGCCTCGTCGATGAGGGCGATCGGCCCGTGCTTCATCTCGCCCGCGGGATATCCCTCGGCGTGGATGTACGAGATCTCCTTGAGCTTGAGCGCGCCCTCGAGGGCGATCGGGTAGTGCGCGCCGCGCCCGAGGAAGAGAGCGTGGGAGACGTTCGCGAACCTTTCCGAAAGCGTCTCGATCGCGGCTTCGAGCGCGAGCGTCTCGCGGAGCGCCGCGGGGAGGCGGGCGAGAGCGGTCAGGAAGTCCGGTTCGACAGGCTTCCCCCTCCCGTCCCTCACGGACTTCGCAAAGAGCGCGAAGAGGACGAGGGCGACGAGCTGCGTCGTGAAGGCCTTGGTCGAGGCGACGCCGACCTCGGGCCCCGCGTGCGTCGCGAGGACGCCGTCCACGAGGCGCGCGATCGCCGAGCCGGGCACGTTCACGACTCCGACCGTCCGGCCGCCGAGGGCCTGCGCCTCCTTGAGGGCCGCGACCGTGTCGGCCGTCTCGCCCGACTGCGAGATCCCGAGGACGAGCGTTTTGGCGTCCACGAGTGGCGCGCGGTACCGGAACTCGGACGCGTAGTCGACGTCCGTCGGGACGCGCGCGATCTCCTCGAGCAGGAACTTCGCGACGAGCCCCGCGTGCCAGCTCGTCCCGCAGGCGACGATCTGGACGCGTTCGATCGCGCGCAGGAGGGCCGTCGGGACACCCATCTCCTGCTCGTTGAAGAAGCCCGTCTCGAGTGAGAGCTTGTTGCCGATCGTCTCGATCACGACGGTCGGCTGCTCGGCGATTTCCTTGGCCATGAAGTGCGCGTAGCCGCCCTTCTCCGCCGAGACCGCGTCCCAGGGGACCCGCCGCACGGGGCGCAGCCGGGCCGTCCCGTCGAAGCCCGTCACGGCGACGCCGTCCGCCGTGATCCGCGCGAGGTCGCCGTCCTCGAGGAAGACGAGGTCGCGCGTGTGCGGGAGGAGGGCCGTCGCGTCGGACGCGACGAAGTTCTCGCCCTTCCCGATCCCAAGGACGATCGGCGGCCCCCACTTGAGGGCGTAGAGGACGCCCGGCTCGTCCGCCGAGAAAAGGACGAGCGCGTACATCCCCTTGAGGCCCGCGGCCGTCTCGCGCACGACCTCCCCGAACGACTTGCCGGGCGACGCACGGCGGCCCGCAGCGAGCGCATGCGCGACGACCTCCGTGTCCGTCTCGGAGAGAAAGCGGACGCCGTCCCTCTGGAGGCCCTGCTTGAGATGGAGAAAGTTCTCGATGATGCCGTTGTGGATCACGACGACGCGGCCCGAGGCGTCGCGGTGCGGGTGGGCGTTCTCCTCGGACGGGCGGCCGTGCGTCGCCCAGCGCGTGTGCCCGATCCCGAAGCGGCCCGGGGGCGGCGTGGCCGCGATCTTCTGCGTCAGGTTTCCGAGCTTGCCCTCGCTGCGTGCGACGCGGACCTCGCCGTCGTCGCCGACGACCGCGATTCCCGCCGAGTCGTACCCGCGGTACTCGAGGCGCCTCAGGCCGTCCAGGAGGATCGGCGTCGCCTCACGCGGCCCCACGTAGCCGACGATTCCGCACACGGACTCAGGCCTTCTTCCGCCGCGCGCGGTAGCGCGCGCCGCCGCCCGCCCGGTTCTCCTGCGGGACGCGCGAGACGGCGAGGGCGTCCTGCGGGACGTCCTGGGTGACCGTCGTTCCCGCGCCGATCACGGCACCGTCGCCGACCGTCACCGGGGCGACGAGCTGGACGTCCGAGCCCACGAAGACGCCCGCGCCGATCGTCGTCCGGTGCTTCGCGAAGCCGTCGTAGTTGCACGTGATGACGCCCGCGCCGACGTTCGTCCTCGGACCGATCTCGGCGTCGCCGAGGTACGTCAGGTGGTTCGCCTTGGCGCCCGGGTGGAGCTTCGCCTTCTTCGTCTCGACGAAGTTTCCGATGTGGACCCCCTCGCCGAGCTCGGTCCCCGTCCGCAGACGGGCGAACGGGCCCACCTCGGCGCGGTCGCCGACCGCGGCCGACTCGATCACGCAATACGGCTTGATGACGACGTTCTGCCCGAAAACGGCGTCCTTCGCGACCGTGCCTTGCCCGATCGTCGTCCCGCTCCCGACGACCGTCTTCCCGAGGAGCGTCACGAACGGCTCGAGCGTCGTGTCCTCGCAGAGAACCACCTCGTCGTCGAGGGTCACCGTTTCGGGACGGAGGATCGTCGCTCCCGCGCGCATCGCCTCGCGGACGGCCCGCTCGCGGAGCAGGCGGTCCACGGCGGCGAGGTCCTCGCGGGAGTTCACGCCGAGGGCGGAAGAGGGATCGCTTGGGACGAGGAGAACGCGGCGACCGGCCTTTCTTGCGAGCGAGAGCACGTCGGTCAGATAGAACTCGTTCTGAAGATTCTTAGAAGTGAGAAGAGGCAGGGACCTCTCCAGAAAGGCCCGGTCGAACGCATAGGTGCCGGTGTTGATTTCCGGGATCTTCTTCTCTTTCTCGGAAGAATCTTTCTCTTCCACGACCTTCGCGAAGCGCTTTGCTTTGTCCCGCACGACGCGGCCGTAGCCGGAGGGGTCTGCGACCTTCGCCGTCAGGACCGCGACCGCCGCCTTCTGATCCGATTTCAGCGCGGCGAGGAGGCCCCTGACGGTCTCGGCGGACAGGAGCGGCACGTCGCCCGAGAGGACGACGACGGTCTTCGCCCTGCCGAATGCGCCCGCCGCCGCCGCCGCGCGCACCGCGTCGCCCGTGCCGCGCGGCGGGTCCTGCACGGC
>JBAUSZ010000449.1:0-2458 GCA_049581965.1 Thermoanaerobaculia bacterium | reverse complement strand
GAGCCGCGCGGCAAGCCGCTCGGCGGCGGCTCGCCGCCTCGCGTCCCTTCGGAAGCGTGCCCGGAGGATGGCCACAGCGACCTCGTGCATGCGGCGCGTGCCGAGCGCGCGCCTGAGGTCTCGCGCGGCCCGGCGAAGCGCCTCTCCAGAGTCCTTGGTGGGAACGTCCCGGGTGAGGCGGGCGAGAGAGACCGTCCGCCGGAGCGCGACGCGCACGGCATGCAGCCGCTCGCCCGCCGGGGGTCCGGCCGCGCCCGCCAGGAGCGTCTCGAGCGTGGAGCGGCGCTTCGAGAGAGCCGCCGTCAGTGCGGCGAGGCGTCGCGGCGCGTCCTCCATGTCAGCTCGCGGCGGCGGCGTCGTGCCCCGAGAAGAGCCCGAGCTGATCTGCGGTCGCGTCGTACTCGAAGATCTGGACCGCACGGCCCCAGTTCACGATCGTGTCGAACAGCTCGGAGGCACTCACGGTGGGGAGGCTCGCGGCAAGAATGTCGCGGATCGCCTCGCCGGGCATGGGCGTGTCGGGATCGCGCGCGAGCTCGCGCACGACGAGACAGAAAGTACCGAGTGACAGTATCTGCGGCTTCAGGAGGAGGATCTTCCGTTCGAGGGGTGCGGCCGCGATTCGGCGGCCGAGGTCGGTCAGAAGGACGTCGTTTTTCGGTGTGTCGACGAGATCGAGGAGCTCGGCCGCCTTCACCACCGAGAGCGTACGCCCGAACTCGTACTCGGTGATCGCGTCCAGCGCGAAAAGGTTCATCGAGCCGCCGTTGTCGACGAGGATCTCGACGAGGCCGAGGATCTCGCCCATGCGAACGGAAGGGAGCGGGATGAGCGGGGTCTCCGTCCGGCGTCCCGGCACGGTGGCCGGAACCGCCTCTTCCTCCTCCGGCAGGTGGACCCCCGTGACGATGTCGTGGATTCGCTCGACGATCCGGAGGAACTCGGGGTGCCGGTACTCGCGCGGGTGCGGGAGCGTGTTCACGATCTCGCGGCGCACGGTGCCGGGGTTCGTTCCGAGGACGATGATGCGGTCTCCCAGGAACACGGCCTCCTCGATGAGGTGGGTGATGAGAAGGACCGAGGAAAGCCCCGTCAGGCGCTCCGTGAAGAGCCGGTAGACCTCGGTGCGGAGGAGCTCGGCCGTCAGGACGTCGAGCGCGGAGAACGGCTCGTCCATGCAGAGGAGCTCGGGACGGCCGACGAGAGCGCGTGCGATCCCGACGCGCTGCTTCATGCCGCCCGACAGCTCCTTTGGAAAGGCGCGCGCGTGGCCGGCGAGGCCGACGGCCGTCAGGGCCGTCCGAACCCGCTCGTCGGATCCGCCGGTGTCCCGGGGGCGGCCCGCGAGGCCGACGCGGACGTTCTCCTCGACCGTGAGCCAGGGGAAGAGGGCGAAGTTCTGGAAGACGACGGCTGCGCCGGGATGGATGCCGACGAGGGGTCTGCCGTGCTGCTCGACCGTGCCGGCCGTGGGCGGAATGAGCCCGATGAGGATGCGCAAGAGCGTGGACTTCCCGCAACCCGAGGGCCCGAGGACGGCGACGACCTCGTTGGGCCTGATCTCGAAGTCGATGCCCTTGAGGATCACGCGCGCGCGCCCGGCCTCGTCCTGGAACACCTTGTCCACGCCGCGCGCGGCGGCGATCGGAGGCACGGGGGCGGCGGCCGGCTCGGCGCTCATCGGTTCAGAGCGTACTTCGTCTCGGCCAGCCGCGAGAGGCGGTGCCAGACGAGCCGGTTGATGAGGACGAGGGCGAAGGACATCGTGAGGACGCCGGCTGCCAGGAGGGGAAAGTTTCCCTCGCGCGTGGACTTCGTGATGAGGGAGCCCAGCCCGAAGGTTTCGAGCGTGCGCCCACCCGTCACGAGCGTTTCGGCCACGATCGAGGCGTTCCAGGCGCCCCCCGCGGCGGTCACGAGTCCCGTGACGAGGAAGGGGAACACGGCGGGCAGGAAGAGCGTGCGCCAGCGCGCGCCTCCGGCAACGCGGTAGACGTCGGTCGCCTCGATGAGATCCGGGGGGACCGCGCTCGCACCCGCCAGGACGTTGAAGAGGACGTACCACTGGGCGCCGAGGAGCATGAGAGCCGCGGCGATCACGGAGAACGGCACGTGAAGCGCGAGGAGTCCGCCGGTCACGAGCGGGAAGAGCATCGGAGCGGGGAAGGACGCGACGATCTGGACGATCGGCTGGAGCCGCCGCGACCACACGGGTGAGCGCCCGACGAGGATCCCGACGGGCAGCGTCCAGGCCACCGCGAGAGCGAGCGCGCCCAGAGTGCGGAGGAACGTCGCCCCGAGGGCGGCCGCGAGGACGAACCACTCGCGGGGCGGCACCGCGGCGAGGAGGCGCAGGAGCTTCCAAACGCCGAGAGCGGCCGCGAGGGCGACGGCGGCGCCGCCGACGGCGAGGAGGAGCGCGCGGAAACGTGCGCCGCCGTCCGCAGTCCCGGTTGCG
>JBAUSZ010000448.1:0-4220 GCA_049581965.1 Thermoanaerobaculia bacterium | reverse complement strand
GTTCAGCTCCACCATTACATTCAACCTCACCGTCTCCTCCAGCGCACGTTGGCCGAGTGTCCCTCAAGCTGAACGGGATACGAACCGTCGACCGAGGGGTGCGGGGACCCCTTCCCCGCCTTCGGATCCAATCAGCCCGCCTCAGCGCGCAGCGCGTGCGGCGCGCCCGAAGGGCGCGAGGCGGGCGTGTTCGATCCCGTTCAGCTCCACCACTTCAATTCGCTTTCGAGCAGCAAATCCAGCAGGGGTCAGGTCGTCAAAGACCTCGACGACGCTTTCGCAACAAGCGGCGCGCCGGTTTGCGGAGTCACCGCACGCCGTCCACCACGAAAAGCTGCGAGGTCATCCGCTTGTAGTCGTACGCGTACGTCTTGGCGTCATCTGTCAGCGCAGCCATCGTGCCATAGAGGACACCAGCCCTGTCGACGGGGGCGACCTCGCGGATCAGAACACGGCGGCCGGACGCGAGGTCCAGCCGCTCGATCTTGAACGGCACGTTCGTGGGGCGGTAAACAAAGACAGAGCGATTGTCCGCGCTCCATCGAATGACCAGGTCGTCCGTGGTCAGCCCGGGGGCGGGCTCAGCTGCTCCACCCCCGGCGCGCTGGACGAGGTAGGTTCCACCCGCTTTCGAGTAGAGGATTTGCAGGCCATCCGGAGAAACTGAGCAATTCGCCGTTGCCTCGGGTGTGACCGGACGTGGCAGTCCACCGGAGACGTCCTGCGCATAGCATCGCGAAGCCTTGCCGGCTTCGTTGCCACAAACCAGGACGCTCTTTCCGTCCGGGAACCAGCCGGCGGATTGATAGACCTCGAGGTCACCTCGGGGGAGGCGTCGAGTCTCCCCGGGGCCAGTCGGGTAGATGACGAGCTGCGGCGGCGTGTCGATGACGGCCAGCGCCCATTTCCCGTCCGCCGAGAGACCGTAGGGAGTGCCTTCTCCGAGGCGTACGACCGAACCGCCATCGGTTTTCCGAAGGCAGACCTCGTAGTTCTGGCCAGCGGCAGTGGACTCGTCACTGAAAAGCAGCATGCTCCCGTCCCGCGAAAGAAACGGAAACGAGGAGGTATCGAGCCAGGACACATCGCGCTCGGCGCTTGCGCCCGGGGACAGGGTCGAGATCTCCCAACGGATGTCCTCGCGAGTCACGAGCCAGCGCTCCGTGCGGGAAACGTCGTGCATCGTCAACCCGCCCGCGCTGTTGAGGGCGACCCGCCGGTGACCCGAGAGATCGACGCCATGGAGGGTCGGCGCCGCCCCTGCCATGTTGGCGCCAAAGAGGACCTCGTCGCCTGCCTTGGACCAGGACAGGCCCTCTTCCCCTGCAAAACCGTCGGACAGGATGGTGCGCTTTCCTGCCCGGTCCACGACAATGACCGAGCCGCGGTCGTCCCACTGCCTCGGGTGCTCGAACAAGGCGATCCGGTCGCCTCGGGGCGAGACACGAAGGTCGCTCAAGTAGCCCAATCCCGCAGTCTCGTAGAGCACCTTGCCGATCGGGAACTCCAGCCGGTCCTTCCCGTCCGCCATCCGAATGATGGCCAGGTCGGATCCATCCGGTGACCAGTCGGCCTGACGGACACCCTCGAGGATCTCTCTCGGGGCGGAGCCTCCGAGCGAGACGCGGGCGAGAGTGCCGATGAACAGCCGCTGCCGGACGAAGCGGGCGTTCGTCAGGACGGCCAGCTCCCCCTTGGACGAGATCGACAGGAGATGCGTGCGCGGGAGGCCGAGGGGGCGCGGCTCGGGATACTCGGGGCGGATCGTGAACAGCTCCGGAACGTTGCCCACGAGCGCCGCGCTGTAGACGATGGTCTCGCCGTCCGGCATGAAGGCGGCCTGAAAGATCGCCTGCGGACGGAAGCTCATCTGGCGGAACGTGATCGCTGCATCCGAGCGTCGCTCCGCCTTCCGCACGACTCGAAACAACGCCAACCCGACGACACCCAGCACGAGCGTGACGGCAAGAGCAGTGAGCCAGCGGCGCGAGCCGCTGCCCGCGACGGCGACCGCTCGTCCGCTCGTGACCGTGGAATCCGAAAAGGCATGGAGAGCAAAGGCGATGTCCCGCGCGGACTGGAAACGCTCCCCGGGTCTCTTCTCGAGGCAGTGCTGCACGATGCGCCGCAGCGCGGGCGACGGGCCGGAGCCGGTCGCTGCGATCTCCGGCAGGTCTTCCTTCAGGATCGCCGTCATGCTTTCGGCCGCCGTCTCGCGCTCGAAGGCCTGCCGCCCCGTCAGCATCTCGTAGAGGACGGCGCCGAAGGAGAAGATGTCCGAGCGGTGATCCACGCTCTCGCCTCGCACCTGCTCCGGGGACATGTACCTGACGGTGCCCATCACCGTGCCGGGCTCTGTGTGCCTCTCGGCCGTCTGCAGGCGCGAGTCGGAGCCGTTGCCCGGACTCGTCTGCTTCGCAAGGCCGAAGTCGAGCAGCTTCACGCGTCCCTCGGCCGTGACGAAGACGTTCTCCGGCTTCAGGTCACGGTGAATGATCCCCTTCTCGTGCGCGGCCGCCAGCCCTTCGGCGATCTGCGCGGCCAGATCGGCCGCCTTGCGGGCCGGAAGCGCACCCTGCTCGAGGCGTGCGCGCAGCGTTTCGCCTTCGAGCAGCTCCGTGACGGCGTACGCCGTTTCGCCTTCTCGCCCGAAGTCGTGGATGGCGAGGATGTTCGGGTGTGAGAGCTGCGCGACGGCGCGCGCCTCGCGCTCGAGACGGGAGAGCGCGTCGGGATTGCCGGCTAGATAGGCGGGAAGGACCTTGATGGCGACGTCGCGGTCGAGCTTCGTGTCGTGGGCCCGGTACACCTCACCCATCCCGCCTGCGCCGAGGGGGGACGAGATCTCGTAGGGGCCGAGGCGAGTGCCGGGGTACAACAACCTGGTGCCGGCGAGTCTACGCTCGGAACCGCCTGGTTGACGAGGCCCAAATTCTGGCTATCATCTGGCCAGAGTGCGTCATGAGATCGTTCTTTCTCCTCAGGCTGTCGTCGACCTTAAACGGTTGCCGGCCGCGACTCGTGCGGAGGTCCGAGACCAGATCGAGCTCCCTCTGCGCCATGAACCTTCGAAGAGCAGCCGAAGCCGAATCAAGAAGTTGCGCGGCCTTCGGCGACCGCAGTTCCGGCTTCGCGTCGGAGACGTCCGCGTTTTCTACGACGTCGTCGAGGCAGAGGTCCAAATCCTAACCATCGTCACAAAGGAGCAGGCGACCGCCTGGCTCGCCACGTCTGGAGTTTCCGAATGAAACGCGTAGCGCTTTCCGACGTCAAGGACGACCTTTCCCGATACCTCAGGCTCGCTGAGGGCGAGGACGTCGTGATCACCCGCCACGGCAGGCCGGCGGGAATCCTCATCGGCTTCAAGTCGGAAGAGGAATGGTTCGAGTACCGCCTGCAGTCGGATCCGCGCTTTCTCAAGCGTGTGGCAGCGGCTCGAAAGGCGCTTCAGGCGGGAAAGGGCATTCGACTCGAGGCTCTGCCCCGGTAGCGGCCGAGGACGGGTGGCCCCTACTGCACCTCCACCCCTTCCGGCACTTCCTCGAACGCCCTTCGCCCCCCAAACTCCTTCTCCAGCGCCCCGCCGATCTCGTCGGCAAGTCTGCCCAGCTGCACGCAGGTGTCCGCCAGGTGCTCGGCGACGAATGGCGAGGCGAGCACCTCCGCGGCCGCGATGACCTTCCCGTCCAGCACGAACAGCCGTGCGAAGCGCACGTCTGCGTTCAGCTTGTTGACGCGATCCACGAGCGGCTCCTCGACCTCCACGCCCTCCAGGACCTGAGAAAACACCCTGACGCAGGGCGGGTCGCCAAGGACTCGGACGAACACGACCGCACTTCCGAATCGCAGTGAGAAATCCCCGTCCCCGTCGAACTCGGGGTCCGCATTACCCGACGCTTCCCGGATCGCCTTGCGTACGAGCTCCCGGAGCCCCTCGATCGTGTCTGCGCGTGGCTTCTCGCGAGGCGGCGCCGGCGGCTCGCGCTTCAACCCGAGCGTCGGGATCAGGATCGTCTCCTGCTTTTTGCCGAAGGCCTTGTACATGAGGTACCCCGGATGCGGGATCTCGAACACCTCGGTGAGCGTGCGCACGGCCATCCGGGCCACTTCGTCATACGAAACCGGCCGCTCGAAATCCCGGAAGAAGTTCGGCGAGCCTTCTGGCTGGCGCTTCGGCGATGCCTGTTTGGGCGTTCCCGTCGGAGCCGACCAGCCGAGCC
>JBAUSZ010000447.1:0-12262 GCA_049581965.1 Thermoanaerobaculia bacterium | reverse complement strand
GTCGGAGTCACTGTGGGCGTCTGTGTCGGCGTGAGCGTCGGTGTCGCTGTCGGCGTCTGGGTCGGCGTGAGCGTCACGGTCGGCGTCACGGTCGGAGTCACCGTGGGCGTCTGAGTTGGCGTGAGCGTCGGTGTCGCTGTCGGCGTCAACGTCGGTGTAGGCGTCACGGTCGGAGTCACAGTGGGTGTCTGGGTCGGCGTGATCGTCGGCGTCAGCGTGGGCGTCCAAGTCGGTGTCGCGGTCGGTGTCACGGTCGGCGTGAACGTCGGAGTCACCGTCGGAGTCGGGGTGGGTGCGCATTCGGCGCCGGAACCGGCGCCCGGGATGCTCGCCGCCAGAACGTTCGTGACGGACGTGCCCGCGACACCCGGCGCCGCTCCGAACGTGTTCGCCGCCGTCGTCGTGGTCCCGGCGGCACCGCCCACAACGGAGAGCGCCGTCGGTAAGCCGGACAGGAAGATGGCGCCGCCTCCCCCACCTCCGCCCGGGCCGTGGTAATTGCAGTTCGCCGACGTCGGGCAACCCGTGCCCTGCACCATCGTGGCCCACGCCGTCGTCCCCGCCCCGCCGTTCGCCGATACCGTCAGGTTCCCGACGCCTCCGGCGAGGGTCGTGAAGACGATCGTGCCGCCGGCGCCGCCGCCGCCGCCGCCATCCTGGTCCGGAGCGACGCCGACTCCTCCGTTGGCCGAAATCGTTCCGCTCCCGGACACCGCGGCCGCACGGATCATGACGAGTCCGCCGCCCGCGCCCGCGCTACTCATCGTTCCCGTCGAGTTGTTGCGCGTGCCGGCACCGCCGCCCCCGCCGAGGATCACGCGCGCGGACGTCGAGGCGAAGGCCGCGCCCCCGATGCCTCCGACCGGCTGATTCGTCGACCAGCTGTTGCCGCCGAGCCCGCCGTTCCCGCCGTTTCCGCCGCCCCCGCCGCCCGTGTTCTCCTGGTTGATGATCACGTCGTTGTCGGTGCCGCCGCCCCCCGCGCTGTCCGGCGCGCCGCGCGCAAAGCTGCCGTTCGGGTATCCCTCGACGCCCGTGTCGAGGACGGTGTCCGTCGCCGCGACGTAGACGTAGCGGGGCGTGCCCGCGATCCCCTCGCCTTTCGACGCGTGGATGCCGTTCGTGGCGACGTTCACGTAATCGGTGGCGGTCCCGGTGCCCCCACCCGTCAGCTGCCGCCCACCGCCACCTCGAAATCCGAGGCCGTCCAAGCTGACCGTGGCCGACCCGAGATTCAGAGTTCCCTGGACGTCCACCGCGAGAATCCCGCCCGTGCTCCCGTTCCACGCGAGAGCCGTCAGCGTACTTCCCAGGGTCGCGGTCGTGAACTGGGGGACACGAACGACCTGGAACCTCTTCTGGCCGCTCGCGCCCGTCGCGTCCGCATTGACGTACGAATTCAGGAGGCCCCCGCTCAACGCCGCGCCCACGATCGTGACGTTTCCCGAGACGACCGCGCTCGCCGCCCGCACGTACTCGTAGAGGCCTGCACCCCCGATCGAGGTCACGCCGCGGCCCGTTCCATTGTTCGCGCCGTAGTTGTTGTTGTTCGTCGTGCTCAGAGTGCCGTCCTGCATCTGGATCACGAGCAGGAGGTCTCCCGACGAGATCGCGGCCAGCGTGTTCCCGGTCGGCGCACCGACGGAGATGGTCGTCGCGTTGGCCCCGGCGTTCGCCGTGCCCGGGTAGTACGTGTTGACGATTCCGGCGAGAGTCCCGCCCGCGCCGTCCTTTCCGGGAGTCGCACAGACGGTCGGGGCACTCGAGCTCCGCGGAACGAGCGTGACGAGAAGAACCGCAATTCCGACCGCAACGGAGCCGGTCCACCAGGGCCGCGCAGGTTTCCTCACGGGAGGCGGCCTTCAGTCAGCGAACGCTGGAGATAGAATGATCAGTGCCCCTCCGCCACGCCTTCGCGACCGCTTCGGGTCACGACACCACACGCCACGAATGGCGTTCCCATGCCCGATGAGTCTCCGTTCGATGCCCAAAGAATTCTACCCGAACGATCTGATTTGGGGTACCCCCGGCCGGGTCGACAGGGCCGCATGGGGGTAAGCAAGCTGAGCCATGACCCGATCGAGGCCCTTGAAAAGGCCATCGAGGGAAATGCGAATCGACGTGTCAAGTACTGGCCTGCCCGACGGGACGCGATTAAGAACCCTGCTCCGGGGAATCCCACCGGCTCTTCTCCAAACGCGACGCGGATAGGGAGTCCTCGCGGGCCTTGCGGCCGCTATCCCTCCTCGTTGCCGCTCCGCTCCCCACCGATTGGGCTCCGCCACGCGCCGGGACGACGTCCCGTCCACCTCTTGAACGCGCGGGAGAAGGCCGCCGGGTCGGAATACCCCAGCCGGTAGGCGGCCTCCTTCACCGACAGCTTTCCTCCCCCGAGCACCTTCAGAGCGGTGTCGCGCCGCAGCTCGTCCCGCACCTGCTCGAAGGTGGCCCCCTCCGCCCTCAGCCGGCGAAAGAGGGTCTGGCGGGTGAGCCCGAGTCTCCGTGCAACGACGTCCATCGTCGCGTCCCCGGTCCGAAAGAGCGAGGCGAGGGACCTCTCGACGCGCCCCCGGGTCGACCTCGAGCTCTCGAGTTTCTCGAGGAGAGCTTCCGCGTGTTGCCTCAGGACACCCGACACGTAACGCGAGGCGGGATTCGGCCTCGCGGTCGACCAGAGGCGCTTGGACGGCAGGAACGCGTTCCTCTCGCTCCTGAAAAGGACGGGCACCCGGAAAATTCGGTCGTACTCCGCCCGATACGCCGGCGCCGCATGCGTCACCATGACGGATTCGATGTGACGCCCCTCGCCGAGCCGGCGGCGCAGGCTGCAGACGATGCGCGCGAAGAGGGATTCCGTCAGCTCCGGGAAGTCGTTCGGATCCGGGCGGGTGTCGACCAGCCAGAGCCGACCATCGATGCGCTCGAGCCGGAAGCGGTCCTCGTCGCCCTCGAACTCGATCGCGAGCGGCGCGAAGCGGTTCAGCTCCGCGACGTCGTCGGCCATCCTCCCCGAGGCGCTCCCGAACTGGCCGATGACCGAAACGTCGGAGAGGTCGACCTCTTCGCCGAAGTGGAGGGCAAACGCGGGATCGCGGCAAAGCTCTTTCGCGGCCCGCATGAGAGCAACGTATTTCGCGAGCGGGATCCGGCCGTCGGCGTCCCGCAGCTCCTCCGGACTGACGCCGGACCGTCGGGCCAGCGCCTTGCGGCCGGCTCCCTTCGAGACCGCCAGCTCCATCAGGGCGCGTGCGAACCCTGCCGCGACCGTGGGTTCAGCCACCGCTCGGCCGCCCGATGAAGCCTGTGGTCGTTCTTTTGATTCGTGGCGTCATTTGCCGCCCACTCCCCCGGGGATATTTTCACGCCACAGGGCCGACGATGCCGGCCGGCGCCGGGCCGTGGACGCGGAAGAGTCGGCCCTCGAGGAGGATGACCATGCGCAGCGCGAAAGGACGGACGCTCCTCATCTGGCTCACCGCGGTTGCAGGCTCGGTCCTGGCCGAGGAGCCGCCGAAGGCCCCTCTCCCCGGCGGCCGGAACCCCATGATTGCGTACAACCGGGAAGCGTACGAAGGCGTCAAGGGGATCCTCCTCCGCTCCGCCGAGAACATGCCCGAGCAGAGCTACGGGTTCCGTCCCGCCGACTCTGTCCGCACCTACGGCCAGATCATCGGACACGTCGCCGACGCGCAGTACCTCTTTTGCTCCCTCGCGCTCGGCGAGACGAACCCCGCCCCGAAGATCGAGAAGACGAAGACGTCGAAGGCCGACCTCGTCGCCGCCCTCAAGGAGGCGTTCGCCTACTGCGACCGCGCGTCCGGCGCCATGACGGAGGCGACGGCGACCCGGACGGTAACCCTCTTCGGTGGCGAGACCCCGAAGCTCGGCGTCCTCGAGGTCAACAGCCTTCACAGCGTGGAGCACTACGGCAACCTCGTCACCTACATGCGGATGAAAGGAATCGTTCCCCCGACGAGCGAGCCCGCGTTTCAGGCGGAGATGAAGAAGTGAAGGCCTCGCGAAGAGCCGCATTCTCGCCTCAACGGTGGGAACCCGGAGCGGTCCGCCTGCGTAACAGATGGAAATGAAGCACGACCTCTCCGACATGGCGGAGGTTTCCACCCTGCGGCTCTACCTTCTCCGGGCCATGTACCTGCTCATTGCGGTCGGCCTCGGGCTCACCATCTGGCCCGGGATCCTGGCCCCGGGGAACGCTTCCCACATGGGGAGCGTCGTACGGAGCATCACGGCGCCCGGGGATCCCTGGAGCGGCCCGGGCTCCGGCCCCCGGCAGACGACGAGCTAGACCATGCACCCTTCAGAGTCCCTGACATGAACGTGCAAACCAACCCGCGCCGATTCGCGCGAATCGCCGGCGCCTTCTACCTGCTGACCTTCGTCTTCGGGATCGCCGCACTTACCACCGCGGGCGACACGCGCCTCGCCGCCAACCTCGTTGCCGCCGTCGTCTATTACGTGGTGACGGTGATGCTGTACCAGCTCTACAAGCCGGTGAGCCCGACGGGATCACTGGTGACAGCGCTGTTCAGCTTCGCAGCGCTCACCATAGGAGTGCTCAGCGATTTCGGTGTCGTGCGGTTCCCGCTTAACACGCTCGTGCTGTTCGGCGTGTACTGCATCGGCCTCGGCTGGCTCACCCTGAAGGCCACATTCCTGCCCAAGGCGATCGGTGTGCTGCTGATCGTCGCGGGACTAGGCTGGCTCACATTCGTCCACCCTCCGCTCGCGAAACGGCTCGGCGCGTTCGCGATGGCGCCGGGGATGGTCGGCGAAGGGGCGCTTACGTTGTGGCTGTTGGCAAGAGGCGTCGATCCCGAGCAGTGGCGTGCTCAGTCGACGAAAAGCAAGGCGTGACGGAATGATGGCGGCGAAGGCGGCCAGAGGTCAGGCCGTCTCCCCAGGGGCTCCACATTCCCATACGAGGAGGTCACATGGCCAGAGTAGTCGTTCGGTATTGCCAGTACTGACTAACTGGGCTCCACGCCGTCCGTGTGGCGGCGAGACTGAGGCGAGACCTGGGTATTGACGTGGACGCCGTGCATGGACGTTACGGCGAATACAAGGTGCTGGTTGACGGCGACACGGTGATAGATGGCGGCGCTTTCGTAGTGCTGGGAGTTGTTCCATCCGCTCGAAAGGTCCTTGAAGCCGTGCGCGCACGTCTCGCCTCAAGACCGATTGGCGGCCAGGAACAGGCCGCCGGTGCCACTTAACCGTACGATGATCGCCAGGGAGGGAGCCCGATGACCCGAACGATGAACGCCCGAGTCGCCGGCTTCACGTTTCTCTTCTACATCGTGGCGGGCCTCACCTGCATGAACCTGAACAGCCGGGCCAGCGGCGGTCCGGATCCCGCCGCCAGGCTCGAGGCGATCTCACGGCACCCGACCGAGATGGCCGTGGTCGTCATCCTCCTGCTGTTCCAGTGCTTCTCGGCCCTGGTCCTCGCCGTGACGCTCCACGCCCTGACACGCGAGACGGATCGCGATCTCGCGATGATGGGCCTCCTCTGCCGCGCGGCCGAGGGGATCATCGGCGGCGCCGGCATTGCCGCCACGCTGGAGGTCGTCGATCTCGCGAGAACCACCGGAGCCGGCGAAGGCGATCTCGCGGCCCGGCGCCTGCTCGGCGCGCACCTGCTTCGCGAGGACATCGCCCTGACAGCGACCTTCTTCGCCTTGGGCAGCCTGCTCTTCTCCTACCTTCTCCTGCGCGGCCGGCTGATCCCCGCCCCCCTCGCCTGGCTGGGCGTCGGCGCGTCGGTCCTCCTCGTGGTCGAGCTTCCGCTCCAGCTCGCGGGATTCGTCCACGGCCCGATCACCCGGCTCGTGTGGCTGCCCATGCTCGCCTTCGAGGTGCCGCTCGGCTTCCTGCTCCTCATCAAGGGCGTGAGATGAAACAGAACGTCAGCTTGACCATCGCTTCCCTCCTCTCGATCCTCTTCATGACGTTTCACCTGGCGGACGACATCGTGAGGGGGATGGAGAAGGGAGGGGCCTCGAACCTCCTCGCGGTGCCCATCCTGGTCACCTGGCTGTACGGAACGCTGGTGCTCGCCGAGCGGCGGTCGGGGTACGTCATCATCCTGCTCGGATCGCTCCTCGGTGCGGCCGTCCCCGTGATCCACTTCACGGGCGCGGACGGCGTCGTCGGCGGCGGGATCGCGAAGTCCAGCGGAGCCTTCTTCTTCGTCTGGACGCAGGTCGCGCTCGGCGTGACGGCGGTCTTCTCCGTCGTTCTCTCGGTGCGCGGACTGTGGAGCCTGAGAGAGGGCGATCCACGGTCCAATCCCTGACCCCGGCCCGGACTCGCACTCGTCGCAAGCCCGAAGACTATTTCCGCAAAGTCCTTGGCGTCACGCGGTTTGAGGCTCCCGATGGCGAGTCCACGAGCCTCGCACAGGGTCGGTCGGGTGCGTTCGCTCCCCGTGGGATCCGCGGGCGTCCCAACTCCCCGAATGATCTGGCTCAGTTTCTCAATCGCTAGTGTGTCGCCCTTAGGCTCGCCCGTCGCCGGGCCTTTACATAGGCCACTGGCCAGCCGGTAGAATTCGCCCGCGAATGCCTCGCCCGAGGATCGTTTCGTCAGCCATCCTCCTCGCCTTCCTGACGACGGCTGCGGTGTTGCCGCTTGTGGCGCGAGGCATCGAAAAGGGCTGCCACTGCCCCGTGAAGATGGCGTGCTGCGAGGACGGGACCTGCACGATGGGCGGCGACGAGCCGCCCGCCAATGGCCCCGAATGGCGCACCTGCCGCAGGGACATAGCGGGGACATCGCCAGCGCCCCTCGACGCCTTCGAACGTGCGCTTATGAATACCGGCGGGGCGGCCCCATTACGGCCCGTTGCGGAGGCTACCGCTGTACGCCCCGACCGCGCCGGCTGCAACAAACCCGATCCAACCACGCCGCCGCCCCGCGTTTTCTTCTTCTGAGAATTCCCTCCCACGAATCTTCTCGGAAGGAGAGAACGCATCTTGAAGAGATTCAGAGCCTTGCTTTGCGGGGCGTTGTTTCTGCTCTCCACGGCTCTCGCCCCTCGTGCCTCGGCATGTTCGATCTGCCGCTGCGGTGATCCGACCTTCAACGCCCTCGGCGCTGCGATCTACGCGCCGGGACAATTCCGGCTCGCGCTGGATTGGGAGCGCTTCGACAAGGAGAACGGTGTGTCGGACCCCAACACCGGCGAGATCACGGGCCGCGATGCCGAGATTGAAAACCGCTTCACGCTTAGCGCTGTGTACTCGTTCGGAGAGCGATTCACGCTCGTCGGGCGACTACCCGTCAGCATCCGGAATCTGACTTCAACCGACGAATCCGGCGCGGTCACCACGAACACGTCCGGCTTCTCCGACCCCGACTTCACCGCGCTGCTGCGCGTTTGGGCCTCGGACCCGGTGCCGGACCTTGGCCGCCGCGCATGGGTTTCTCTCGTCCTCGGCGTCAAGACGCCATGGGGCAAGAACGATCTCACTGAGAACGGCGAGCGCCTCGACGAACACGCGCAGTCCGGCACCGGGGCGACAGACGTGTACGGCGGCCTGTCAGCCGTCGTCTTGCTCGACCCGCACTCGTCGGTGTTCGCGTCCTTTCAGTACAGGCGAACGGGCACGAACGCTTACGGCTACAAGTACGGTCAGACCAGTACCGCGAACCTCGCCTATGAGCGCAAACTCAGCACCCTTATCGACGCCGTCCTAGAGGCGAACTGGCGGCACGCCGAACAGGATGTCGTTGACCCTCAGGGAAACCGCGATCCGAACACGGGAGGAGACATCGTCTACCTGACGCCGCGCCTCGTCCTCGCCCTTGGCGGGGGCGTCATAGGCCGTGTCGGCGTTCAGATCCCGGTCGTGAAAAGCCTCTACGGTCAACAGACCGAGCGAGCGAACGTCAACGTCGGGTTAACTCTGCTCTTCGAGTGAGGCGCTTACGAACGCATTTGAATCGTCAAAAAGTCTGGCATGCCTTCGTTGATACGTATCGAACTCTTCTGGCCGACCCGCCGCCCGAGCTCATACCGCTCTTTGAGCGACTCCCGGAGTTCACCGAGGCGGCGTAGACCGCGTTCGGGTCGACACCCACCGGGTCTGTACCGCCGCTCAGGGCCTCGAAGGATTCGCCCGCGATGTGGCGGAGAAACCCCTCGGCCATCCGGCTGCGGCACGAGTTACCGGTGCATATGAAGAGGACCTTCGGGTCCGAGCTCATCACGGCTCCTTTATTTCGATGTCTGCGCTGATTCCGGGAACCAGTCCCGTGTTCGGTTGCAGAGCGAGCAGACCGTGAGCATCACCGGAACTTCGACGAGGACGCCGACCACGGTCGCAAGGGCGGCCCCTGAGCCGGGGCCGTAAAGGGCGATGGCCGTCGCCACCGCCAGTTCGAAGAAGTTACTTGCGCCGATGAGCGCGCCCGGAGCAGCCACGGAGTGCTGGACCTTCGCCAGCTTCATCAGGCCGTAGGTGAGGCCCGAGTTGAAGTAGACCTGAATCAGGATCGGGATGGCGATCAGGACGACGTGGAGCGGCTTACCGAGAAGGTTGTCGGCCTGAAAGGCGAAGATGAGGACGAGCGTCACCAGCAGCGCGACGACAGTCAGGGGATGGAAGAACGGGAGCCACTTCGACTCAAACCAGTCCTTCCCCTTCGCCCGGATCAGGACCGTCCTCGACACGCTTCCGAGTGCGAGCGGGATGACGATGAAGAGGATCACGCTCCACACGAGGACCTTGAACGGCACGGTGAGGTTGCTGGCCCCCGATACGAGGAACGTCACGATGGGAGCGAACAGGACGAGCATGATCAGGTCGTTCACCGAAACCTGAACGAGCGTGTAGGCCGGGTCGCCGTCCGTCAGGTAGGACCAGACGAAGACCATCGCGGTACACGGGGCAGCCGCGAGGATGATCACCCCCGCGACGTACTGGTCAGCTAGCTCCGGCCCGATCCACGGAAGGAAAAGGTGCTTGAAGAAGAGCCACCCGAGGAAGGCCATCGAGAACGGCTTCACGAGCCAGTTCACGAAGAGGGTCACGACCAGTCCCCTGGGCCGCTTCCCGACTCCGAGGATCGACGTGAAGTCGATCCTCAGCATCATCGGGTAGATCATCAGCCAGATCAGGATGGCGATGGGCACGTTGATGTGGCTGCCCTCTCCGAACTCCGTCTTCCTCAGGGCGTCCGTCAGCCCCGGCAGGAGCTTCCCAAGGGCGACCCCCGCAACCATGCAGAGTCCCACCCACAACGTGAGGTAGCGCTCGAAAACGCTCAGTCTCTTGGTGGAGGTTTCGCTCATTCCCCGCTGCCGCCTATCCCACGAGCCACGAGCGGATCTCGTCCTCCGTTGGAACTCGTCCCGCGAGCTTCACGACGCCGTCCACGGATACGGCGGGGGTGGCGAGGACACCGGCGGCGGCCATGCCTTGACCTGCTTCACGACTTCCCCCTAAAGCACGAGGTTGAACACGTAGCCGACGATCAGAATGCCGAGGCCAACGACCCCGGCGAAGACCGCGATGAGGCGGACCGAGAGGACCTTCCTGAGGATCACCATTTCGGGGAGCGAGAGGCCGATCACCGACATCATGAAGGCGAGGACCGTCCCGAGCGCGGCCCCTTTCCCGAGGAGGGCTTGTACGACGGGGATGATCCCGGCGGCGTTCGAGTACATGGGGATGCCGATCAGCACGGCGAGGGGGACCGACCACCACGCCTGTTTCCCCATCAGGGAGGCCATGAAGTTCTCCGGTACCCAGCCGTGAATTCCCGCCCCCACGGCGATCCCGGCGATGACGTAGGGCCACACCTTGCCGACGATCTCCCTGACGGCGGCCCTCCCCGCCTCGATCCGCTCCGACCAGTTCGGCGTCGGCGCGTCCTCTCCGGCGGGTCCGTCCGGAATCGCGTAGACCCACGGCTCGACCCACTTCTCCAGCTTCAAGCGCCCGATGACCCAGCCCGAGATCAGGGCGACGACGAGGCCCGTCCCGGCGTACAGGGCCGCCACCCTCCAACCGAAGAGCGCGAAAAGCAGTGCGAGCGCAACTTCGTTGACCATCGGGGCCGAGACGAGGAAGGAGAACGTCACCCCGAGGGGAACCCCGGCGGTCACGAACCCGATGAAGATCGGCACGGCGGAGCAGGAGCAGAACGGGGTCACGACGCCAAGGAGGGACGCGAACACGTTCCCGACGGACTCCCGCTTACCCGCGAGAGCGCGGCGCGTCCTCTCAGGCGTGAAGAACGACCGGACGACGCCGACGAGGAAGACCACCAGTACGAGGAGCAGCAGGACCTTCGGAACCTCGTAAAAAAAGAACTCCACCGCCAAGGCGAGCGATGCCCCCCTGGAAAGCCCCATCAGCCCGTAGGTCAGGGATTCCGCCGCCGGTCCGATCACCCGATAGAGGCCGTACCAGAGGGCGAGGAATCCGAGGCCCTGCATCAGGAGACGCAGAGGCCGCACCGGCGGGGATATGATGCTTGCGGACGCCCCGTGCGGACGACCGGGAGGAAGGCTCGGAAGTGCGAGGGAGTCCGTCACCGCCCGGTTCCCCCACTTCGATCAAGCACTCTTGATATGTAAGGCACAACGAATCACTTCTTGCAGCATGCGACATCCTTCGGACTCTTCTTGCCGCCGCCGAAGGACGCCACAAACGCCTCTACGGCGTCGAACGTCTCGACGTTGAGGGAGTAGTGAATCCAGCGCCCGTCCCGGCGGTCGCGGACGAGGCCCGCGTCCTTGAGCGCTTTCATGTGAAAGGAAAGACGGGACTGCCCCGCTCCAAGCACGTCCATGAGGTTGCAGACGCATTGCTCGCCGTTTTGCAGCCGGTCGAGGATGGCGATCCGCGTCTCGTCGGAGAGAGCGTGGCACGCCAGAGCCATCCGCGCCGGGTCGATCCTCGTCTTCCGGACTGGCTTTCGTTCAGGCTTCGCCACGGATTGAATTATATCAAGAACTCTCGATGGGTCAAGCCGCCGTCAAACCGGGCAACCAGCCGAGCGGTGGCGGTACACGACTTGATCCGTCAACAAGTGTGGCCTACCTTCGTTGACACGTATCGAACTCTGCCGCGAGACCCGTCGCCCGAGCTCATACGGCTGTTCGAGACGTTTTCCCAGGAGGGCACGAACGATTTGATGATCAGGCGCCCGTTTACACGCTTGTAGTTTCGTGGCAGAAGGCGAACGATCGGCTGGACGAGCGCAGGACCAACGCGCGGCCCCTTATGAGCCCCGAGATCGATCAATCCCCGCCGCGAACCGTGAGCCCTTTGAGGCGCTGGCTGTCCCTGCGTGGCTACGGGTTCGTCACGAGCACGCTCTTCGGGGCCGCGACTCCGCCCCTCGCAATGCGCGCCCGCTTCGAGCGCTTCAGCCGAAACCCGCGGGACGCAATGCAGCGTAAGTTCCCGAATCTCGCGTTCGAAGATCACGCCGTTGGCGAGCTCGCCATCGAGTCGGTCTGCGCCGTCGAATCGCCCGCCCGAGTCATTCTCTACCTTCATGGCGGCGCGTTCGTCATGGGCTCGCCTGCCTCGTACCGAAATCGAGCGATGCGTGTGAGTTATCGCCTCCACGCCGAGGTCTTCGTTCCCGCCTATCGCCTGGCGCCGCAACACACGTATCCGGCAGCGTTCGACGACGCCGTCGGCGCATGGAGGTACGTGAAGGCCCTCCGGCCGGACGCACCGGTTTTCGTCGCAGGCGACTCCGCGGGAGGGGGCCTGAGCCTCAGTTTGCTCGTGAGGCTTCGAGATCTCGGCGTCGCCATGCCGAACGGATCCTTCCTGCTCTCGCCGTGGACGGACCTGACGGTGTCGGGTTCGTCCGTGGATCGCAATCGCGGCAGGGACCTGTGGTTCACCCGGAGGCACCTGGAGATATGGGCGGGTTACTACGCCGGTCGCGCAGACCGCCGTTCGCCGTATCTGTCTCCCGTTTTCGCCGAGCTTTCGGGACTGCCCCCGCTCTTGCTTCTCGCCGGAGAGGACGAGCTCCTGCTCGATGACGCTCTGCGTGTCCGCGACGCCGCGACGTCCGTGGGAACCGACGCGTGCGTGCTCATCGGAAAGGGAATGCAGCACGATTGGCCGCTCACCCTGCCGTGGCTCGACGAGAGCCGAGATGCGTGGAACGTCATCCGCCGCTTCGTGGAGGAGCATTAGTGCCCCAAGACGAGTCAGGAAACTGGCCTGCCCGGGGAGATTCGAACTCCCGACCCTCGGCTTAGAAG
>JBAUSZ010000446.1:0-8663 GCA_049581965.1 Thermoanaerobaculia bacterium | reverse complement strand
GGTCGCCCGCGTCGGGCTCGACGACCGAGGCCCCGCGTGCCTTGAGGACCCGGAGATTCTCCTCGGTCGCCGGGTGCGCCCACATCCACGTGTTCATCGCCGGCGCGAGGACCACGGCCTTGCGGTGGCCGAGCGCGTACGTCGTGAGGACGTCGTCGCCGATCCCGTGCGCCATCTTCGCGAGGACGTCGGCCGTCGCCGGCGCGACGGCGAGAACGTCGGCCCAGCGGGCGAGCGCGACGTGATCCACCGCTCCCGAGGACGGGTCCCAAAGGTCGGCGACGACGGGGCTCTTCGACAGGACCGAAAGCGTGAGGGGCGCCAGAAAGCGCGTGGCCGCGGGCGTCATGACGACACGGACCTCGGCGCCGCCGTCCACGAGAGAGCGGACGATCTCGGCGGATTTGTACGCCGCGATCCCCCCGCTCACCCCGAGGACGACGCGGACGGTCACTCGGTCGGGAGCGGGTCGACGGCCGGCATCTCCTCGATCAGGGGCTCGGCGGTCGCGAGCTGCCAGCGGATGAGGTCGGCCTCGACCTCCTCCAGGGCCACGCGGGTCACCTTGGCGTGCCTGCTCTCCATCTTCGGGCGTGCGCCCTGGACGAGTTGCTCGGCGCGCCGGGAGGCGATGTGGACGAGGCGGAACTTCGACTCGACGTTTGGGGGAAGCTGCTGCGACATCTGGGGTGAGCCCTCCGTGAGATCAGGGTGCAAAGGTTCTGAGGATCGCTTCGAGGCGCTCTCGCCTGCGCCCGCGCCCCGCGCGGTGCGCCACGATGATCGAGCGGAGCTCGTCCACCGCGGGCTCGAGACCGTCGTTGATTATCGCATAGTCGAACTCGCCGAACTCGGCCATCTCCTTCGCCGCCGCGGCGAGCCGCCGCGCCACGACCTCCGGGGAGTCGGAGGCACGCGACCTCAGGCGCGCCTCGAGAACCTCGCGCGAAGGCGGGAAGACCATGACCTTGACGGCCTCGGGGACGGACGAGCGGACCTGCCGCGCCCCCTGGACGTCGATGTCGAGCAGAACGTCCACGCCGGAGCCGAGCCGCGGCTCGACCTCATGGCGCGACGTGCCATAGAGATTCCCGTGCACGGTGGCCCATTCGAGAAAACCGCCTTCGCCCTCGAGCTTCCGGAAGGAGGCCTCGTCGCAGAAGTGGTACTCGACGCCGTCCCTCTCCCCCGCGCGCGGCGGGCGGGTCGTGTGCGAGACCGAGAAATGGAGGGAGCGGCCGATGCGGGGGTCCTCGAGAACGCGTCGGATCAGCGTCGTCTTCCCGGCCCCCGAGGGGGACGACACGATGAAGAGGTCGCCACGGGTCATGGGGTGGCTCTCATTCCACGTTCTGGACCTGTTCCTTGAGGGCTTCGAGCTCGGATTTCAGGTCGAGAACGAGCTTCGTGGCGCCCACCTCCCGCACCTTGGACCCGGAGGTGTTGACCTCACGGTGCAACTCCTGCGCGAGGTGGTCGAGCCGACGGCCCACGGGCCCGGCGGAGGCGAGCAGCCTCCTGACCTCGGCGACGTGGACCTTGAGACGGTCGATCTCCTCGGTGATGTCCGCCCGGTCCGCAAGCTGGGCGACCTCCTGCGCGAGCCGCCCCTCGTCGAGCGGAATGCCCGCGGCGAGCTTCTCGATGCGCTCCCGGAGCGCCGACGCGATTCGCTCGGAAACGCCCGCCCGTGCCGCGTCGAGAAGCGCCACGTGTTTTTCGATTCGCCCCAGGATTTCTTCGAAGGTGTGAGAGAGAGCAGCTCCCTCGCGCGCTCGCGCGGCGTCGAAGTCCTGCAATGCTTTCTCGACCAGAGAGACGAGAGACTCTTCGAATGTGGTTTCGGGCGCGGCGCCTGCATCGTCCGTCCGCACGACGCCCGGCAGCGCGAGGAGGTCCCTCGCCGAGAGATCCGCCGGCAACCCTCTTTTCGAAGAATCCTGTCTCCACTCCCTCGCGTACTTTTCCGCGGCTTCCATGTCCAGTCGGGCTGCGCCTGCCGCGCCCGGGGCCCTCGCGGTCCGTATCAGGACGTCGACGTGCCCGCGTGCCACGACGCTGGCGACGGCCTTGCGGATCGTGGGCTCGGCCGAGGCGTACTCGTCGCGCAGCTTCACGACGACGTCTAGGAACCGGTGATTGACGCCGCGGACGGCGACGCTCGCCTCGGTACCGTCCCCGAGCGTGCCCGCCGCCCTGCCGAATCCCGTCATGGACTTCACGACGAAGCACCTTCTTCTTCCCCCGCCTCGAAGAGCTGGAGGTCGTGCAGGCGACGATACAACCCTCCGGCGGCGAGAAGCTCGCCGTGCGTGCCGCGCTCGACGACGCGTCCGGCCTCGAGGACGACGAGCTGGTCGGCCCTGCGGACGGTCGAGAGGCGGTGGGCGATGACGAGGACCGTCCGGCCCGCCATGAGCCGATCGAGCGCCTGCTGGACGGCCCGCTCGCTCTCGGCGTCGAGCGCGGACGTCGCCTCGTCGAGGACGAGGATGGGCGGGTCCTTGAGGAGGGCCCGCGCGATCGCGAGCCGCTGGCGCTGGCCGCCGGAAAGCCGCGCTCCGCCCTCGCCCACCCGCGTGTCGAGCCCGTCGGGCAGGGCGTCGACGAAGGCGAGCGCGTTCGCGGCCGAGAGAGCGTCCCTGACCCTGGCGTCGGTGGCCTGCGGTGCGCCGTAGGCCACGTTGCGGCGGACGCTTTCGTCGAAGAGGACGACCTCCTGCGTCACGAGGCCGATCTGGGCGCGCAGGGAGGCGAGGGTCACGTCGCGCAGGTCGGTCCCGTCCACGGTGACGCGGCCCGACGTCGGGTCCATGAAGCGCGGAAGCAGCGAGGCGAGAGTCGACTTGCCGGCGCCCGAGGGGCCGACGAGAGCGGTCACGGAGCCCCGCGGGAGCCCCAGGTCGACCCCGTCGAGGACGGGCGGCCCGCCGTCGTACGCGAAGGTCACGCCCTCGTACCGGACTTCCCGCTCGAGATCGCCGAGACGCACGGCGCCGGCGCGGTCCGTGACGTCGTTCGGGGCGTCGAGAACCTCGAAGATCCGGCGCGCCGAGGCGAGGGCCTGCTGGAGCGCGAGGTTCGTCCGCGTCGCGCGCTTGAACGGCTGGTACATCATCGCGAGGCCGACGCCGAACGAGATGAAGGTCCCGAGCGTCATCTTGCCCGCGGCGATGCGGGTCGAGGCGTACCCGAGAAGGAGCAGGAACGTGAGGACCGAGGCGGACTCGACGAGGGGCGAGGCGAACGCCATGACGCGCGCCCCTTTCTTCGCGAGGCGGAACGTGCGCTCGTTGACCTCCGAAAACCGGCCGGACTCCCACTTCTCAGCGCCGTAGGCCTGGACGACGCGCGCGCCGCGGATCGTCTCGGAGAGCACGCCCGTGAGGTCCCCCATCCTCTCGCGGGCCGCCTTCGACAGGTGCCTCAGGCGCCGCGCGATGAAGACGACGGGGACGACGATCGCCGGCGCGATCAGGAGCGCCGCGAGCGTGAGTTCCGGCGACAGCGACACGACGAGAAAGACGAGGCCACCGAGCGTCGCGAGGGACTGGACGAGGTCCGCGAGGTCGGTTCCGAAGAGGCTCTGGATGCGATCCACGTCGCCCGTCACGCGGGAAATGAGGTCCCCCGAGGGATGCCGCGCGAAAAAGGAGCCCGACTGAGCCAGCACCTTCTCGTAGACGCGGCGCCTCAGGTCCCGCACGAAGGCGAGGCCCACGGCGTTGAAGCGGTACTCCGCGAAGAACGTGCAGAGATTCTTGAGAAGGAATGCGACGAAAAGGAGCGCGGGCAGCAAGAACCGCTGCGTCTTCGGCGTGGCTCCGAGCGCCCGTTCCACGGCGGCGAGCCCCCGGTCCATCGTTCTCGCGACGGGAGTGCGCCGCACGGCGGCCTTCTCCCCGACGAGGCCGCCCACCCCCGTGCCGCCCGCCTGCGCGAAGACGGCGCTCCTTGCCTCGGCCGTCAGAACCTGGTCGAACAACGGGCCGAACAGGTAGGCGACGCACATCGTGAAGAAGGCAACGCCCGACATCGCGAGGACGGCCGCCGCCGCCGCGCGCCGATGGGGCCTGAAGAGAGCCGCGAGGCGGCGAAAGTCGCTCACGCGGCCGCTCCAGCCCCGAGCGCGGCGAGAAGCGCCTCGGCCGCGCGGAGCGAGGCGCCGGACGGGCCGAGATCGGCGGCGCCTTTCGCGAGGCGCTCGCGCGTCGCGGCCGAAAGCGCGGAGTCGGACAGGAACCGCTCGGCCTCGGCCGCGACGTTCTCGGGGGTCGCCTCGTCCTGCAGGAGCTCGGGCACCACCCGCACGCCGCTGCCGTCGTCCGAGACGATGTTCGCCATGGCGACGTGGGGGACTCTCACGAGCCGCCGCGCGACCCAGAACGTCAAGGGATGGACCTTGTAGACGACGACCATCGGAAGGCGCGCCAGGAGCCCCTCGATGGTCGCCGTCCCCGAGGCGACGAGAAGGACGTCGGAAGCCGCGAGGAGCGAGAGGTGCTGTCCCGCCACGAAGGTCCAGGTCTTCGCGGCGGGCCCCGCGATCTCGCGCAGCAGGGTCTCCGGGATCGATTCCGCCTGGACGAGGACGACCTCGAGGTCCGGTCGCCGGCGTTTCAGGATGGCCACGGCGTCCCGGAGGACGGGGAGGAGGTTCTCGACCTCGCCCGCGCGCGAGCCGGGCATGAGAACGACCCGCCGCGCGCCCGCCTTCGGAGGCGGCGCAGGATGCCGAAGCTCCTCCGCGGCCACGTCGACGAGCGGGTGCCCGACCCATGCGACCTTGGCGCCGAGGCCGCGGGCGTCGTACCAACGCTTCTCGAAGCCGAAAAGGACGAGAACGGCCCTGCCGATCCGGGCGATCTTCCTGGCGCGGCCGCTGCGCCATGCCCAGACCTGCGGCGAGACGTAGAAGACGATGGGCACGCCCGCCCTCGCGAGACGCTTCGCGAGGAGGAGATTGAAGTCGGGCGAGTCGATCAGGACGGCCACGTCGGCCTTCTCGCGCACGGCTTCGGAGACGAGAGTCCGGATGAGACGGCGTGCGAAGCGGATCCTCCCGATGGCCTCGACGAGCCCCACGACGGCGAGGTCCTTCTGGTGCGCGAGGAGGCGCGCCCCGGCCGCGCGGGCCCCTTCCCCGCCGACCCCGAAAACCTCCAGCGAAGGCAGGCGCGGACGCAGCGCCGCCAGCAGTGCGGAGGCATGCTGGTCCCCCGAGACCTCGCCGGCGACGAGGAGCAGCTTCACGGCGTCACCTCGGCACCGCCGCGAGGAGCCACGCGGCGAGGGCGGAGCATCCGACGAGCGCGAGGAACGTCCCCGCGAAGAACATGCGGCGGGCCCGGGGCTCGTCTTTCCAGAGGAGCGCGAGGAAGGCCGACAGCAGCGCCGCGAGCCAGACGAGGAGGAGGAAGTGGTCGCGCAGGACGCTCATCGGCGCCTTCCGCGGGCGCGCTCCCAGACGTCGAGAACGAGGAGCGCCTGCATGATGGCCGCCACGACGAGATAGGTCCGCGCGTATTCCGAGAGGGCCGCGACGTCGCTCTTCGGGTCGAGGCAGAGACCCGTGAGGGCCGTCAGGAGGACGATCGTGCAGAACGCGGCGCCGCGGGCGCGCTGCCCGAGAAGAACGTGTCCGACCCCCGGGAAGGCCGCCGCGACGAGAACGAGGAGGGCGGCCTCTCCCGGCCGCTTCGTCACGAAGCGCGCGCGAACGCCGCGGCGAGGCGCGCCCGCGTGGTCGGCAGGTCCTCGGGGATCGTGCGCGTACCCCCGAGGACGGTGAGGAAGTTGGTGTCTCCGTCCCAGCGCGGAACGAGGTGCAGGTGCGCGTGGTGCTCGACGCCCGCCCCTGCGCTCCGGCCGAGGTTGAGGCCCGCGTTGAAGCCGTGCGGCCGGTACGTTTCCTTCAGGACGGTCTCTAGGAGCGCCGCGAGATCCGAGAGCTCGTGGCGTTCCTCGGGCGTCATGTCCGCGAGGCCCGCGCGGTGGGCGAACGGCGAGACCATGACGTGCCCGTTCGTGTAGGGGTAGCGGTTCAGAACCGCATATGCCGTCCTCCCGCGGTGGACGACGAGCGCCTCGGCGTCGTCGTGCTTCGGGAGCTCGCAGAAGAGGCAGCCACCCGCGTCGACGCCGCCGCCCGAGAGGTAGGCAGCGCGCCAGGGCGTGAACAGGGCCTCCATCAGCCCTTGTCCGGCTCCCCCGCCGCGGCGGCCGGGGCCGCCTGGTTGATGAGTTCCTTGAGCTTCTTGCCGGGCTTGAAATACGGCACTCGCTTTGGCGGCACCATGACCTTGACGCCGCTGCGCTTCGGATTGCGTGCGATGCGGGCGCCCCGTTGGCGCAGGCGGAAGCTCCCGAATCCGCGCAGCTCGATCTTCTCGCCCGAGCGGAGCGACGCGATGATCCCGTCGAACACGGACTCGACGATCACCTCGGCCTGCTTTTTCGTGAGGTCCGTCGCCCTGGCGACCTCCTCGACGAGATCGGCCTTCGTGGTCGTGCCTTCGGCGCGGCCTACCACAGAAAGAAGACGTTCCATCCGCCCCCCACCGGAGCGCCGGAAAGGAGGCGCCCCGCTATCGTCGATTCGGAAGGCCCGCCGGAGAGCAGCTCGAGGAGCCCCGGCCGCAGCGGCCGTGGGTGCCAGACCTCCGCAGGCACGGACATCCGGGCCATGCGCGCCGCGCGGTCGACGGCATCGCGGTAGTCGCCAATCTCGTCCACGAGCCCGAGCGCGAGGGCTTCTTCTCCCGTCACGACGCGCCCGTCCGCCATCTTGTCCATCGTGCCCGCCTTGAGCCTGTTCTTGCGGCCCTCCGTGACGGCCGCGACGAACTGCGCGCGGAGCTTCTGGATCAGGTCCTCGAAGTACACCCGGTCCTCGTCGGTGATCGGGCGCGTGGGGTTTCCCGAGTCCTTGAGGGCGCCACTCTTGATCGTGACGGCCCGCAGTTTCGCCCACTCGAGGAGGTCCCCGTAATTGACCCACTGGATGATCACGCCGATCGAGCCCGTGATCGTGCCCGGGTTGGCGACGATGTGGTCGGCAGCGACGGCGGTGTAGTAACCGCCCGACGCCGCGACCGACTCCATCGAGACGACGACCGGCTTCCCCGTCTCCCTGCGGAAGCGCACGATTTCCCGGTTCAACTCCTGCGAGGCAGCCACGCCGCCGCCCGGAGAATTGATCCGGACGACGACCGCCTTGACGCTCGGCGTCTCGCGGAACTTGTTCAGGGTTTCGCGGAAGCGTTGGGCCGAGAGAATGACGCCCTCGACATCGGCAACGCCGACGCGGCCGCCGAGTACGAAGCCGAGCCCGTCGCGGCCCGTCCTCAACGCCGAACCCGAAACGAGCACGGCGGCCGCCACGAGGAGGACGAGGAACGCGCAACCGATGCCGGCGATTCCCCACGCGACGGCGGAGCGTTTCATCGGGCGAACCCCGCGCATCTCACGGTGGCCTCGCTACTCGGCCGGATCCGTGCCCGCGGCGACGTGATCGTCCGCGGCGCGATCATGCGGTGCTTGGGCAGGGGCGCCGTGCGCGGGCTGTTCGACGTCGCGCGACGAGAGGCCGATGCGCTGCTCGTTCGGCTCGATTCGCAGGATGCGCACGCGCAACGGGTCACCCTCGTGGTAGAAGTTCCCCGGCTTCTCGCCGCGCGGAAGCGCGGTCTCGGAGACGTGCATGAGGCCTTCGAGCCCCTCGGGGAGACGCACGAAGACGCCGAAGTCCGCCACCTTCGCCACGGTGCCGTCCACGACGTCGCCCACCTGGTGCTTGGTCCCGAACTCCTCCCACTCGTTGGGGCGGAATTCCTTGATCGACAGGCTGATGCGTCGGTTCTCGACGTCGATCGCCGTCAGCACGGCCTGAACCTCGTCGCCCTTCTTCAGGACCTCGGAGGGGTGCTTGACCCGGCGCCCCCAGGACATGTCCGAGACGTGGATGAGGCCGTCGATCCCCTCCTCGATCTCGACGAAGGCGCCGAAGTCCGTCAGGTTCCGTACCGTTCCCGTGATGCGGTCGCCAATGTGGAACTTCTCGGCGAGCTGCTCCCACGGGTTCGGCTCGGTCGCCCGGAGCGAGAGCGACAGGCGCCGCGTCTCGGGGTTCACGTCCGCGATGACGGCCTCGATCGTGTCGCCCACGTTCAGGAGCTTGGACGGGTTCTTCACGCGCTTCGTCCAGGACATTTCCGAGACGTGGATGAGGCCCTCGACGCCCTCCTCGAGCTCGACGAACGCGCCGTAGTCGGTCAGGGAGACGACCCTGCCGCGCACGCGGGCACCCACCGGATAGTGGGACGGCAGGTCGTGCCACGGGTCGGGTTTGAGCTGCTTCATCCCGAGCGAGATGCGCCCGGTGGCCTCGTCGAATCGCAGAACCTTGACCTCGACTTCCTGGCCGACCTGGACGGCGTCGGACGGGTGCGCGAGCCGGCCCCACGTCATGTCGGTCACGTGGAGGAGGCCGTCGATGCCGCCGAGGTCGACGAACGCCCCGTAGTCCGTGAGGTTCTTGACGACGCCCTTGAGGACGCGTCCGTCGGCGAGGGCGGCGGCCGCTTCCTTCTTCTTGACTTCGGCGACCTCGTCGAGGATGGCCTTGCGCGAAAGCACGATGTTGCCGCGCTTCTTGTCGAGCG
>JBAUSZ010000445.1:0-5077 GCA_049581965.1 Thermoanaerobaculia bacterium | reverse complement strand
GGCAACGGCGGCGCCGACACCCACCCCGACAGCCACGCCCACTCCGACAGTAGCGACGACCCCGACGCCAACTCCAACGCCAACACGTACACCGACGCGCACTCCGACCGCAACAATCCCGGCTCCCACGCCGACGCCCACGCCCACCCCGACACCAACGCCAAACTCGACACCTGCCGCCGCAGGGGTTGCCACAAAGTTCTACACCCTGACGCCGTGCCGCCTCGTCGATACGCGACTGCCGGCCTGGGCGCTCGGCGGCCCCTCTCTCTACCCGGGCCAAACGCGACTGTTCATCCTGACGGGGTCGTGCGGCATCCCGACTTCGGCCGTGTCTGTGTCGGCGAACATCACGGTCGTGCCTGGCGGCTCAGGGACCCTGACCATTTACCCCGGCAACGGCGTTCGGCCAGCCACGAGCAACATCAGTTTCTCGGGGCAGAAGGTTCGCGCCAATGCCTCGCTCGTGTACCTCGCGACCGACGGCACGGGGGGCGTTAACGTCTTTAACAACTCGACGAGCAGGAACGACTTCGTCCTGGACGTGAACGGCTACTTCCGCTGAGCTGTTGGAACCTGGCCGTTGCCGGGTCCTGAATCAAAGTACCCCAATCCCATTCTTGGCGGATTCCCGCGGTTCCGTGTGGGAAGGGTCTTGCGCCGGACGGCGTTTCAGGTCTCACCCAACCCCGCAGCGCTGACGGCCAGAGAATCGTCATAGAATGCGTGCGACTTTGAGACGAAAATACGAGGAACCGGCTGTGCCGGTATTGATCCTGGGGCGCGGCATCACTGTGCTGGGCGCGATGCGGTGTCTAGGGAGGCGCGGTGTGCCCTTATCCGTGGCCCACAGCGCGAGAGAAGGGATTACGACCTTTTCGCGCTGGTACCGGCCGCTGGCTGAAGAGGGCACGAACGAATTGCCCGAGGAGAACCTCAGTTCGAGGTTGGAGCAGTTGGGCGTCGGGCGGATGGTCCTCCTGCCATGCTCGGATCAATGGGCACTGGCAGTAAGCCGACTGAAGCCAGAGGTGTTGGCCCGGTTTCCCAGCAGCGTCCCTTCGCCTGACACCCTGAGGAAGCTCGTGGACAAGGTGTCGTTCGCTAACGTGCTCATGGAGATGGGGCTCCCTCACCCAAAGACGGTCGTGCTCCGTGACCCGAGCGCGCTCGAAGGAGTCGCGGACGATCAGCTGAAGGGAAGCTTCCTGAAACCAAACCAGTCGGCGAACTTTCCCACGTTCTTCGGAGCCAAGGCGCTTCGTTTCTTGGACCGCGGGGAAGCGCTCCGGCTGCTCGAAAATGCGTCGGCGAAGGGCTTTACGCTGATGCTTCAGGAGTTCATACCGGGCCCTCCGACTCATCACGTATTTGTCGAAGGCTTCGTGGATCGCCGCGGGAGGATCTGCGGTCTCTTCGCGCGCCGGCGGATTCGGATGTTACCGAGGGAATTCGGCAACAGCACGTCGAGCGTGAGCATCCCGTTGACCGAGATCTCCGACGCCGTGGAGACCATGCGCCGCCTGCTGAGCGGAATCGGCTATCGGGGCGTGTTCAGCGGGGAACTGAAGTTTGACGAGCGCGACGGCCTCTTCAAGCTCCTGGAAGTAAATGCGCGGCCGTGGTGGTACGTGGATTTCGCTGCCCGCTCTGGCGTCGACGTGTGCACAATGGCCTACCATGACGCACTTGGCGAGGACGTGGAGCCGGTCACGAGCTATCCGGTCGGGCGGCACTGCATTTATGCCCGCGTCGATTTGGAGAGTTGGCGAAGCGAGAGCCAGCCACGGACGGGTGGCTGGCCTCTCCTGCGGTCATGGGTTGGGGCCTACCGACCAATCTTCTCCTGGGACGACCCGTTGCCTGGGCTCATGGCTTCTTACTCATGGATCAAAGGATGGACAACGCGGGGGCTCGGTTTTTGAGAGTTGGAGTCTCGACGCGCGTCCTCGAGGAAGCGGACTATCCGGCGTGGAGCCAGGTGGTCGCTCGTTCGCCGCAAGGTGCCGTTTACTGCACACCAGGGTACCTTGACGCCCTCTGCGAGGCGGTGGGAGGAAGTTTCCGTATCCTCGCCGTAGAAAAAGGAGACGAGCTCCTCGGTGGCATCGCTCTCTACGAAGTGAGATCGCGTCTGGGCACCTGCGTCTTGCCGCGCCTCCTTCTCTATTACAACGGGATCGTCCTCCGGTCCTACGAGACTAGGTATCCTTCGCAGCGAACGTCACGTCAGAACGAGATCCTGGAGGCGCTGGCGCGTGGCCTGGCGGACCTGGGCTATGGCAGGGTCGTGCTCCGTTGCCGGAGCTCCCTCACCGATGCTCGTGTCCTGCTCGCAAGGGGCTGGACGGCACGCCCTCAATACACGTACGTCGTTCCCCTCGCGGACATGGAGGGACTCTGGGCCCGAATGGAGCAGAATCTCAGGCGGCTTGTCGAACGGTCGGTTCGCGAGGGCATGTCTTTCACGGACGATGACGATTTCGACAGCTTCTTTCAACTCCACTCTCAGATCCATAGGCGGAAAGGCGCAGATCTCTACCTGCCACGGGCGGCCTTCGAGCGTTTCTTTCTTCGACTGCGGGCACAAGGCATGGCTCGTCTTTATCATGCCCGGTTGCCACAAGGACGGTCCGTGTCGACGCAACTCGTACTTCTCGGCCCAAATCCGGTTACGGATACCGTGTGTGCCGCCTCGGACGGGCAGTACCTGAGCCTCGGAGCCTCCGCCTTTCTCCGGTGGAGCGTCTTCAAGAACCTCTCCGAGCAGGGGTTCACCTCGAACGACCTGACGGACGCTGCCCTCAACCCCGTCACTCACTTCAAGGCTCAGCTAGGGGGCGAGCTCCACTTGTGCCTACTTCTGGAGAGCCCCGAAGCGGCGCGTTTTCGATGGGTGCGAAGAGGTCGCGAGCTGACGGGCCGCCTTCGCAGAACGTCAAGGCGTTGGCTGCGCGGCTTTGCGGGAGTTGTTCGGAGGCCTGAGGGCGCCCCGTGATTGGCGCGGAGCGTCTCTGTCGAGCCCTCGAGTCCCTCGGCGTGGAGGTCGTATTCAGCCTTCCCGGCACTCAGAACGTCGCGCTTTTCGAGGCGCTTCGCAAGTCACGCTTGCGAACGATTGTCGCTACGCACGAGCTGAGTGCCTCCTTCATGGCGATTGGATACGCGCTCGCCTCGGGTCGCCCGGGCGTCCTTCTGACGATACCGGGACCCGGATTCACGTATTCCCTGACCGGGCTCGCCGAAGCCCTCCTGGATTCGGTTCCCCTCGTAAGCATCGTTGGAAAACCGGCCGAGGGTCCGGGGCGGCGATTCCAGTTCCAGAGCCTGGATCAGCGGGCGATCGCAACGCCCCTCGTGAAACGCATCTTCGATTTGGAGAGTTCAGGATCCATTGAGGCCACCCTCGAAGAAGCGTTTGCCGTCTCTCAGGCCGGCGAGCCGGGGCCGGTGCTCGTCCAGGTCCCAGCGAATCTGCTCTCGGACGAGGTCCCAGCATCACCGCTATCCCCCTCGCAGGCTCGGCTCTCGAGCCCGCCGCCTGTAGAAGAGATAGCGCATCGGCTAGAAAAGGCGCAGCGCATCGTGCTCTATGTCGGGCAGGGTGCGAACGGCGCGGCCGCCGAGCTGGAGCAGCTCGCGGAGTTGTTGCAAGCGCCGTTCGTCACCACAACCTCGGCGCGCGGTGTCGTGCCGGAGAGCAACCCGTGGGCGCTTTGCGTCGACCGGGGAAACATTTCAGCCCTGAACGACCTCCTGGAGAGCGCGGATTTGATCTTGGCGTTGGGCTGCAAGTTCTCCCACAACGGAGCGCACGGCTTTCGCCTTCGGCTCGCCCCGGATCGCCTGGTACACGTCGACGCGTCGGAATCAGTGCTCGGCGCGAACTACGACGCGTCGTTTACGTTGGCCGCCGACGTGCCCTCGGTGATTCGGGCTCTCCTCGCGTGCCCCGCGAGCTTGAAGAGGACGGCCGGTTCGGGTTTCTCTGAGGAGGAAGCAGGCAGATGGCGGCGGCGCATCACGGAGGTGGCGCCGCAAGCAGGGACGACGATCCGGGGAGCGCGGCCCTCGTCGATCGAGGGGTTCTTTGCAGCCTTACGCTCCGCAATGCCCGCAGAGTCGTGTCTCATTCTCGATTCGGGAAGGCATCAGTTGATGGCGCGACGTCATTTTCGCGTCTTGCGACCTCGGGGCCTCGTTCTCCCGGCTGATCTTCAGTCGATGGGTTTCGCACTACCCGCAGCGGTGGGAGCCAAGCTTGCGAGAGAAGAGCGCACTGTGGTCGCTATCTTGGGCGACGGTGGCTTCGCGATGTCAGGGCTGGAGTTGTTGACGGCCGTGCGCGAGCGTATACCGCTCACGGTCATCGTGTTCAACGATGGGGTCTACGGCGCCATCAGCCGGCAACAGCTCGCGGCGTACGGCCGGCTCCATGGGACGGAACTGAAGAATCCTGACTTCCAACAATTCGCGGAGTCAGTCGGGGCTCGCTACATGCTCCTCAGAAATGACATCGAGTCGAGTCTCGCCGGCGTTGTGCGGTCGGGCGGCGTGTGCCTCGTCGAGGCCGTCGTGCACGAGTCGGTGTCGTTGAGGACGCGTCTGAGAACGCTCCGCGACGCGCTGGTCTCCCGAGTTTCCTGATGACGGGCGCGCCTGCTCCCGCCGAAAGCAGCGTGGCCTTGGGCCACGCCGGGCGCAGGCTCCTTGGCCGGTAGCAACGACAGAGCTGCGGGGTCGGACACGGTACCCTGCCCATTCGGACAGGGTATGAACCTGGCCCAAGGGCAGGCTGTAATTAGACCCCCTAGGCGGTAGCCTGCGCTCCTTGGTCGGGGGTAGGTTATTCCCATGTCCGAGGGCTCCCATACTTGAGGGATCGCGTTGGGGGACGGGCGTTTCTTCTCGCCGCGACCCTTCTCTTCCCGTGCGTCGAGTTCGGCGCCATCGCGGCGGACTTTTACGCATCGCCTACTGGCACAACCAGCACTGCCGTAGGTACGGGGACGATTTCGAACCCGTGGGCGCTGAAGACAGCGCTTGCTCAGCCTGCAGCGGTCAAGCCCGGGGACAC
>JBAUSZ010000444.1:0-4760 GCA_049581965.1 Thermoanaerobaculia bacterium | reverse complement strand
CTTCACGGCCGTGGTCGCCCGGGCCGCGGCGGAGGCCGCGCGGCTCAGCCGGGCGTCGGCTCTCGTCGTCCACACGGAGTCCGGTCGGACCGCCCGTCTCGCGTCCAAGAGCGCGCTTCCGCTCCCGATCGTCGCGTTCACGACCCGCGAGTCCGTGCGGCGCAAACTCACGCTCCTGCGCGACGTCGTCTCTTTCCGGGTCCCGGAGAGCAGGACCGTCGAGGAACGCATCCGGGCTGCGGACGCGCTCCTCGCGACGGTTCCCCGGCTCCGCGGCGCGACGATCGTCGAGGTGTCGGGCGCGTCGCCGACGGCCGGCGCGACGAACGTCGTCCGGCTGCGCCGCATGCCCTGAGGGTCATTCCGAGGCAGGCGCGAGCGGCTTGAGCGCGGGAGGGCCCGCGGGGGCGATGTCCAGGTTGTCGCCGTCCATCTCGTCGGGGTCGTAGGGCACGCCGAGGTACGAGAGGAGCGTCGGCGCGAGATCGACCGTGCGTGCGGCGCGGAGGTGGCCCGGAGGAACGCCCGGTCCCGCGAAGAGGAGCGGGACGACCATCTCGCTTCGCGAGAGCGAACCGTGGCCGGCCGCCTTGCCGGACGTGAAACCGAAGCCCTCGGCCGGCGAGACGTAGACGTCCGGCGCGCGCGGGGAATCGAAGAACTCGGGCAACTGGACGACGAGGTCCGGGTACGCACCCGCGGCCGTGGCGTCCAGCCAGTCGCCCGCCTCGCGTGGGGCTCCGAAAAGGCCGCGGACGGCCGGGTCGGCGGCATAGCCCAGCGGGTCTTCGCCCTCGAGGACGCGGTACGCGTAGAGCGGCGTTGCGCCGTCGCCATCCGCCCGTGCGATTTCCGAGCGGCCTGCCGGCCCGTAGACGACGACGCGCCCCGCGGCCGAGCCGCGTGTCACGACGAGTCTCACCTCCGACGCGCGGGCGAGCGTCGCCGCGAAGGCGGAGACGGGCGGCATTCTCAGGCGGGGTGCGGGCGGCCCCTTCGGACGGCGCTGCTTACGGGTGCGGAACGCCCCCGGAACCTCCTCGGGGGGCCGCTCGGCCGGCAGCCAGATCATCGCGCCACGGTACGCGCCGACCGCGATCATCGCGTCGCCGACGTCGTAGCTCTTTTCCTTGCGCGGCGCGGGAACGAGGATGCAGTCGCCCTTCGTGCAGTCCGCCTCCGTCGGGTTCGCGCGGAGGACGCGGTCCACGAGTTCGTTCGCGTCCACGAACGTGTGATAGGCGCGGTTTCCGTGGTCGCCGACGAGAACGAAGAGGATGCGGTCGTCGATCCTCAGCCTGCGCAGGCGCCTCACGAGCCGCCCGAAGGCCCGGTCGACCGACGCGAGGGTTTCGCGGAACCCCGCGCTCGCAGGACCCTCGGCGTGCGCGACCTCGTCGGGCCCGAGTAAGTGCCCCCACACGAGAGGAGGGAGGCGGCCCGAGGACGCGGCGCCGGCGTACGCGTCGCCCATGTCGTCCAGCGTCTTGCGGTCGAGGAAGGGCCAGTCGTAGCGCGCGTACGAGGCCATGACCGCGACGGTGTTCTTGACGTGGACGGTCGCGCCACGGGCGATGGGGGCCGTCACGGCGACCGTGTCGGCCGGCAGGCGCTCGTAGAGTGTGCGGGCCTGCGTCGAGAGGAAGTCGCTCGCCGCGTAGACGCGGAAGATGTTCGTGTGGGCCTCGCGCACGCGCAGGCGCCTGTCGAGCCAGACGTTCGCCGGGATGCCGTGGTGCCCGGGCAGGAGCCCCGTGAGCATGGCCGCGAGGTTCGGGAACGTCTCGCTCGGGACGGAGGCGACCGCGTTGTCGACGACGAGCGCGCGAGAGGCGATTTCCCTGCGGATGTTCGGGAGGTCGTCCTCGGCGAGGAGACGGTCGAACGCTTCCTTCGAGAGGCCGTCGCAGAAGAGGACGCAGACGGAGACCTCGGCGCGCGCCCCGACCGCCTCGACGGCCGTCCGCACCCGCGAGCGCACGCTGCAACCGGCGAGCGCGACGGCGAGGGCGACGGCGAAGGCGAAGGCGGCGCGGATCGTTCGGCGCACGCGCGAAGGGTACAGGAGGCCCGCCGTCCCCACCGCGCTACCATCTCCGGATGCCCCCGTTCCGCGGCGCCGACCTGCACTGCCACTCGACGTTCTCCGACGGCCTCGACGCGCCCGCACGCCTCGTGGGCCGAGCATTGGAGGCCGGCCTTTCGGTTCTCGCGCTCTCGGACCACGACGCACTGCACGGCCTGCCCGAGTTCGAGGCGGCCGCGAAGGGGACGGGCCTCGTGACGGTTGCGGCGAGCGAGCTGTCGACGCGCTGCGACGACGACGACGTCCACGTCCTCGGGCTCTTTCTCGATCCGGAGGAGCCCTCGCTCAAGGCGAAGCTCGAGCAGTTCCGGAGGGACCGCGACACGCGCGGCGAGGCGATGGTCGAGCGGCTTGCGGCCCTGGGAATGCCGCTCGACCTCGCCACGATCCGGGCCGTCGTCGGCGAAGGCGCGTTCGGACGCCCGCACATCGCGCGCGCGATGGTCGCCAAGGGCTACGTGAGGACATTCGAGGAAGCCTTCGAAAAGTGGCTCGCGCACGGCAAGCCCGGCTACGTCCCGAAGCCGAAGTGGACGCTCGAGGAGGCGATCGCCGCGATCCGCAGGGCCGGCGGCCTCTCCGTCGTCGCCCACCCGATCTGGTACAAGGACGCCGCTGGCGTCGTGGCTCTCGGAGCGGCGGCCGGTCTGGACGGGCTCGAGGTCTTCCACGTCGACCAGACCGGCAAGGAGAGCGAGTTCGGCAGCCTCGCCGAACGGTACGGACTCCTGAAATCGGCCGGGTCGGACTACCACGGTCCGCCGCAGGGCGGAAAACGCGTCGGCTCCTGCCGCCTCGACTCCGAGGGTTGGGAGCGCATGGTCGCGGCCGCGCACGCCCGGCGCTCCGAATCGGGCCGCCCGCCGCTCGAACTGGCGCCGCGCTGAGGCCCTTCCCGCGGGAGGGCCCTCGCGCTAGAGTTCCCGTCCCGATGTCCGCTCTCGCCCCCGTCGAACAGGAGACGCTGCCCTCGAGGCCCGATGCCGAGCGGAGCCTCCTGGGAGCGGTCCTCATCGACGGCGCGCTCCTCGCGCGGGTCATGGAGTTTCTCGCCCCGGAGGATTTCGCGCACGAGGCCCACCGGGCCGTTTACGAGGCCGCGCTCGCGCTCGCCGACCGTCGCGAGGGCGTCGACCTCGTCACCGTCCAGGGCGAGCTCGAGAAGACGGGCCGGCTCGAGCGGGCGGGCGGGACCGCCTACCTCGCGAGCCTCGTAGACCTCGTCCCGGACGTCGAGAACGTCGAGAGCTACGCCCGCCTCGTCCGGGAGTCGTCGCTTCGGCGCCTCGTGATCCTCCAGTCGAGGCGCGCGATTCGCGACGCCGTGACGGCGCCCGACGCCGAGACGGTGCTCGAGAACGCACAGCGCGAGCTCGTCGAGATCGCCAAAGGCTCGATCCGCGGCGGCTTCGTGAAGCTCTCGCACATCGCGGACAAGAACGAGGTGGAGATCCAGAACCTGCACGGCCGCGGCGGGATGCTCACGGGCCTGCCGACCGGCTTCACGCGCCTCAACGCGCTCACGCAGGGGTTCCAGAAGACGGACCTCATCGTCGTCGCCGCCCGGCCCGGCATGGGGAAGACGGCCTTCGCCCTCAACATCGCCGCACACCTCACGATCCACCAGAAGTACACCGTCGGTTTCTTCTCGCTCGAGATGTCCGCCGAGCAGCTCGGCTTTCGCATCCAGTGCTCCGAGGCGCGCGTGAACCTCCAGCGCCTGCGCGAAGGACGCCTCAGCAAGGAAGAAAAGAAGGCTCTGTTCTTCTCGACGCAGCAGATGCGCGAAGCTCAGCTCTTCGTCGACGACACGCCCGCGATCACGCTCCTCGAAATGCGCGCGCGGGCACTCCAGCTCAAGCAGCGGACGGGGCTGAACGCTCTCTTCGTGGACTACCTCCAGATCATGGGGACGCGTGGAAAGGTCGAGAACCGCACGCAGGAGGTCAGCGCGTTCTCGCGTGGCCTCAAGGCGCTCGCCAAGGAGCTCGAGGTGCCGGTCATCGCCCTATCGCAGTTGTCGCGCCGCACCGAGCAGCGCGGGGCCGAGAAGGAGCCCGTCCTCTCCGACCTGCGCGAGTCGGGCGCGATCGAGCAGGACGCCGACGTCGTTCTGTTCCTCTCGCGCCCCGAGTACTACGACAAGGACACCGAGCAGAAAAACGTCTGCGACGTCATCATCGCCAAGCAGCGAAACGGCCCGACCGACCGGTTCACGCTCGGGTGGTCGGGCGAGTACACGCGCTTCTCCGATCTTGCGATGATCAGCGAAGGCCCCGGACTCTGACGCTTTCCCTCCGACCCACGCACGCCGTCGTCGACCTCGACGCGTTGGCCTCGAACTACCACGCGATCGCACGGAGCCTGCCGCCGGGCTGCGCCGTGATGCCGGTCGTGAAGGCGGACGGCTACGGCCACGGCGCCACCCACGTCGCCCGGCGCCTCGCGAAGGAAGGCGCGAAGGTGTTTGCGGTGGCCGTCGTCGAGGAGGGACTCGAGCTGCGCCAAGCCGGGATCACGCAGCCGATCCTCGTCATGGGCTGGATCGGGAGAGAGCAGCTTGGCTCCCTCGTCGACGGGGGGCTCACACCAAACATCCACTCGGTGGAGCAGGCCGGGGAGTTGAAGAATTTCTTGGAAGGAAGAGAGAACGGCTTCGCCGCAGGTGGGGGGG
>JBAUSZ010000443.1:0-2185 GCA_049581965.1 Thermoanaerobaculia bacterium | reverse complement strand
GCCCCCCCCGCCGCGCCCGCGCCCGCTCGTGCGCCCGCGCCCGACAGGGTCGGTGCCGCCGCCGGGGACGAGACGCTTGCCCGGATCCTGGAACGCGGGGCGACCGCCGAGAAGGAAAGCGGGCCCGAGAAGGCGTGGGATCTCTATGCCGAGGCCGCCACGAAGACATCCCGTGCCGAGACGCGCGTCGTCCTCCTGCGCACGATGACGGACCTCGCGCGCCGCCTCGGGGATCAGGGCCGCGTCCTCCGGTCGCTCGACGGCCTCGCCGCACTGCCGGCGACCCGCGGCGAGGCGCTCCTCAAGCGCGGCGAGTACTTCGAGAGCCTCAGGCGCGACGCCGACGCTCTCCGCGCCTACGAGGAGGTGCGCGCCGGCTCCGACGCCGACGCGGCGCGGACGGCGACACTGCGCCTCGCCCAGGCGGCCGAGAGCTCGCGCGACGCGCTCCGCGCGCAGACGCTTTACGAGGAGATCCTCCGCGAGACGCCGGACACGCCCGAGGCGCTCCCCGCCCGCGTCGGCCTCGCGGGCCTCTACCGCGCCGCCGGCCGCACGCGCGACGCGAGACGGCTCTACGAAGAGATCCTCCGCGTCGCGCCGGCGGGAGGGGACCCCGCGAAGAACGCGGAGGCCGCGCTCCGGGAGCTGGACGCCGCGCCGGGACAGGAGAAAAGCCCATGAAGTCCCACCGCAAGGTCCTGACCCTGAACGTTCCGTCGAGGATCGGCTTCGTGAACATCACGTCCGACGTGGAGGCCGCCGTCCAGGAGAGCGGCGTTCGGGAAGGTCTCTGCCTCGTGAACCCGATGCACATCACGGCGTCCGTCTTCGTGAACGACGACGAGAGCGGCCTCCATGCGGATTACGAGCGCTTCCTCGAGACGCTCGTTCCCCACGAGCCGGTACGCCAGTGGCGGCACAACGACACGGGCGAGGACAACGCGGACGCGCACGTCAAGCGCCAGCTCATGGGCCGTGAGGCCGTCGTCGCGATCACGAACGGCCGCCTCGACTTCGGAACGTGGGAGCGAATCTTCTATGGCGAGTGGGACGGCCGGCGACCCAAGCGCGTCCTCATCAAGATCATCGGCGAGTAGATCCCGTTCACCCGGTCTTCCGTCGGGCGAATTTGCCACCCGGCGGCCTCGCTCCGCGGGTGGACGTGCAGGACCGCCTGACCGGCTCCCGGGAAGGAGCGAGGGGGGGCCGGAGGGCGGGGGCAGGCTCGAAAACGCCGGGACGCGCGCGCCGTGTTCGGTCTTTCGGGGGGGACGAGTCCTTGCTTTGCACGCCCCGGCGGGAGGTCCAGCTTGTGCAGTCCTTCACAAGCACACATTAGGTCCCGGCGCCGCGCGGCGCCTGGTCCAAATGCCTCAGGAGCGTCGAAAAATCAGGGCCCCGGGCCGGGCGCGGCCGCGCCTCGCTATCTCAGCTTCGCGTTCTCGACGATGACGGGATACGCGTAGCCCGCGCCGAAGTCCTTGTCCACCGAGACGATTCCCGTCACGGTCACGATGTCGCCCGTTTTCGCGACCGCGTCCGTCGTGACCGCGAGGTCGTTGTCCTTCGTCGCCTTCGAGCCCGAACCGTCGCGCACGTGGAGCCAGTTCTTTCCCATGACACCCGCCGTGACCTTCACGACCTTCCCCCTCACGGACACGTCCTTGCCCTTCAGCGCGGCGCGCTGCGCCCAGAGCTCGGCGACCGTCTTCGCGCTCGGCCCTTCGGCCTTCGGGACCTTCACGTCGGGGGCGTCACTGGGTCCGCCCGCGGCCTGGCCGTGCTGGGCGGCCATCTGCTGCGGGGTTTCTCCGCCGGTCGTCCCCGCCGTGGGCGGGTGGTCGGACACCATCGGAGGCGCCGCGGCGCCCTCCAGCCGGGCACCGCCAGGGCTCGCGAGAACGCCGAAGAGGATGTGATCGAAGGTCCGGTTGAGCGTCTTGCTCTGGAACCCGTCCATCGTCATCGCGTTCGTGACCGTCACGGCGTCGCCCTTCGCGACTTTCGACTTGTTCACGGCGGCCCAGATCTTCCCGCCCGGCGTTTCGAGGAGCATGTAGGTGTAGTCGGATGCGTCCATCGTCTCGACGATGGTCCCGGAGACGGTCGTGAGCGCCGGAGAGGGCGCCGCGGGAACGGCGCCGGCGGCGGGCGCGGCCGGGGGAGCCGCGGGCTTGGAGGC
>JBAUSZ010000442.1:0-8458 GCA_049581965.1 Thermoanaerobaculia bacterium | reverse complement strand
GGCTCGCCTCGGGCGCCGCGATGGCTCTCGTCCTCGTCCGCGTCATCAACCGCCAGAGCTTCGGCTGGACGATCACGATGCATTGGCCCTTCTCCTTCCTCGCGGGCGCGCTCGCCCTCGTCTTCCTTGCGACGCTCCTCGCGGCCGCGCGCCCCGCGGGCCTCGCCGCCGCGACGGACGCAGCGGCGGCGCTGAAGGAAGAGTAGGAGAGGATGTTTTTTCTTCCCGATCGAGAGCGGACAGGGTGCGACGAGGAGCCTGAGAAAAAGGCCCTCTCGGTGGATTTTCTTAGAAGGGTGAATGGGCGGGTGCACAACGAGACGCGCCGGTGCACCGGGACACCCATGCGTGCTCGAACTGCGCTGAAGGTTCTCGCCAGGGCGCTTGCCGTCGCCGGGGCGGCCGCCCTCTCCCTCTTCACCTTCAAAGAAATTTTCGGTTCCCCTGCGCGCATCGACGACACGAAGACGCCCGGCGGCCGTTTCAAGCCTCTGGATCCGAACGAGAAGATCTCCTTCCCTCGCGACCACGGAGCGCACGAGGATTCGCGCGTCGAATGGTGGTACGTGACGGGCCAGCTCGAGACGTCGTCCGGCAAGCGTCTCGGGTACCAGCTCACGTTCTTCCGGACCGGAATCACCGACGACCCGGCGCCGCGCGCATCTTCCTTCGCGGCGCGCGACCTCCACCTCGCGCATTTCGCCCGGACCGACGTGTCGAAGGGGACGTTTCGATTCGCCGAGAGGCTCCACCGCGACGGCCCGGGCGCCGCGTACGCCCGCGCGGGGCGGCTCTCTGTCGCAAACGAGGACTGGCGGCTCGAGGAGGTCGGCGGCCGACTCGTCCTCTTCGCGAAAGACGGGGGCGACGAGCTCTCGCTCGTCCTCTCGCCCGAGAAACCGCCGGTCCTCCACGGTCAGAACGGGATGTCGCGAAAGGGGTCTGCGCCGGAGGCGGTGAGCAGGTACGTCAGCCTCACGCGCCTTTCGGCCGCGGGCTGGTGGACGACCGGCGGCACGAGCGAGGCCGTGGCGGGCCTCTCGTGGTTCGACCACGAGTGGGGCTCGGGCTCCATCGGGAAAGAAACGCGGGGCTGGGACTGGTTCGCCGTGCACCTTCTCGACGGGCGCGATCTCATGCTCTACCGACTGCGAGGCGCCGCGGGAAACGGAACGCCGTTCTCCTCGGGCACGCTCGTCGAGAGGGACGGCGCGGCCGTCCCTCTCGCGGCGGCCGACTTCACGATCGAGGAAACCGCCCGCTGGAAGAGCCCGGCGAGCGGCGCGACGTATCCCGCGCGCTGGGTCCTGCGCGTGCCGAAAGCGGGAATCGGGATCGAGGTCGTCCCCGTCCTCGCCGGCCAGGAGCTGGCGACGGAGAAGTCCACGCGCGTGACGTACTGGGAAGGCGCGTGCGACGCGATGACCCTCGCGGGCGCCCCGGCGGGCCGGGCGTACGTGGAGATGACGGGTTACGCCGGAACGGGCGGACTGGGTCTTTTCCGGTAGACTCCGCCCGCCGTTTCGACAGTCCGTGCGAATTCAGGCACAAGGAGAACACATGATCAAAGGATTCCGTGACTTCATCATGAAGGGTAACGTCGTCGACCTCGCGGCGGCCGTCATCATCGGCGCCGCGTTCGGCGCGATCGTCGACTCGCTCGTGAAAGACCTCATCACCCCCATCATCGGGATGATCGGCGGCCAGCCCGACTTCTCGTCGATCAAGGTCGGGACGATCATGATCGGGAACTTCCTGAACGCCGTCATCGCGTTCCTCTTCAAGGCGGCGGGCCTCTACTTCCTCGTCGTCGTTCCCTTCAGCAAGTTCGCCGCGAAGCTGGCCGCGGCTCCCGCCCCGGCGCCCGGCCCCACGCAGCAGGAGCTCTACCTCAAGGAGATCCGCGACCTGCTCGCCAAGCGCTGATCGCGCGGTTTCTCCCTTCGGCCCCGGGGCACCGGGTGAGACGTGTTCGCAACATGCAACCGGACAGCGTGTCTGGTCAAATACGGCTCCTCAAGGAGGACCCATGAAGAAGACGACCGCCTCGGTTCTCGGCCTTCTCCTGACGCTCGGCCTCGGCACGAGCCTGCTCGCGACGATGGAAATCCAGAAGGCGTTCAAGGAGAAGTACCCGGACGCCAAGGCCCTCAACACCAAGTGCTCGACCTGCCACAAGATGGCGCTGCCGAAGAAGGACGGCGACCACACGAACAACGCCTACGGCGCCGACCTCGCGAAGACGAAGAAAGACGGCAAGTACGACTTCGCCGCGATCGAGAAGAAGGACTCGGACGGCGACGGCGTGGCCAACATCGACGAAATCAAGAAGGGCACGAACCCGGGCGACAAGGCCGCGAAGTAGGTCTTCCCTCCGGTCGATCGAGCGCCCGGCGGCCCCTCGGCCCCGGGCGCTTTTTTCGTCCGGGCGCCTCAGCCGGCGCGGTCGCCGGCCGCCGCCGAAAGCCGGCTGTGGCGGACGCTGTAGAGGAAGTAACAGGCCAGCCCGATCACGAGCCAGATCACGAAGCGCTCCCACGTCGCGCGCGGGAGGCCGAGGGCGAGCCAGAGGCAGAAGAGGATCCCCGCCGGCGCGCTGAACCACACGAAAGGCGTCCGGAACTTCCTGGGGGCTTCGGGGCGCCTCACGCGCAGGATCAGGACGCCGGCACTCACGAGAACGAACGCGAAGAGCGTCCCGATGTTCGTGAGCTCGACGACCTCGTCGATGTTCATGAGGCCCGCGGGGAGGAGCACGAGGATGCCCGTGACCCACGTGGCGTTGATCGGCGTCCTACGCGGGCCGACCTTTTCGAACCAGCGCGGAAGGAGCCCGTCGCGCGCCATGACCATGAAGATGCGCGGCTGGGCGAGCTGGTAGACGAGGAGAGCACCCGAGAGCGCGGCGACGGCGCCGATCGACACGACGCCCGCCACCTTCGTCATCCCGATCGAGGAGAAGGCGTGCGCGATCGGGTCGGCCACGCCGTGGTACGCCGTGTAGGGGAGCATTCCCGAGACGACGGCGCAGACCCCGACGTAGATGACGGTGCAGATCGCGAGGCTCCCGAGGATCCCGCGTGGCAGGTCCCGTCCGGGGTTCCGCGTTTCCTCGGCGGTCGTCGAGACGGCGTCGAAGCCGATGAACGCGAAGAAGATGATCGCGGCGCCCGCCTGGATGCCCTTGAGTCCGTTCGGCGCGAACGGGTGGTAGTTCGCGGGCTTGACGTAAAAGAACCCGATCGCGATGACGCCGAGGAGGAGAGCGACCTTCACGATGACGATCACGTTGTTGAAGCGGGCGGATTCCTTGATTCCCCACGCGCAAAGCGCCGTGATCACGATCGTGATGAACATCGCGAGGAGGTTCATCCCGACCGGAAACCTGCCGACGAGGGGCGCGCCCTGAACCGTGGACCAGTTCGTGAAGGCGTCCGCGCCCGCGAGCGCCCCGGCCTTCGCCTGCGCGAGATACCCGAGGCGCGCGGAGAGGCTCGACGCGTCCGGATGCGCCTTCAGAAAGTCGGCGGTCACCTGGAGCATCGTCCGGCTGTCCATCGCGAGCCAGCCCGGGAGGTTCACGCCCATCCCCTGCAGGAGATTGTTCGCGTAGCTCCCCCAGGAGATCGCGACGGCGACGTTCGAGATCGCGTACTCGAGAAGAAGGTCCCAACCGATGATCCACGCCATGAGCTCGCCGAGCGTCGCGTACGCGTACGTGTAGGCCGAGCCCGAGACCGGGATCATCGACGCCATCTCGGCGTAGCAAAACGCCGTGAACCCGCAAGCGACCGCGGTCAGGAGGAAGCTCACGACGAGCGCGGGCCCGGCGGCGGGGCGCGTGACGCCGTAGGACGAGTCGAAGCCGCCCGCGAGCCCGGTCCCGAGGCTCGAGAGAATCCCGGCTCCGATGATCGCGCCGACCCCGAGGAACGTGAGGTCCCACGCCGAGAGCGCCCGCTTGAGGCTTTGGCGGCCCGGCTCTTCGACGCTCGCCTGGAGCTGCTCGATCGTCTTCGTCCGGAGGAGCTGCTTCAGCACGAGGCCCCCTTTTGTCGCGACACGGTCGCAGGAGTCTAACGGGCGCGGAGGCGGCGCGGGATCTCGTCGAGGGAGCGGATCGCCTCGACGCCTTCCCGGGCGCGGCCGCGGCGGTCGAGAAGCAAGGCCGAGAGGCCCGCGTCGCGCGCGCCGTGGTAATCGTCCGTGAGCGAGTCGCCGACGTGGAGCGCCTCGACGTGCCCGACTCCCGCGCGGCGGACCGCCTCGTCGAAGATCCCGCGGGCGGGCTTGCTGACGCCGACGAGGGCCGACACGACGATGTCGTCCACCGCCGACGCGAGCCCGACGCGCTCGAGGAGAGTCGGAAGCGACGAATCCCAGTTCGAGACGATCACGAGGCGGAGGCCGGCCGCCCGGAGCTCGGCGAGGACGGCCGTCGTCTCGGGATAGAGCGCCCAGTGTTTCTCCTCGCGGAAGTGCTCGACGAGCTCGGCGAGGAGGACTTCCGGCATCGCGCCGCCTCCGACGCGCGCGAACACGGTCCCGACGAACCGCCGCCAGAATCCGGCCTCGCCGCCGGCGCCTCCCCAGCGCTCCTCGCCGCGTTCGCGCGCGGCGTCCACGTCGCGCCACGTCGCGTGGACGGCGTCGTGCACCGCCTCGTCGGACGCCGCGACGCCGTGCCGCGCGAACGCCTCGCGGTAGACGCGCGTCACCGGCGGGTCCGCGCGCAGGAGGGTGTCTCCCGCGTCGAGGAAGACGGCGCGGATGCGCGCCGGTCCGGCCGGACCCTCGCTCAGGGCATCACCTGCCCGCCATCGATCACGATCGCCTGGCCTGTGACGTTGCGCGCGTCGTCGGACGTGAGGTATGCGACGAGGCCGGCGACCTCGGCGGGCGTCAGGACCTCGCCGAGCGGCGCCATCTTTCCCGCGAAAGCGAACGTCTCGTCGAAGCTCTTCCCGAAGCCTTTCGCCATCCGCGCGATGCCCGAGCGGCCCATCTCCGTGTCGACCCACCCCGGGCAGACCGCGTTCACCGTGATCTTCTTCGGGGCGAGCTCGAGGGCGAGAGCGCGCGTGAGGCCGATGACGCCGTGCTTGGACGTCGTGTACGCCGCCATCCCGGCCACGCCGAAGCGGCCCGTGACCGAGGAGAGGTTCACGACACGTCCACCGGGAGCGAGGAATGGCCGCGCGGCGCGCAGGACGCGCCAGGTGCCCGTGAGGTTCACGTCGAGGATCGCGTGCCACGCCTCGTCCGAACGCGCGTCGCCGTCGAGGGGCGACGGGCCGCCCACCCCCGCGTTGTTGACGAGGATGTCGATGCGGCGGTCGGGCCGCGCGGCGCGCTCGACGCCCGTCGCGACGGAGGCCGCGTCCGTGACGTCGAGGACGACCGCGTGCGCCTCGCCGCCCGCCTTCACGATCTCGACGGCCACGGCCTGGGCCTCGGACTCCTTTCGGGCGCAGACGGCGACGCGCGCCCCCTCGGCCGCGAGCCGCAGGGCGATCGCCCTCCCGATTCCCTTGTTCGCGCCCGTCACGAGCGCGGTCTTTCCCGCAAGACGTCCGTCGGCCATGGATCCTCCGAGTCGGCGATTCTACGGAGTAAAATCGGAATTCGGGTCTTCGGCTGGGAGGTTCAAGAACGTGCTTCGCGGTGGGGAGACTATCCGGCTCTTCGCGATCGCATGCTCGCTCGTTTCTCACGAAGGCGTGCGAGCCGCCGCCGACACCAGCCTCCTGCCGATGGACCGAGCGACCGTCTGGAATCCGGGCCTAAATGCGGTCGGGGGCATTCCCGCCCGCAACACCATCTTTCGGACGTTGACGCCCGGCGGCGGCGACGATTCGTACGCGATCCAGTCTGCGCTCGATTCCTGTCCCGCAGGGCAAGTGGTCTTGCTCTCGGCAGGGAGCTTCACGGTCAACAGCTACTTGCTCGTACACAGTGGGATCACGCTCCGCGGATCCGGCCCCGGCGTGACGGTTCTCAGAAAGACGAACGGCGCGCGCCCGCGAACCGACCCGATGCATCCCGTCGATCCAAGCTCCTATTCCTATGACGCGGCGCCAGTCGTGATCATCGGCCCCTCGCGCTGGCCAAAAGTGGACTCCACCTCGCAGACCCTGACGACGGACGGAGTCAAGGGCGCGGCCTCCGTGACGGTCTCGAACGCGGCCGGATTCTCTTTCGGCGAGTTCGTCCTTCTCGACGAGCTTTCCGGCGCTTCCTGGCAGCCGACTCCAGCGGGCTTTCCGGGAAACGCAAAAGTCTGGAAAGGTGACAAGGTCGCCTGGAACATGCACCTTCCTCAGCAGCAGTGGCAGGACGACAACACCTATTCCGATGCGAGCGGACCTTACGACTCGGCGCCCGGCACGCCGCCGGATTCGATGTCCTGGTTTTCCCGCACCGACCGGCCGACCTGCGAGATCAAGGAAATCGCCTCGATCGGCGGCAACACCATCACCTTTACGACTCCCCTGCACACGGACTACCGCAGGAGTCACACGGCCCAGCTCACGGGATACAGCGGCGCCAACGCACTCGTGAAGAACGCGGGCGTCGAGAGCTTTACCGCCATCGGTGGGGCCGACGGGCAGATTCGATTCGAGAACGCGGCTTACTCCTGGGCCAAGAGTGTCGAGAACACGCAGTGGATCGGAGAGGGATTCGCCGTCAACGGCTCGTTCCGAGTCGAAATCCGCGAATCCTACGTCCACGACGGGTCGTGGCCGGAGCCCGGAGGCGCGGGTTACGCGATCAGCTTCGCGGGAGGTTCCTCCGAAGTCCTGGTGGAAAACAACATCATTCTGAATGCCTGCAAAGTCATGGTCGTGCGCTCCTGCGGCGCCGGGAGCGTCTTCGGCTACAACGACACGGACGACAGCTGGGATTTCGACAACCCGGCTTGGGTCGAGGTCGGCCTGAACGCGTCCCACATGGCAGGACCCCATCACGTCCTGTTCGAAGGCAACTACTCCCAGAATCTGGACAGCGATTACACGCACGGCAACGCGATCGACCTGACTTTCTTCCGCAACTGGCTCTCCGGGCAAAGGAAGAGCTTCTCGGACACGTCGAACGTCAGGGCCGTGGGCCTGGCGTACGGTTCGTGGTGGGACTCCGTCATCGGCAACGTCCTCGGCCGCTCCGGCCAAATGGGCGGCTGGCTTTACGAGGACGCGGCGATGACGGGGAACAGCTCCGACTGGGGAGGCAGCGCCGTCTGGCGGCTCGGCTACGATCCGGAACGCTGGACCATGGTTCCCGACCCCGCGGTTCTCTCGACGGTCATCCGCGATGGCAACTTCGATTACCTGACGAACTCGGTTCACTGGCACAACACGCCGGCGGGTTACACGCTTCCGAGCTCTCTGTATCTCACGAGCAAGCCCGCATTCTTCGGTAGTTTCGTGTGGCCGTGGGTCGACGCAACCGGATCCATCAAGCTCTACACGCTTCCCGCCAAGGCCAGATACGAAGTCGGTAACCCGTTCGCCCCGCCCCCGGGGGGTCCGCCACCGCCCCCACCCGTCTCCGCCGCGACGACGTTCAACGTACTCGCGCCCTGCCGTCTCATCGACACGCGCAACGCGGCGGGACCGCTCGGGGGCCCGCCACTCGGGGCCGGCGGGCTGCGCTCGTTCGTCGCGACGGGAGTCTGCAACGTCCCCGCCGGCGCGATCGTGATTTCGGCGAACGTCACAGCCGTCAATCCCGCGGCGGCCGGAGACCTCGTCCTCTACCCGAATGGCATCGCTTCCCCTCCGTCGACCTCGACGATCAGTCTGCGGGCTGGCCGGACACGCGCGAACAATTCGCTCGTCTTCCTCGCCTCGGACGGCAGCTTCCTGGTGAAGAACAACGCGGCCGGTGCGCTCGACTTCGTTCTGGACGTGAACGGCTACTTCAAATGAGGTCGGGTCTGGTGCCGGGCCCCGGGCGAAGCCTCGTTAGAATCGCCCCGTGAAGGTCGACGTGCTCCTCTTCGCGTCCCTGAAGGACGAGCTGGGCCCGGGCGTCTCCGTCGAGGTGGACGAGCCCGCGACCGTCGCGTCCCTGCGCCGCGCGCTCGAGGCCGCGCACCCTCCGATCGCGCGCTTCGGCGAGAGGGCGAAAGCCGCCGTGAACGAGACCTGGGCCCGCGAGACCGACGCCGTGCGCCCCGGCGACACCGTCGCGCTCCTGCCGCCCGTCGCGGGCGGCTGAGGCAAAGCCCGACAACCCGTCGATCGGCTGTCGTCTCTAGCGCGGCACAGCCTCCGCGGTTCTTTGCTCCGGCGCCTGCTTTTTCATCTTCGGCCTTTGCGGCTCGCGCGCCGGCAGGGTGATGACGATGTCCTCCGAGAGCGGCAGGCGCCGGGTCACGGAGTACTCGGGCCCGCCGCTCGGAAAGACCGTCAAGAGACCGTCGGCCGGCAGACCGAAGATGCGCGCGGCTCCGTCC
>JBAUSZ010000441.1:0-2693 GCA_049581965.1 Thermoanaerobaculia bacterium | reverse complement strand
GCGAGCTCGCGACGGGCCATGAGGAGGTCGAGGATCATCTGGCCCGCGCTGCCGTAGCGCTCGGACGCTTCCTTGCGCAGCGCGCGCGCGACGATCTGCTTGATCGCGTCCGGCACCTCGTCGGGCTCCGGCCAGGGGTCGGCCTCCTTGGTCATCATCTTGGCGACCATCTGAGTCACGCTTTCGCCCGAGAACGGGTGCACGCCCGCGAGCATCTGGTAGAAGACGATCCCGAAGGAGAAGAGGTCCGAGCGCTCGTCGAGCGGGCTGCCGAGGGCTTGCTCGGGGGAGAGATAGTCGAGCGTCCCGACGATCATCCCTTCGCCGGTGTGGCGGGGGCCCTTCGAGGAGTCGCGCGCGCCTTCGAGGAGGATCTTGCTGAGGCCGAAGTCCAGGAGCTTCGCGCGGCCGTCGGGCGCGAGCATGATGTTCGGCGGCGTGATGTCCCGGTGGAGGATCCGGTTCTGGTGCGCGGCCTTGAGCCCCTCGAGGACCTGGATCGCGATGTCCACACATTCGAGCACGGCGAGGCGGCGCGCGTCCATGATCTCGTCGAGGCCCTTGCCCTCGAGGTACTCGAGGACGAGGTAGAGAGCGCCCGGCGGGAACCCGGCGTCCCGCTCGTCCGTCGCGGCGAGGTCGTGGAGGGTGATGACGTTCGGGTGGTTCAGCGCCGCGACGGCGCGCGCCTCGTTCATGAAGCGCCCGCGCATCTTCGCGTCCTGCTGGAGCGCGGGGGGCAGCACCTTGATCGCGACGCGGCGGCCGAGCGCGGGATCGGTCGCGAGGTAGACCTCACCCATTCCGCCCTTCCCGAGCAGGCGCACGATCTCGTACCGGCCGATGCTGCGGGGAGGAACGTCCGGAGCGGCCACTCGGGAGGCAAGTATAGGCGCGGGTCGTCAGAGCGCGGGCTCGTTCCCGAGCGCGAGCGACACGTGGAGAGCCGGCCCGTCGGTTCGCGACGTCTGCGGGAGGCCGGAGCGCGCGAACACACGGAGCATCTTCTCGTTGTCCGGCAGGACTTCCGCGTCGAAGATCGAGATTCCCCTCCTCAGGGCGAGCGACGCGAGCCGCCGGAAGAGGAGCGATCCGAGGCCCTTGCCGTGCAGGTCGTCGGCGACCGTGAACGCGACCTCCGCGTGCGTCGGGTTCGCGGCGTCGCGCTCCCAGCGGGCCACGCCGGCGAGGACGCCGCCGACCTCGGCGACGAGGGCGTAGCGGTCCTTGTAGTCGACGTGCGCGAGGTACTCGGCCTTCGCGCGGTCCTTGTCGGGCACCGCGAAGAAGCGGAAGTAGAGGCTCTCGGGGGAGAGGCGGTCGTAGAGCTCGAGGAGCTCCGGCGCCTCGTCCTGGCGAATGGGCCGCAAGCGGACGGGCGTGCCGTCCTTGAGCGTCGCGTCCGACGCGTCGGCCTCCGGGTAGGGAGCCGGCCCCCCCGGAGAGATCTCCCGGACCGTTCGAACCAACACGGACCTCCGAAGGCCGTCGTCATCATGGTACAGAATCGCGCCTCAAGTCCACGCCGGAGGAAACAGCATGAAGCTCATCACGACGATCATCCGGCCCGAAAGGCTCGCGGACGTGAAGGCCGCGCTCTTTCGCGCCGGCGTCACGGGCATCTCGCTTGCGCGCGTGCAGGGCCACGGTGGCGAGCACGACACGGTGGAGCAGTATCGGGGGACGACGCTCGTCTTCGAGTTCGTCGAGAAGGTGCGGATCGACATCGCCGTCTCAGAACCCTTCGTCGAGCCCACGATCGAGGCGATCGTCTCGGCGGCCCGCACCGGGGAGGTCGGCGACGGGAAGATCTTCGTCCAGGCGCTCGAGCGGGTGATCCGGATCCGCACCGGCGAGCAGGACGTGCAGGCGCTCACGCCGATCTCGGCCGAGGAAGTGAAGGCGAAGGCGCTGCGCGGCGGCAAGGAGGGTGCATGAACCCCCCCGGCATCAGCGCGGGTGACACGGCCTGGGTCCTCGTCGCGGCGGCGCTCGTCTTCCTCATGAACCCCGGCCTCGCGTTCTTCTACGCGGGGCTCGTGCGGCGCAAGAACACGCTCAACACGCTCATGATGACGTACGTCGCGATGGGCGTCGGGGCCGTGGTCTGGATGGTCGCCGGCTACTCGCTCGCGTTCGCGCCGGGAACTCCCTTCTTCGGCTCTCTGAGGTGGGTCGGGCTCGCGGGCGTCGGCGGCGCGCCCGAGCCGGCATACGCGGCGACGATCCCCGCGCTCGCGTTCTTCGTCTTCCAGGGGATGTTCGCGACGATCACGCCGGCCCTCGTCTCGGGCTCGATCGTCGAGCGCATGAGCTTCCGCGCCTACGTGGTCTTCCTCGTCCTCTGGAGCCTCGTCGTCTACGCGCCGATCGCCCACTCGGTCTGGGGCACCGGAGGCTTTCTGAGAGCCTGGGGCGCGCTGGACTTCGCCGGCGGGACCGTCGTGCACGTCAGCGCGGGGACCGCCGCCCTCGTCGCGGCGCGGCTCCTCGGGCCGCGGCAGGACTTCAAGCGCATTGCCCTCATTCCGCACAACGTCCCGTACGTCCTCCTCGGCGCGGGCCTCCTGTGGTTCGGCTGGTTCGGGTTCAACGCGGGCTCGGCGCTCGCGGCGAACGGCACTGCCGCGCTCGCGTTCGTGACGACGACCGCCGGCGCCGCCGCGGCCGCCCTGACGTGGCTCGCGCTCGAG
>JBAUSZ010000440.1:0-9139 GCA_049581965.1 Thermoanaerobaculia bacterium | reverse complement strand
CCTGAGGCGCGAGTACCCTGAAGCCGTGCTCGAGAGGGCGCCCGCCGCCCTCGTGGAGTGGACGACGCTCATCGCGGGCTCGCTCGCCGAGGCCGTGGATCTTTCCTCGATCCCGCTCGACCTGAGGGCGACGACGTTCCAACGCCGCGTGTTCGAGGCGCTCCGAAAGATCCCTCGCGGCGAGACGCGTACGTACGCACAGCTCGCCGGGGCGATCGGAAAGCCGTCTGCCGTGCGCGCCGCCGCCTCGGCCTGCGCGAGGAACCCTGTCGCTCTCGTCGTCCCGTGCCATCGCATCGTGCGGACCGACGGCTCGCTCGGCGGTTACCGCTGGGGCGTGAGGCGCAAGCGCGCGCTCCTCGAAAACGAAGGCGGGCGACCCTGAGGCCGCCCGCCGCCTTCGAGGCCCGCGCTGTTCAGCGCCAATGGCCTTCGATCCAGAAGCCTTCGAAGTCGTAGTGCCCGGGAATCCAGACGGCGCCGTAGTAGGGCGGCAGGGCCCAGCCGTAGTTCGCGATGTAGACGTAGCCCGGGCCGGGGCACGCCGCGTAGAAGCGGAACCCCGAGAGAACGCGGAAGGGCGCGGCATAGCCGTACCGGACGTACGGGCGGACGGGCGCGGCGTATGCCCGACCGTACTGGCCATAGCCGGTGCCACGCTCGCGGAACTCGTGGCGCGGCGACTCGTGCCGCTCCCGCCACATCTCCCGCACCTGGCGCGGCGAGGGGGGCAGCGGGAAGTTCTTCCATGGCTCGGCGGACGCCTTCGGGGCGATCACCGTCAGGGCCGCGAGGGCCGCGGCGGAGAGCGTCAGGTTGCGCATCGTGTTCTTCATGATCGGCCTCTCTTTCTGCCCCGGGCCGTCTCGCCCCGGACGTGGGGAGAGTTGCAAGGCCGTGCCAGGTCGGGCGCCGTGACTTCCCTCACTCCGCGCACGTTTTCGTGTTGCCGCCGGAGGACGCTGCACGAATCTGTGACGCCCGCGCAGGTCGTCAGGGCGTTTTCGGATTTCTTAGAAGGGTAAAGAGGCCAGCAGCAGCGGCCAGCGGCAGCGCAATCAGGAGCGGTTTGTTGAGCGCCCAGGCCCCCGCGAAATTGCCATGCAGGAGCTGGTGCGCGGCGCGCAGGCTTCCGCAGCCGGGGCACTGCGTTCCGAGAACCGTCTTGAAGAGACACGGCGGGTAGAAACCAGCCGTCGCAGGATCGAAGAAGAACAGAAGGAGAACTCCTGCGAATGAAAGGGCGACGAGAGCTCCGATCCTCCTGCGACGCACGCGCATGCTGTCTGAGCGAAGCGAGTTCATGCGCGAAGGAGCAGGAGGGTCGGAGTCGAGGAGCCCCCTCTACATCACCGCCGTCGGTGGAGCCGGCTCGTCCGCCGCACCGGCCTTTCCGAGCGGCACCCACACGAGGTACGCCGCGAGGATCAGCATGACCGGGATCGCGAGCCAGCCGCCCACCGCGTCGAACATCCCGCCGATCTGCGGGAACCTGTTGTCCGACCGGAACGCCACGACGCCCGCGACGAGGAGCCCGACGAGCGCCTCGCCCGCGATGAGGCCCGATGCCGCGAGGACGCCCGCGTTCTCGACGCGCGCCTTCTGGGCCTCGTTGTAGCCGCGCTTCTCGGCGCCGCGAGTCACGTAACCCTTGATGAGCCCGCCGATGAAGATCGCGAACGTCGTCTCGAGCGGCAGGTACATCCCGACGGAGAAGAGCATCGGGCTCTTGACGCGTATCAGGATCAGCGAGATGCCCATCGCGATCCCGACGAGGACGAGGGGCCACGCCATCTCGCCGCCCACGATGCCCTGCGAAAGCGCCGCCATGAGACCCGCCTGCGGGGCCGGGAGGTTCTTGCCGCCGAAGCCGCCGATCCCGGGATTCGAGGCGAGGTCGGACGTGTGGAGAAGGTAGAGCGGGAAGAACATGACGAGGCCGGCGACGAAGACGCCCAGGATGTCGCCGAGCTGCATCTTCCACGGCGTGCCGCCGAGGATGTGCCCGACCTTGAGGTCCTGCAGCATCTCGCCCGCGACGGCCGACGACACGCAGACGACCGCCGCGACGCCGAGCACGGCCGCGACACCCTGCGCGCCCTTGACGCCGATGATGACCATCGTGAGCGCCGCGACGATCGTCGTCGCGAGCGTGAGGCCCGAGATCGGGTTGTTCGACGAGCCGATCATCCCGACGAGGTTCCCCGAGACGGCCGCGAAGAAAAAGCCGGTCACGAGCATGACGAGCGCCGCGAGGAAGGCGCCTCCCAAGACGCCCGTGAAGTAGAAGTAGAGGCCGACCATGAGGACGAAGACGGCGGCGATCCCGGTCCCGACGATCTTGAGGTTGAGGTCCTTCTCCGTGCGCGACGTCGCCGCGGAGGCCGCGGCGGACTTCTTGACGTCCTGGACGCCGCGCTTGATGCCGGCGATCAGGTTCTTCCGCATCCTGAAGAGCGTGAAGCACGCGCCCACGAGCATCCCACCGACGGCGATCGGCCGCACGATGTACCGGTAGAGGTGTCCTGCGAGGGCCGCCCAGTTCTGGGTGCCGTCGGCGTCCGTGTAGGCGCCGATGTTCGCGGGCCCCAGGAAGAAGACGAGGAGCGGCACGAACAGGCCCCACGCGAGGAGGCCGCCCGCGAAGTTCAGGGCGCCGAGCTCGGGCCCGATGATGTAGCCGACGCCGAAGTAGGCGGGTGTCGCCGCGGGCGCCGACATCGTCGTGATGCCGCCGGCCTCGATCTTGCGCGCGTCGCCCCGGAGCCCGAGGCGCACGAAGCTCTCCTTCAGCTGCCCGACGGCGAGGTGAAAGTCGTTCGACGCCTTGAAGAATCCCGAGTCGCCGAGGAACTTGATGAAGGCGCCGACGCCCATCGCCTTGAAGAGCTGCTTCGCCGCCTCGGCGCCGCGCTGGCCGGCCTTGTGGATCTCGGCCGCCGCGACGGATTCGGGGAAGGGCAGCGACGCGTCCTCGACCATGACGCGCCGGAGCACGGTCACGAAGAGGATGCCGAGGAAGCCGCCGAGGATCATGAGCGCGGTCGCCGTCAGGTACTCGCTCGCGTTCCAGCCCTGGAACTTCCACATCCCGAGGATCACGAACGCCGGGATCGTGAAGATCGCCCCGGCCGCCACCGATTCGCCGATGGATCCGACGGTCCGGGCGAAGTTCTCCTCGAGGAGCGAGCCCTTGAAGATCCGGAGGACCGCCATCCCGATGACGGCCGCCGGGTACGTGGCGGCGATCGTCATGCCGGCCTTGAGCCCGAGGTAGGCGTTGGCCGCACCGAGGACGACGCTCATCAGAAGGCCCAGGACGAGTGCCCGCCCCGTGAACTCCCGCATCTGCGAGTCGGCGGGAACGAACGGTTTGAATTCCTTTTCGCTCATGCGGAAGAAACCCTCCTGATACCGCGGGACGCGGGGGCGGCCTGCCTGTGCGTTCGGGCGGATTTGCTCATGGAAACGCGGGGAGTCTGACACTCCCGCGGCCGAATTGTCGAACGGGAAACGTCTCCGGCGGCTATACTTGCCACCGAACGCACTCCAGGGCGGACCCCCCGGACTCCCGGGACCGGGGTCTGCCGACTCCGAGGAGGGACCATGAATCGTACGGTTCTCGTCCTGGTCGACGACCTCTTCTGGAGAACGAAGATCGATCACGCGTTGAAATCCAGCCAGACCCCCGGCGTGTTCCTCGACTCCCCCGCCGACCTCGAGAAGAAGGCCGACCCGACGCGGACGGGCCTCGTTCTCGTCGACCTCGCCCTCCGGCACGACCCTCTCCCCGCGATCACCGCGCTCAAGAAGGCTCCGAGGACCAAGGGGATCTGGGTCGTCGGCTACTGCGAGCACAAGCAGACCGAGCTGATCGAGAAGGGGAAGAAGGCCGGCTGCGATCAGGTCCTCCCCCGCTCGACCTTCTCGCAGAACCTCGGCGACATCATCCTCAAGTACGCGCTGCCCGGCAGCGTCCGCACCGAGTCCGAAGAGGCCGAGCTGCCGGAGGAGTAAGGCCGCGGCGTATCCTGTCGCCGTTTCGCTGACCATCAGGCTGGTTCTTCCTAGAAGGTGAATGCGGGCTCGCGACGGCGCGGCCGTTGCACGCCGGGAAAGGCCCTCTCCATGCGCAGTTCTCGTCGTCGTTTCCTTCAGGCCGCTGCCGCGGCTTCCGTCGCCAGCGTTCTCCCCTCTTCCCCCTTCGAAGGAAAACTCCAGGCGCAGAGCCCCGGCGCGACCGGTACGGCTCCGGCCGCCGACGGCTACGTCCTCGTGACGTCCGCGAACGGCGGCGAGGCCGCGAAGACCGCGCGGCAGGCGCTCCTGCAGGGCCACGACCCGCTCGACGCCGCGATCGCCGGAGTGAACGTCAACGAGCTGGACCCGAACGACGTGAGCGTCGGGTACGGCGGGATTCCGAACGAGGAGGGCGTCGTCCAGCTCGATGCGTGCGTCATGGACGGCAGGACGCTCAGGGCCGGCGCCGTCGGCGCACTCGAGGGAGTCAAGACGCCCTCGAAGGTCGCAAGGCTCGTCATGGAGCGGACCGACCGCGTCTTTCTCGTCGGCGCGGGCGCGCGGAAGTTCGCGACGGCCCACGGCTTTCCCGTCGAGGATCTCCTGACCGAAAAGACGCGGAAGATCTGGCTCTACTGGCGAGAGCGCCTCTCGGACGCGGACGACTGGATCGAGGCCGGCAAGGAAGCCGAGGACCCCGACATCAAGGAGTTCATCCGGAAAAGCGGCAACGAGTACTTCCGGCCGCAGGGGACGATCCACATGTCGATCCGGAGCGCGACGGGCGATCTCGCGGGCGTCACGACGACGTCGGGCCTCTACTTCAAGATCCCGGGCCGCGTCGGTGACTCGGCCGTCGTGGGCGCGGGTGTCTACAGCGAGAACGGCGTCGGGAGCTGCGGATCCACGGGCCGCGGCGAGGCCAACCTCGTCACCTGCGGCTCGCACACGGTCGTCGAGTTCATGCGGCAAGGAAAGAGCGCGGAAGAAGCCTGCCTCCTCGCGCTCAAGCGCATCGACGAGAAGACCCACCGTGTCCCCCGCCACCGCGACGAGAAGGGGCGACCGAAGTTCAACGTCAGCTTCTACGCCATCGACGCGAAGGGAAGGACCGCCGGCGCCGCCATCTGGAGCGGCGCGAAGTACGTCGTCGGAGACAACGACGGCGTCAGGACGCTAGAGGCGGGGTGGCTGTACAAGAGGGACAAGTAGGGCTCGATGTCACGTCCACCGGGGCTCTACGAGGAGCTCCTGACCCGCGGCTTTGCGCGGGAGGTGGCGGAACTCGAGTCCCAGGGCTTCATGGCCCTTCAATCCACACCGACGGTTGCGGAGGCACGCGTCCTTCTCGCGAGGCATCTGCTTCGGCTCCTGACCCGTGCTCTTTCCGATTCAACCGGCGACGAAGCCGCGGTTCGTCAACTTGAGGTCGCGAGACGGGTGCACGCGGCTCTCGGAGCTTTCGACGGCGAAACCACGGCGCCGGAAGACGCTATCGCGGAGCCGGCGCGACTCCTGACGGCCATCCTCCGTCGACCGCCAGGCCCGGCCCAGGTTGAGGACCCGACGCGGCCCGAGATCCCCCTCACGACAAGTGATCTCCTCGTGAACGCACGCGGCGAGCCTCGCATCGGGCACTCGATCGCCGCCGAGATCCCTTCCGCTGATCGCATCGACCTGGTCTGCGCGTTCATCCGCTGGCATGGCATCCGAGTCATCGACAACCAAGTTCGGCGATTCCGGGAACAGGGCCGGCCCCTGCGAGTGATAACGACCGTCTACACGGGGTCCACGGAGCGAAGGGCCCTTGATCGCCTCATCGAGCTGGGAGCCCAGGTGAAGGTCTCTTACGAGACACAGGCCACGCGGCTTCACGCGAAGGCATGGCTCTTCCAACGCGACTCCGGTTACTCCACGGCCTACGTCGGATCCTCGAACCTCACCCACACCGCGCTTTCCGAAGGCGTCGAGTGGAACGTGAGAATCTCCGAGGCGGAAACCCCCGCGCTCTTAGACAAGTTCCGGGCGACCTTCGAGTCCTACTGGGCCGACCCCTCCTTCGAGGACTACGACCCGACGAAGTTCGCGGACGCGATCGCGGCAAGCCGACGGGGCTCGCAGGTTGTCTTTCTAGGGCTCGACGTCCACCCGTTCCCCCACCAAGTCGAGATCCTCGAAAGACTCCAGGCAGAACGAGAGATCCACGGCAAGCATCGCAATCTCGTTGTCTCAGCCACCGGCACCGGAAAGACCGTCGTGGCGGCGCTCGACTACCGGCAACTGGCGAAGGACGGAACTCGTCCCACCCTCCTGTTTGTCGCGCATCGCCGAGAGATTCTCGAGCAGAGCCTCCGGACGTTCCGCGCCGTCCTGCACGACGCCAACTTCGGCGAAGAGCTCTTTGAGGGCAAGAAGCCGACCGAATACAGGCACGTCTTCGCTTCCATTCAATCCCTTTCGAGGGTCCTTGAGTCCCTGCCGCCAAGGCACTTCCAAGTCGTCATCGTCGACGAGTTCCATCTCGCAGAGGCGGCTACGTACCGAACACTTCTCGATCGCCTGGAGCCGGAAGAGCTACTCGGCCTGACAGCGACACCGGAACGCGCCGACGAGCGCGATGTTCTCGCGCGTTTCGACGGACGCTTCGCGTCTGAGCTCAGGCTCTGGGACGCACTCGAAGCGGGGCTCCTTTGCCCGTTTCAATACTTCGGCCTGCACGACAACACGGACATCTCACACGTGCCTTGGACCCTGAGGGGGTATGACTCAGACGCACTTACGCGCGTCTACACGGCGGACGATGCTCGGGCCCACCTCGTGATCCGCGAGGTTGGGGAGAAGCACTCGGACATTCGGAGCATGCGTGCCCTTGGCTTTTGCGTCACGATCGCTCATGCGGAATTCATGGCCAGAAAGTTCAGCGACGTCGGCATTCCCGCCCTCGCGGTTTCGACGCACTCCCGAGAAGACGAACGCCGAAACGCGCTCCAGCGCCTGAAGTCGCGCGACGTCAACGTCCTCTTCGCGGTCGATCTTTTCAACGAGGGAATCGATGTTCCCGAGATTGACACCGTTCTGTTTCTTCGGCCGACAGAGAGCGCAACGGTCTTCCTCCAGCAACTCGGGCGGGGCCTTCGTCGCGCCGAAGGCAAGGACTGCCTGACGGTCCTCGATTTCATCGGCACGCAGCACCGGCTCTTCCGATTCGACTCCCGTTATCGCGCACTCCTGCGCGGGTCCGGGACGGGCGTTACAAAACAGATCAAGGAGGACTTCCCTTACCTACCGAGCGGCTGTTCAATGCAGCTCGACCGCGTCGCCCGAGACATTGTGCTGAAGAACGTCGCCAACGCGATTGGCGCGACCTTTCAAAGCCTCGTCACCGCCTTGCATGACCTTGGTCGCGATGTTCCCCTTCAGGAGTTCCTGGTTGAAGTAGATGTCGATCTGGAACGCCTATACAGGAACGGCCGGACGTGGATGTCCCTGAGGAGGGAAGCGGGGCTACCGGCCCTTCCTCCCGGCCCGGAGAGCGCGTCCCTGGGACGCGGTCTCTCGAGGATCCAGCATCTCGATGATCCCCGTTGGTTTGCAGCATTCCGCTCCGCACTGAATTCAATTGTCTCGGGAAACCGCGACTTCTCCGAGCGCGAGCGCCGCGCACTAACCGGAATCGCTTTCACGCTCTTTGGACAGGCATCTCCGGGTAGCGTGGAGGAGATGATCGAGCGACTCTCCCGGAACACTGACGTCGTTGCCGAGGTGCGGGAACTCCTCGATCTCCTCGAGACGAGGGCCATGCGTGTCACGACTCCCCTTGAGGGGGTCCTCGGTTGGGCTGAGCCCATACCGCTTTCCATTCATGCTCGGTATTCCCTAGACGAAGCCCTTGCGGCCATGGGCCGTTCCACGTTGGAAACGAAGTACCGAACTCAAGCGGGGGTGTTGTGGATCCCAACCTGCCGAGTGGACCTCCTCTTCGTCACGTTGGAAAAGGACCCTAGACACTATTCAGTAAACACCCGTTACAAGGATTACGCGATTTCGCCCGAGCTCTTCCACTGGCAGTCCCAAAACGCGACTCGAGAGGCCGGCGTCACAGGCGCGCGCTACATCAACCACGAGAAGATGGGTTCCCATATCTTCCTGTTCGCCCGCGAAACGCCAGGCGAGAGTTCCTACATCTTCCTCGGCCCAGCGAGGTACGTGGAACACCGCGGGGAGCGGCCGATGAGCATCACGTGGAGACTCTCACGCCCAATGCCCGCAGATTTCTTCAGAGAGGCTCGAGTCGCGGCGAGCTAGATTGGCGTGCCCTACGGGGCCGCGCCACCCACCCCCACCACACTCACCACCGGCGGCTCGCGGCCGGGAACGCGATCGTGGACGGGGACGTTGGGCACCTTCAGACTGCCGTCCGGACTCCGCGCGACGAGCACCGACGATCCGCCGCCATCGAGTTGAGCGCGTCGACCGCGCCTTCGTCCTTCAGCATCTGCTTCAGCTCGTTCAGCGTCGCGCCCTCGGAGACGCCGGGCTGCCGGCCGTCGACGACGAGGAGCCACGCCTACTGTTTCGCCGAGTCCACGCCGACGGGTTCGCCCGTTCGCCCGCCTGAGAAAGGCGAGTGTGAACGCGGAAACGAGGCCGTCCGGCCTGAACATGAATTCACACCCCGGGCTGCACGAGCGGGAGACGGGCTCTGCGCGCGGCGTCGAGCTGGCGGTCGTCGTACGTCACGAACGCCATCAGCTCGGCCCCGAGCGAGACGGCCGACGCGATGTGGATGGCGTCCAGCGTCCGGAGTTCTTTCGGCGCGAGGCTCGCGGCCTTTTCGAGGATGTCCTGGTCCACCCCGAGCAGCGCGACTCCGTCGAGGACGAGGCGCGCGCGGTCCGAGAGGCCTTGGCGAGGAGTGAGGCGGCCGATCGCGCGCCGGACCTCCGTCACGGCGATCGCGGACGTGACGGCCGCAGGGTGCAGCGCCGTCCACGCCCGCAGCGCATCGCTCTCGGGTTCCCGCACGACGAGCTTCACGAGCGCCGACGAGTCGAGGTAGACGAGCTCGGCCTTCAACGCTCGTCGCGCTGCCGGCGGAGGGCCTCGCCCGCCGTCAGGC
>JBAUSZ010000439.1:0-2034 GCA_049581965.1 Thermoanaerobaculia bacterium | reverse complement strand
TTTCTACGAGCGCAAGCCGGCGCGTGGCCCGCTCCCCGCCGCCGCCTCCGAAACGGAAAACGCGCGGGCTCCGGAGCCGGCACTGCTCGTCGCGGCCGACCGGCCGCCGCGGCACGTCGTCTTTTTTCTCGACAGGCTGGAGCTGCTCGAAAAGTGGAAGAGCGAGGGCACGTTCGGGCCCTTGAGGACGCTCCTGAGGAAGGCCCTCGGGCCGGGCGACGACGCCATGATCGTCACCTGGGAGCGGTCCCTGCGGTCCGTGCTTCCCTTCACCTCCGATCTCGCGGCGCTCGAGCGCGTCCTCGACAGCCAGGAGGGGCTCAGCCGCCGGTTGCCGAGAGAGCAGATGGCCATCGACCAGCTCTCGGACGACGCCGCGTGGTTCAAGTCGGCCCCGCCGGAGTTCTCCTCCGGCGGCGTCGAAATGAGCCAACGTACGTTGGCAGCAGAAGCGTACGCGCAGATGAAAGCGAAGGCCTCTGCGCTTCGGGCGCTCATCTCGACCCTTGGAGGCCTGTCCGGCCGGAAGATCCTCGTGTTCGCGAGCCACCGTTTCTCCGACCTGGCGGGGCTCGAGTTCTTCCTCGGGCCGCAGGCGATGTACGCCGACGTGCCCACCGCCGCCTTCGAGTTCAACGCGCGGGCGATCGTGGAGTCGGTCGCGGTGGCGGCGAACGCGAACGGCGTCACCTTGTACCCGGTCTACCCCGCGGGATGGCCCGACGACGCGGGCAGCGGGATCTCCGCGGCGAATCGCCCCTCGGCGAATCCGCAGATCAACTCCGCGGTCACCGGTGGTCGCGGGGAAATGATCGTGATGAACGAGAGGGCCGCGCTCGAGACGCTCGCGGAGGATACGGGCGGGCGCACGGCCGTCGGCTTCAAGGAAATCGGAGATCTCGTTCCGCGCATCCAGAGGGACCTCGATTCCTCGTATTCGATCGGCGTCGCGGCGCTATTCCGCAAGGTGGGGCGCGACGTGGCCGTGGACGTGAAGACTAGGGACCGGCGGCTCGTGGTCCGGGCCCGGCGTTCGGTCGTCGAGAAGTCCCCCGAGGCCCGGATCAGGGATCGCGTCCTCTCGAACCTGTTCCGCCCCGACGCCACATCGCGTCTCGGAATTTCTCTCGCGGCGGGACCGGCGCCCGAGACGAGAAGGGGCCGAACGACGCTCCTGCTCCCGATTCGGATTCCGATCGGAGCGCTCGCGCTCGTGCCGTCGGCGGGCGGAGAAAGCGGGGCCTTTTCGGTATTCGCCGCGTCCGCGGCGGCTGATGGCAGCTTTTCGGACGTGACGCAGCAAAGGCGGCCCTTCGAAATCAAGAGCACCGAGCTCGCGAAAGCAAAGGCCGGCCATCTCACCTACGAAGTCCCGCTCGTCCTCGGCTCGACGCAGGCGCGCGTGTCGGTCGGCGTATACGACGAGATCGGAAAGGAAGCGGGGTTCCTCCTCGTCGACGTTTCCGGCGGGACCGCGACCGTCCGTCGATAATCGCGGCTGGATGCCGTCTCCCGCCGTCGCCGTGGTCGGCCCGTTCCCGCCGTGGCGGAGCGGGATCGCGGACCAGGACGAACGTCTCGTCCGCGCGATGCGGCGCCTGGGCGTCGACCCGCTCGTCGTCGGCTTCAAGCGGATGTATCCCCGCTTCCTGTATCCGGGGACGACGGACCATTTGGAGGAAGAGAAGAATGATTTCTTTGAAAGGGAGGAGGGGGGGGCCGAAAAGCGGCCTGCAGGCGCCTCCCCCCGCGTGCTCCTCGACGGGCTGAATCCGTTTTCTTTCGTGCGGGTCGCCCGCTTTCTTTCCTTCGAAGAAGTCTCTCTCCTGGTCCTTCCGTGGTGGACGACCTACTTCGCGCCGCACGTTTCACTTCTTCTCTCGACTCTCGGCGCCGAGCGGCCCTCCGCCGTCCGCCTCCTCCTCTGCCACAACGTCTTCGACCACGAGCCGCACCCGGTGAAAGACGCGCTCACGCGCGCCGTCCTTCGCCGGGCGGACCGGTTCGTCGTCCAGAACGCTCGTAGCGGGCGCG
>JBAUSZ010000438.1:0-10503 GCA_049581965.1 Thermoanaerobaculia bacterium | reverse complement strand
GCCGGCGGGCCGGTCGCGCGCCGAGGCTCCGATCCCTCGCGCTGGCGGCCGCCGCCGTTCTCGCGGCCGCTCTCGCGCTCCTCACGTGGAAGGCGAGGATTCCGGAGCGCTGGGACGAGGATTACCTGGGCCAGCTTCGCACCGTTTCTCTCGCGAAGGAGGCCGCGGCGCGCCTCCCTCTTCTCCCGGGCGCGATCCTCACCGAGACGGCGTCCTGGGAGGACTGGTCCGGCCTGTGGCTCGCCGCAGGCGCGGTGCTCCTCGCCGGTGCGTCCGGCCTCAGGCGCCGCGTCGTTCCGCCCGTCCTCGTCGCGCTCGGCGGGTGCCTCGCGCTCTACGTCGCCGCGCTTCTCCTGACGCCCTGGCCCGGCGTCGAGCAGGTCCACCCGACCTGGAACCGTCTCCTGCTCCAGCTCTCGATCCCTCTCTCCCTCCTCGTCGCGCTCGCGCTGCGCGCGGGACTGCGGGCAGGACCCGGCGCTCTCGCCTGGATCGAGGGCGCCGATATGATCCCCGAGATGACCGGCGAACGACCGGCCCGGGGCCGCGCCTTCGGGCGCGGGGCGCTCGTGTTCCTCGCTTTCGTCGCGCTCACGGTCGCGATGACGTGGCCGTGGGTGACGCACCTCCGCGACCACTGCTCCGACGCGGGAGACCCGTATCTGAACTCGTGGATCCTGTGGTGGGACTTCCACCAGACGTTCCACGACCCGCTGCATCTCTTCGACGGGAACATCTTCTATCCCGACAAGCTCAGCCTCGCGTTCAGCGAGCACAACTACGGACTCGCGCTCCCGCTCTTCCCGCTCTTCGCGCTGGGCCTGAGGCCCCTGACGGCGCAGGGGATCCTGACGCTCCTCGGCTTCGCGTTCTCGGGCTACGGCGCGTTCCGGCTGGGCCGTACGCTCACGGGCTCGGCCGGCGCGGGGTGGGTGGCGGGCATCGCGTTCGCGTTCGTGCCGTACCGCTTCGGCCACCTCCCCCACGTCAACTACCTCTCCGCGGGCTGGATCCCGATCCTGTTCGAGGCTCTCGTCCTCTTCGTGCGCGAGCGGAGCCCGAAGCGCGCGGCCTGGCTCGGCGCCGCGTTCTTCCTGAACGCTCTGAGTGTCATCCACTGGTTCGTCCTCACGCTCGTCCCGCTCGCGGCGGTCGCGCTCGTCCTCGCCTTCCGCTCGGGCGCCGAGAAGGACCGCGCCGGCTGGAGACGGGCCGCGCTCGCTCTCGCCGTCGCGGGAATCGGCCTGCTTCCGTTCCTCCTGCCGTACCAGCGCGCCGCGAAGCTCTACGGCTTCACGCGCAACCTCGAGGAGACGCGCGGTTACTCGGCGCTGCCCACCGACTGGATGAACGCAGACCCCCGCAACCAGCTCTGGCGCGGGTTCTCCGAGTTCCCGGCGCCCGGGGAGCGGGCCCTGTTCCCGGGCCTTCTCCTCCTCGCGCTCCCGCTCGCGGCTCTGCTCCTTTCTCCCGCGGCGCGCCGCGCCAAGCCGGCCGCGGACGAATCCTCCCCGCCGAATCCGCGCGTCCTTCGCTGGCTCGACGGGATTTCCGTCGTGGCGGGCTTCGTCGCGCTTTTCGCGGCGAGCCCGGCCGGCATCCACGTGCGCCTCGGCGGCAAGGAAGTCTTCCGGGCCGCCGAGCCGTGGCGGGCTCTCGCCGTGCTGGCAGTAGCCCTCGCGATCCGCTGGTGGCTCGCGTACCCGGCCTCGCTTCCGTTCGTCACGTCGCGGAACGTCCGCGCGAGCCTGCGTGCGATCGGCCGGACGGACGCGATCGTCGTCGGCTCGCTCCTCGCGATCCTGGGCTTCTTCGGCTCGTTCGGCGTGAGGTTCCCGTTCCACCGCCTCCTCTTCGAGACGATCTTTCTCTTCCGGAGCGTGAGGGCTCCCGCGAGGTGGGCCATGGTCGCGTACCTCGGCCTCGCGGTTCTCGCGGGAGCCGGCGTTCTCGCGCTCGCCGAGGCGTGGAAGAAGCGCCGGCCCGGGGCGCGCCCGGGGGTCGCCTTCGCGGCCGCGTGCCTCGCCTTCCTCCTCGAGGACCGCGCGGCGCCGCTCGGCCTCATCCGTGGCGAGGCGGACCCCGACGAGGTCACGCGCTTTCTCACACTAACGCCGATGAAGGGCGGCCTCGTGGAGCTGCCGGCCGGCACCGAGGAGCGCGGAAACTACCTCGCCGTGCTCCGAGCGGCCGACCACGAGAGACCGCTCATCACGGCCGTCTCGGGATTCTCCTCCGCCATCGTCAGGCGCATCGAGGAGGACGAGCGCAAGACGCCCATCCCAGACGCCCTCTTCGATTTCCTCGAGAAGATCCCGACGTCGTACCTGCTCGTGCGCGACTCCTGGCTGACGCCGGACATGCGGGCTCTCTACCGCGACTGGCTGCGCCGAGGTCTCGCCTCCGGCCGGCTCGTCTTCGTGAAGCGTTTCGACGGCCGAATCCGAAACGACCTCTTCGCCGTCGCCAAGAACGAGCCCGCCGCGCGGCGGCTCGAGCCTCTCCCGTGGTGGGAGACGCCCGAGATCCTGACCCCCGCCGGGGCACCGTGGCGGCCGGACCCGTCGCTGACCGGATCGATCGACGCGCCCGTGGAGGGCAGCGAGGTCCGCGGCACGCTTCACGTCGCGGGCTGGGCGCGCATCCCGGGGGAGAACCTCAACGTCACCGTGCTCCTCGACGGCGAGAAGCGGCCGCTCGCGAGGGGAGCACGCGTGCCGCGGCCCGGCGTCTGCATGGTCGCCCGCAACCTCGGGGACTGCTCCACGGCCGGATACGAGGCCGACTTCGCGTTCCAGCCCGGCGACGACGGGCGCCACGAGATCCTCGTCCTCTTCCGGACGAAGGACGGCCGGGAACGCCGCTACCCGACGCGCGCGTTCGTCTGGGCGCCCTGAGCCTCCTCGCTCCAGAGAAGCTCCCTCAAGAGCCCCGCACGGCTGAGCTCGGAGGACGCGAGCTTGCCCGAATAGAACTCCTCGCCGCCGGCATCGGCCTCCCGGCGGAAGATCCGCTCGTAGGCGAGCCGGACGAAGCCGCGGTCGTCGAGGGCGAGCCCCTCCTCGAGAACGCGCACCGCGCGGGCGGCCTCTCCCGGGACCGACTCGCCCGGCAGCCGCGGTGTGGCAGCCTCCTCGCGGGCCGGCGGCTCGGGGGACTTCCGGCTCGCGAGGAGCTCGCGGACCATCAGCCGCCGCCCGTCGGGGTGGCCCTCGATGAGCGAGAGATGGTGCGCGAGGGCCGCCTCGTCGGGTTCGTACCCGAGGACCGACCGAAACGAGAGCCGGATCGCATCGACGCCGGAGCGCCCCTCGAGAGACGCCTCGACGAGACCCACCAGATCGAAGAACGCCGCCGGCCCCGGCGGCTTCCCGAGCCGCATCAGGATCTCGCACGCGACGAACCAGGGAATCTCGGGCGCGTGCGGCCGGACCATGTCGAGGAAGCCCCGCGACGTCGCGATCGTGTCCAGCAGCGCCGCGCGGTCCTCGAATCCTCTCCTCAGGATCTCGACGTGGAAACCGCGCCCCGCCTCGTCGAGGGGCCTGCCGAGGAGGGCACGGTAGGCCTCGACGACGAAGGTGGTGTCGCCGGCAGCGGTGAACCGGTCCACGAGGGCGAGGAGATGGGGCCTCAGCGAGGGCGTCCCATGCCGGATCTCGCCGGCGTCCGCCCGGGGGCTCTTCGATCCGAGGCGCCCGAGGAGCGATTCGAGGAGCGGGACGTCCCACTCCCTCAGCCGGAGCGATACCGCCGCGCCCTGTCCCGCCTTCTTCGTCGTGATCCAGTCGTAGTGGCCTTCGGCGCCCCATTCGTCGACCATCGCGAGCCGCGTGCCGGCGAGAAGCACACGCGTGTCGTCAGGCGAGAACTTCACGCCGTCGTAGGTGTCGGGGCCGCCCTTCCCGTGCGTCCACCACCACCGGCCGTCGAGCTGGAACCGGAACACCCCCCCGGGTCTCAGGACGCGCGCGGCCTCCTCGACGTAACGGCGGATCGGCGCGCGGTCGGGAATGTGCTGGAAGACGATGAACGAGAAGACGAAGTCCAGCGAGGCGTCCGGAAACTGGGAGAGGCTTCCGTCCGTCAGCGTGGTGTGAACGTTGGGCGTTCCTGCCGTGTAGGCCTTCGACTTCGCGACCATGACCGGCGAGATGTCCACGCCGTGCGCCGCGCGGACCTGCCGCGCGAGGGGCAGGAGCAGCCGGCCGACGCCGCACCCGATTTCGAGGATCTCCGCGGCCGGCGAGAGGATGACGCCGTCGAGGACGATGCCGTCCAGGTCCTGGAGGCCCGACGCACGAAAGACCTCCTCCGACCCGGAGTGGCCCGTCGCGATGTGAAGCTTGTGGTCCTCTCGCGCGCGGCGGTCCCAGTCTCCCCGCATGCGTGCCAGCGTGTCGTCGGCGGCCGGACTCACTTCCGCGAAGGTAGCACGGGGGCCGCGGGCACCGCGTAGAGCTTCGTCTTCCCCGACTCCGCGAGCAGGCGGAGGCCAGGCGCGGGAGTCTTCTCGTCGAACCACACTGTTCCGTCCTCGGCGCCGGTCGCGCGGCGGTTGGGACCGAACATGAACGCCCAGTCCTCCTCGACGGCATAGGCAACACCTGCGCGCTCGAGTTCGAGAAGTGCGCCGGCGGCAGGGGCCCATGGCTCGCCGCCCGAGAGACGCACGAGCGGCCTCTTGATCCCCTCCGCGGCGAGGTGGGACTTCAGGGCCGCGGAGAAGGTCCGGACGCTCTCGAGGGTCACGATCGGAACGGGCTGCTGCTGAACGAGGCCGCGGGCGTTCGAGATTGCGGCGAGAACCGCCGCGGCCCCACACGCCGCGGTGACGACGCGGCCGCGCCCGCGCTCCTCAAACGGGCGCGCAGCGGCGAGCGCCAAAGCGGCCCAGCCGGCGAAGGAGACGGCCGACGTGAAGACGAGGAGGTAGTCGAAGACCTCGCCGACGACCCTCAGGCCCGAGAGAAGCGAGGCGCCCGCCGCGACGAGGGCCAGCCACGAAAGCGCGGCGACGTCGTCGTCCCGGCGCCGCCGCGCCGCTGCGAGGCCGAGCGGCAGGAGAGCGACCAGGAGGAGCGTCGCGACCCCGGCCCCGAGATCGCGGTGATCGCTTGTGGAAGGGACAACCGCTGCCGCGAGCGCAACCGGAATGCTGCCGAGCTCGTGAGCGAGCGGCCCGAAGACCTCGGCGAACGTATGAGAGGCGCCGTGCGTCCGAAAGAAGTGCAGAAGGAGAGTCAGGTTGCCGGGATAGGCCTCTGTCCCGCGCGCCTGCTCGACGAGTGGCGGCGCCCACAGGCCCGCGGTGAGGAGCACCGTGAGGAGGAGGGGGCGCGCTGCGACGAGCCGCCGGCCCACTCGCCAAGCGAGGACGAGCGCCGCCAGCCCGACACACACGACAGTCGGCGCCGTCCCAAGATGGGTTTGGACGAGGAAGCTCGCGACGAAGGCAAGCGCCGGGAGCCACGCAGTGCCCTGCCGCGCAAGACCGAGTGCGAGGACGAGAAAGAGCGCGAGCGGAACGGTCACGGCGTGTGGCGCCCAGGCGTGCGCGACGAGGCCTGGCCCCATCCATGCGAGGAGGAGCGCGAGAAATGCCGCAGTGAGGAGTCCGCGACTCGGCCCGAGAATCCGGGTGGCCGCCCACGCTGCGGCGCCGGTGAAACATGTCGAGAGGAGAAGGGCGGCGAGCCAAATGCTAGCGCTGCGCTGCCCCGTAGCGGCATAAATCGGGGCCATCAGGTAAAGCTGAACCGGCCCGGGGTGGTTCCAGCCGAAGCGCGAGTAGGCGCCGGTGAGCTGGGCGCCGCGGAGCGCCCTCCGCTCGGCCATCTCGATGACCGCGCTGTCGTCGTCCACGCTCATGGGGGGCCAAGGCCTGGCGACCGCGTACCACCACGACGGGAGGAGCGGCAGAAGCGCGACGAGGACGGGCCAGAGCCCGGCGCGACGGTTGCGCACTTCCATGAAGAGGAGTGACCATACCCCAGTCCACCCCCCGTGCGCCGGCGTACCATGAGGCGTGGACTACCGGTACAGCGAGCTGCCGCTCGATCTCCTCCAGTCCCTCCTCTCGTGGGAAGAGCTTCTGAGGCTCTTCCTCGATCTCGTCTCGCGCCTCGGCGGCGACGTGGAGGAGGCGATGGCCTGGATGCAGGAGCTGCAGCGCCGCGGGATCATCGGCAAGAACGTCGACCTCGAGGCCTTCCGCAAGGCCCTCGAGCAGCAGGGCATCGTCGGCCGAGACGGCGAGGGCAACCTGACCCTCCTCGGCCCCGGCGAGCGCCGGATCCGGCGCAACGCGCTCGAGGAGATCTTTTCGTCGCTCCAGAAGGCGGGGCCCGGCCTCCACTCGATTCCGCGCGCAGGTGCGGGGTCCGAGCCGCTTCCCGAGACGCGCCCCTACGAATTCGGCGACGACCCGGCGCGCCTCGACGGAATCCGCACAGTCGCGAACGCGGCCCGCCGCGACCCCGACGACCTCTCACTCCTGCCATCGGATTTCGAGGTCTTCGACGTCGAGGCGCAGAGTGCGTGCGCGACGGCGATCGCGATCGACGTCTCGCACTCGATGATCCTGTACGGCGAGGACCGCTTCACGCCCGCCAAGAAGGTCGCGCTCGCGCTCACGGAGCTCATCCTCCAGAAGTACCCGAAGGACACGATCGACGTCGTCCTCTTCGGCGACGAAGCGCGCTCGGTCCCGCTCGAGGAGCTCAGCAAGGCGCAGGTCGGGCCGTTCCACACGAACACGAAGGACGGCCTCTCGCTCTCGCGCAAGCTCCTCATGCGCCGCCGCTCGCGCAATCGGCAGATCTTCATGATCACGGACGGCAAGCCCTCGTGCATCCGCGAGGGCGGCAAGCTCTACAAGAACCCGTTCGGGCTGGACCTGAAGATCGTGAACCGCACCCTCGAGGAGGCCGAGAAGCTGAGGCGCGACGGGATCCAGCTCACGACCTTCATGATCGCGACCGACGAGGCACTCGTCGACTTCGTCGACACGATGACGAAGATCGCGCGCGGGAGGGCCTACTACGCCTCGCCGACCGACCTCGCGACGTTCGTGTTCCGGGACTACATCCGGAACAGGAAGAAGCTGTTTCGCTGATGGTGTTCCGCGTTGCGGCCGGGGCGATTCTTTTCTTTCTGCTGGCTACCGCGGCGTTCGTTCTCGCGACGAGGCTGATCGCACGGCGCCGCGGGAAGATCTTCTTAGAAGGTTTAGGGGGCGTGGTGCGGATTGGCACGCCGTGTCTTCTGGCATCCCCCCCTCTTAACCTTCTAAGAAACTCCGAAGCCGAATCCCCGGGGGGCGCCGCAGGCGCCGCCCCCCCAGCGCGCGGACGCGCGCTGATCCCCGGCACCGTCGCCCTCACGCCGGCCGGCCTCGTGTGGGAAGGCCTGTGGGGACGCTCGGGCTCTTACTCATTCGAGGAAATACAGCGGCTGGAAACCGACGAGAAGACCCAGGCGCGCAGAGGGTTCTTCCGCAGCAAGGTCCTCCGTGTCACGCCGATCCGCGGCGAGGCCGTCGAGTTCGTCCTCTCCCCCGGCCACGCGTGGGAGTGGAGGCAGGCGCTGGGGGAATGGACGGCGAATCGGGGGCGGATCGCGGGCGCGCGGATTTGACATTGCATACCATGTCGTCATTTTGCGGCGTAAAATAACTACATGGACATCACCTTGTACCCCCGGCGCTTGAGCCCACCGAAGCAGTCTTTCTTTCTCCTCGGACCCCGTGGGACCGGAAAGAGCACGTGGGTGAAGTCCAGGTTTCCGACCGCCCTGCGTTTCGATCTCCTTGACGAAGGCCTCTACCAGTCGTTGCTCGCCGATCCGGGTCTCTTTGCGGGTCGGCTCCGCCTGACCAGACCCGGCGCGTGGGTATGGGTGGACGAGGTCCAGCGGCTGCCCGCTCTTCTGAACGAGGTTCAGCGTCACGTCGAGGACAGTCGCCTGAAGTTCGTTCTGTCAGGCTCGAGCGCTCGCAAGCTCCGCCGCGCCGGCACGAACCTTCTCGCGGGCCGAGCGCTGCAGAAGGCGATGTTTCCACTCCTTCCCTCGGAGCTCGGCGGTGACTTCGACCTCGAGACCGTCCTGAAACACGGGAGTCTCCCTGTCGTCTGGTCCTCCGAAGATCGCGAAGCAACGCTTCGAGCCTACGTTCAAACTTACCTGAAGGAGGAGATCCAGGCGGAGGCTCTCGCGCGCAACCTCCCGGGGTTCGCACGGTTTCTGCCGATCGTGGCTCTCTGCCACGGGCAGACCGTGAATGTTTCGAGCCTCGCCCGGGATTGTGGCGTCTCGCGAACGACAGTCGGCGGCTACCTCGACATCCTCGAAGACACCCTCCTCGCATTCCGACTTCCCGCTTTCGAGTCACGCCTGCGCGTGCGCGAGCGCCGACACCCGAAGCTCCACTGGATCGATCCTGGACTCGCCCGAGCCGCGCGTAAGGGGCTCGGGGACGTCCACGCCGAAGAGCGCGGTTCGCTCCTCGAAGGCTTCGTCGCGACCTGCCTCAGAGCCCACGGTGAATGCGACGGGCTCTTCGACGACCTCTCGTACTGGGCGCCCGCCGGAGCGGTCCGGACAGAAGTGGACTTCCTGCTCCGACGCGGAAAGCGATATCTCGCCATCGAAGTGAAGTCCTCGCGCCGCATTCCGGACGACGGCCTTCGCGGCCTTCGTGCAATCCAGGGTCTCGCGGGTCTCGTGCGAAGAGTCCTCGTGCTCGATTCGGGAGACCCGATCCGGACCGAGGATGGGATCGACGTCCTCCCGCTCGGAGTCTTCTTCGACTCTCTCGCCAACGGTTCTCTCTGGCCCTGAGAATTCCCGTCACGGCTCCGGCAGGAACGGCACCGTCCGGTCTGCGAGGCGGGAGGGGAGGCGCTTCTTCACGAGGCGGCGGATCTCGGCGTCGGGCGTCCTCAGCGTGAGGTGCGTCAGGAGGACGACCTCGTTCTCGAAGAGGTCCGCGTGCTCGGCGATGTCGTCGAGGTGGAGGTGCTTGAACGGCGCGGCACGGCCGCGGTCGCGCTCCTCGAGGAACGAGCATTCGAGGAGGAGGACCTTCGCGCGGAAGAACCCGGGGGGCGCCGCCTCGAAGATGCCCGAGGCCGTGTCGCCCGAGTAGGCCGCGAGCGGAATTGCGACGGGCCCCGCGACGGTCTTCCCCTCAGCGGCGAGAGCCTTGATCTCCTCGCGCGTGAGGGACTCGTACTCCGGAAGGAGGCGGTGGCGCTCCTCGGAGGCCACGAAGGCGAGAGTCGGGACCCGGTGGTCGGCCGAAAAGCACGACATCGAGAGATCCCGCCGGAGCGTGACGCTCGAGAGCGGCGCCATCGCCTCGAGGCGCGCGTCGTAGCGGACGTCTTCGAGCTGGGCGTGCAGGCCGACGATCCTCCGCCAGGCCTCCACGGCGGCCGGGTGGGTGTGGACCGTCCCGCCGGGCAGCCTCAGGAGCCGGCGCTGGGAGAACCAGTACGCGAGCCCCGCCCCGTGGTCGAGGTGCGCGTGCGAGAGGAAAACGTGGGGAACGGAGACGAGCTCCCATGGCGAGCGCCCCAGGTCGAAGGCGAAGCCGAGCGTCGGGAAATGGAACCACGTCTCCCGCCCCGCCACGGACACGCCGCGCAGGGGCAGGCCGGCGAACGTCGCCTCGATCCGCCGGGCCCGGGCCTCCAAAGTCACGCCCGGAGGATACCTGCGGGTATACTGGTCGTCTTACCCCCGTCCCGGGAGGCATCCATGGCCCTGTTCAACCACGCCACCAAGGAGCTGACGGCCAAGATCGTCTATTACGGACCGGGCCTCTGCGGAAAGACGACGAACCTCAAGATCCTGCACCAGAGGCTCGAGCGGGGGGCCGGGAAGCTTTTGTCGCTTTCGACTGCACAGGATCGGACGATTTACTTCGACCTCCTTCCGATCGAGCTCGGGAACATCAAGGGCTACACCGTTCGCTTTCAGGTGTGCACCGTCCCCGGACAGGTCTTCTACAACGAGACGCGCCGGATCGTGCTGCGCGGGGTGGACGGCCTCGTCTTCGTCGTGGACTCGCAGTGGTCCATGCTCTCGCACAACCTCGAGAGCTTCCAGAACCTGCGCGAAAACCTTGCGGACGAGAAGATCCCGCTCGAATCGCTCCCGGTCGTCATCCAGTACAACAAACGCGACCTCCCGAGCGCGCTCTCGGTCGAGGCTCTCCAAGAGTCGCTCGGGTTCCAGTCGTACCCCTACGTGGAGGCGGTCGCCTCCGAGGGCATGGGCGTCCTCGAGACGTTCAAGCTCGCGAGCAAGCTCACGTTCGTCGATCTCCTGCGGCGCCTCCAGCGCGGCTGGCAGCCGCCCGTCGGAGCGGATTCGGCCTCGGCGGAGTCGCTCGGGTCGGCTCCCTCCGGCGCTCCCGTGCAGTCTTTCCCCGGACCCGCGGTCACCATCTCCGCTCCGGCGCCCGAGCCCGAGGAGGCTCCTGCCGCGGCTCCGGTG
>JBAUSZ010000437.1:0-4930 GCA_049581965.1 Thermoanaerobaculia bacterium | reverse complement strand
CTTCCGTGGCCCCGGTCGCCGCGCCTCCCGAGGCGCCGCCAGCGCCGGCGGCCACGAACGCTCCGCCCCCCGGCTTCGCTCTCGTCGAGCCGCTCGGCGAGGTCGCGACGATCCGGCCCGCGATCACGTTCCGGCCCGCGTCGTCCGATTTCACCCTCCTCCAGATGACCCTCGACGGCGTGATCGTGACCCAGCTCGTCGCGTCCAACGCCGGCATCTGGCGGTTCGAGCCCTTCATCGAGATTTCGGGAGGCCCGCACACGGTCGAGATCGTCTACTCCTCGCGCGGCGTGTCCTCGTCGGGCGCGTGGACGTTCCAGACGACGGCGCCGCCGCCCCGGCCCGAGACCGCCTTCGGCTGGTCGTTCGGCGCCGAGGTCGCGCGCACCCACGGGGAGCCGGTCGGGCGGGAAGGTCCGACGACGAACACCACGTCGATCACGGGCGTCCCGCACATCGAAGGATCCGTGAACGACAACGTCGCGGGCGTCCAGACGGCTTTCAACGGGACGCTCGCCCAGAACGTGGACCCGAGAAACCTCCCGCAGCACGTCACGCCGCCCTCGGTCGTGCTGACGGCGAAGGCCGGCATCGTGTCGGGCGCGATCGGGAACGGGCCGGCAGAGACGTTCACGCCCTCGCCGCTCCTCCAGACGGTCTCGACGCGCCGCGGCCTCGAGCTCGGCCTCGACACGGCGCTTCTCTCTCTTCGCGCCTTCGGCAACATCGACGACGGCCTCCCGGCGTCGACGGGCGTCAACGAGTTCCGGCAGACGCTCTACGGCGTCGCGCTCGCGCCGAAGCTCGGCACCGACCGGATCAAATTCCGCGTCCTCTACCAGTACGTCCAGGACGAGAAGGACCCGCTCTTCGTCATCCCGCCGTCGCTCGCGCCGCCGGTCGGGACGGCGGGGGCGGCGGGGACTCCCACCGCGCAGCCGGCGTTCCACGGTTCGGCCCCGAAGAAGGGGAACCTCCTCTCGTTCTCGACCGACCTGACCCTGGATCCGATGCTGGGGATCGTGCTGCGCGGCGAGGCCGTCCGCGCCGAGTTCACGAGCGACCGTACCTCCAAGCCGCTCCAGGAAGACTGGGCCTACGCCGTGCTCCTGACGGCCAACCCTCTCGGCTTCTCGATCGCCGCCGGCGTGCGGCTCGTCGGCGACGAGTTTGGCGCGCCGGCGAATCCCGGCCTCATCGCGGGCCGCAAGGTCTACGACGGCTCGATCTCGCGCGCGTTCGGGGCCCTCTCCCTCTCGGCGAACTACGCCCACACGAACGATTCCGGCGGCGCCGGCTCGAGCGGCTCCGGGTTCACGACGCCGAGCGGCCGTGCCGACGCGGGCGCGCTCACGGCCTCCTACAACTTCGCGGCGAGCCAGACGTCCCTGTCGGTCTCCGCGCAGGAAAACCGTGCCGAATCGAGCGGGTCGACGAACCGGGCGACCAACCTCAATCTCTCGGTCGCGCAGCCGCTCGGCCAGTTCCAGTTCTCCCTCGGCCTTCTCGGGGGCCGGCAGGAGACGGACGGCCTCTCGACGAGCCAGAACGAGACGCGCGGGGCGACGTTCGGCGTCTCGCGGCAGGGCAACGTCCTTTCCGTCCAGACGAGCGCGGGCGCCAACCAGTCGAAGAACCGCATGACGGGCGCCCTCACGACGAGCTGGAACGTCGCGATGACGCCCGACCTGGCGCTCTTCAACCGCATGGTCAACCTGACCCCGCTCGGCTCGTGGACGCGCCAGACGGCGACCGGCGGCCTCTCCGACTCGAGCTCGTGGAGCTGGGGCGGACGCCTGACGGTCCGCACGTGGGGAAAGATCCGTGGCTTCGCCGTGTGGACGCAATACCTCGAGTCCGCGATGGCGCCGCACGCCGAGGGCCAGCCGATCACGCGCGACCGCCGCTTCGGCGCGGGCCTCGCGGTCCTGTTCGGCGGTGGCTCGCTCGCCCCTTCGGTCGCCCAGCAGACGATCACGCCGCAGCTCGGGCTGCGCTGACCGCCGGTTATGATCGCGACGCGATGGCGCCTCGCGTGGACTGGCACCGCTACTTCATGAACATCGCGCGCGAGGTCGCGAGCCGGGCGACCTGTCCGCGCAAGCACGTCGGTGCCGTCGTCGTGCGCGACAAGCGCATCCTCTCGACCGGCTACAACGGGTCCCTCCGCGGTCTCCCGCACTGCGACGAGGTCGGGTGCCTCATGGAGGACGGGCACTGCATCGCGACGGTCCACGCGGAGGCGAACGCGATCCTCCAGGCCGCGATGAACGGCGTGCGCATCGAGGGTGGAGAGATCTACACGACCGCTTCGCCCTGCTGGAACTGCTTCAAGCTCGTCGCGAACGCGGGCCTCTCGGCCGTGTACTTCGGCGAGTTCTACCGCGAGAAGCGCATCCACGACTACGCCGAGAAGGTCGGAATCCAGCTCGTCGACCTGTCGGCGCTCGCCCTGCCGCCCGCCTGAGCGCCGGGCGGCCTCTCTCCGGTTTCTTGCGGTCACCAGGTGACGTTGAACCCCGCGAGTGCCGTTCGCCCGGGGAGCGGCACGCCGGGCACCTCCTCGTAGCGCGCGTCTCCGAGGTTCTCGCTCTCGACGAAGAACTCGAGGATTCGCCCCTCGAAGGCCTGCCACGAGAGGCGCGCGGAAAACAGCCACACGCCGTCGACGAAACTGGGGCGCGAGAGGTAGGTCGCGCGGACGTTCAGGCCGAGGGAGGCGGGCAGCGCGAGGCCCACGACGGCGTCCGCCCTGACGTGCAGCGGGTCGAGCACGTAGCGGCCCTGGGTCGCGCCGCCCGCGGCGGCCGAGAGGGCCGCGAGGTCCGCGAAGATCCAGGCCGCCTGGACCGAGAGGACCGAAAGGAAGGAAGGCCGTCCGCGGCCCCACGCCGCCGAGACCTCGATCCCGTCCGTGACGGCCTCGCGGACGTTGCGCGCCCGGAAGACGGCGTCGCTTGCCGTCCGCACGAAGTCGATGAGATTCGTCGCGTTCCGGTGGAAGTACCCGACGTCGAGGTCGAGCCCTCCGGCGGCCCACCCCAGGCCGGCGTCGGCGGTCCACGCGGTCTCGGGCGCGAGCGCCGCGTTCCCGGCGGTCTGGGGGTCCCGGTAATAAAGCTCCGTGAACGTCGGCGCGCGAAAGCTCGTTCCGAAGGATGCCCGCAGCGTGAGCCCCGAAAAGGCCTGCCACGTCGCGCCGGCGTAAGGCGACACGCGCGACCCGAAGCCCTCGATTGCGTCCGCCCTCAGGCCGGCACGGAAGCCTTCCTGGCCGGGCGCGGCGCCGTCCCACGGCCGCGCGAATTCGGCGAAGACCGCGCCGCGGGCCCGGCCGTGGTCTCCCAGATTCGTCGAGCGGACGGCGTCCCGGCCGCCCTCGACGCCGAGGGCGACGGACCCCCCGAGAGCCGCGTGGGTCGCGGCCATCCTCGCGCTCGACGTCACGGTGTCGTGCCGGTTCTCGTAGAACGCGGGGTTCGTGCGTTCGAGAACGAAGTCGTCGTGGTGCGCGCGGAGGAAGACCGCGGGCGAGAGCGTGAAGGCCCCGAGCGTGAGGGCGCCGGCCAGCGTCGCGGTGCGCGTGCGCGTGGACTCCTGCTGATTCGGGTACGCGGTGCCGTAGAACGCATACGCGCCGAAGGCGCGCCGCGCGATTCCGAGGCCGAGCGTCACCGGACCCCTTCCGGTGTCCCAGCGCCCGGAAACACGCAGGAGATCTGTCGCCGATTCGGTGTCGTCGCGGAATCCGGCCGTCTCGGCGCGCGACCAGTCCACGCCGACGGTGACGGGCTCGGCGACGCGCACGGCGAGGCGCCCGCCGCCCTGGTCGAGTGACTGCGTCCCGTGGGCGTAGCGCGCCTCGAGCTGCACGGCCGCGCGGCCGAGGGACGCCCCGCGGGTCACGATGTTCACGGCGCCGCCGACGGCGGCAGAGCCCCACACGGCGGAGCCCGGGCCCGCGAGGACCTCGATGCGCTCGATCGCCGCGACGGGAACGTCCACGTCGAAGGAGAGATGGTTGCTCTGCGGGTCGTTCGCGGGCTGGCCGTCCACGAGGACGAGAGTCCCGTTGAAGTCGGCGCCTCGGATGCCGACGTCGGCCTGGACGCCGCCGGGGCCGCGGCGGCGGACGTCGACGCCGAGGACGGAGCGGAGGATGTCCGGCACCGAGCGGGCACCGGGGAGGGCGTCGATCTCCTCGCGTGTCACGACCCGGACGACGGCCGAGGCGGGCGCGTCCTCGAGGCGTGAGGCGACGACGCTCACGTCGCGCCGGACCCGGGTCGGCTCGTCCTCTTGCGGCGCGTCCTGTGCCGCGGCGGGAGCAGCGAAGGCAAGGCCGAGGACGCCGGCGGCCGCCCCGGCGCAGAGAGACAGTCTCACGCGGCCGAGGATAGCGAATGCCGCCGGCCCGCCTCTTGCGGGTAAAGTGGGCGCGTGGATACGTTGACGCACGGGTTCGCCGGTGTCCTCCTCGCGCGGGCCCTCCCCGGGACGGGCGACGAGGCGCGAGACGGGGCCTTCGTGCGCCGCGAAGCGTGGCTCGGCTTCGCCGCCGCGATGTTCCCGGACGCGGACGTCCTCGTCGCGCCGCTCTCGCCCGAGTTCTACATCACCCAGCACCGCGCCCTCACGCACTCGTTCGTCCTCCTCCCGGTGTGGGCGCTCCTCCTCGCGTGCGTCGCGTCGATCCGGCCGCCCGCGGCCGCGGGGCCGCCCGGCAGTCCCGGGCGCCGCCTCTTCTTCGCGCGCCTCGGCGCGGTGTCGGGCGTCGCCGTGCTCTCGCACATCCTCATGGACTGGATCACCTCCTGGGGCACGATGTTTTTCTCGCCGTTCGACTGGTCGCGCTACACGCTAGACTGGGTCTTCATCCTCGACGGAATCCTCACGGGGCTCCTGCTCCTGGGGCTCGGCGGCGTCTGGC
>JBAUSZ010000436.1:0-6031 GCA_049581965.1 Thermoanaerobaculia bacterium | reverse complement strand
GGTCTCGCGTGCGCCGGCGAACGCCCGGCTCTCTTCCACTCGAAGAAATCTCTCTTGGATCGTCTTCCGAAGCGCCTGCGCCCCATACCCGAGCACTACGACGATCTCCGCGAAGCCCGCCGCGCGCCACGTGTCGACCACCTGGGCGAGCATCGGACGCCCGTCCGGCGGCACGGGAGCGAGCATCTTCGGCGAGCCGAAACGGCTGGACGCGCCGGCCGCGAGGAGCACACCGCAGACGCGCACGGCCGGTCCGCTCAGTCTTCGCCCTCGAAGCAGGTGCGGCCGGCCCTGCAATCCTCGAGGCATGCGGGCTGCCCGTCCGGACCGACGGGCCCCATGACCTGGAGGCACCAGTACGCGGCGGACGTGGAGGGATGCTCGCGCGCGTGCTCGTCCCAGTCTCCCGTCGCGACGAACATGGTCTTGGTGCGGAGGTGGCGGCAGCGAAGGGCGGGATCGAGGGCGACGGCGTCCGACCCGCCGAGGCCGTTGGGCGCGCTCATCCGAAAGCCTCCGTCCCGTCCGGGAGCCCGGCGCACGCCAGTAGCGTCCGGCGGACGACGGCGGCGACCATCGGCAGCTTGTAGCCGTTCTTTCCGAGTGGTGTCGCGCCCTCGAGCGCGGCCTGGCCGGCCCGGGCCGCGAGAAGCGCGTCGATCTTCTTCCCCTCGACGAGCGCCTCGGCCGCCCTGGCACGCCAGGGCACGGGCGCCGCGGACCCGATCACGATCCGCACGTCCTTCGCGACGCCTCCTCTCTCGCGCCATGCGACGGCCGCGTCGGCCAGCGGCCAGTCGAAGGCCTGCTTCTGCTTGATCTTTCGATAGGCCGAGCGCAGACCCTCGGGCTTGTCGACGTGAACCTCGACGACGAGCTCGCCGTCCTTGAGCGCGTTCTCCGCGAAGATGTCGACCTCCGGACCGACGAAGAAGTCCGCCGCGGGAACCATGCGGCCGCCGCCCGGCGCGAGCGTCTCGACGCGGGCGTCCAGCGCGACGAGCGCAACGCCGGCCGCCGAGGGGTGGACGATCGCGCACGTGTCGTTACCGAAGATGGCATGGAACTCGTTCTCGCCCGACTTTGCGAGGCACTCGACGCCGCCCTTCTTGAGACACTGGAACTCGGCCGAACGAAAGTACCAGCAGCGCGGGCGCTGGCAGAGATTGCCCGCGAGAGTCGCGGTGTTGCGGATCTGGGGCGTCGCGGCGCCGAGGCAGGCGTCCGCGAGAGCGGGGAAGTCCGCCCGCACGCTCTCCGCCACGCTCGCGAGGGTGACGAGCGCTCCGATGGAGATGCCGCCGGAAGAATTCCTTTGAATCGAAGAGTGGGCGGTCAGTCGCCTCAGATCGATGACGAAATCGGGAGCGAGGTTGTACTCCTTCAGACGGTCGAGGAGCTCCGTGCCGGCTCCCTTCGCTTCGGAAGAGATTTTCTTCTCTCTGGCCGCGGCCATGAGCTGCGCCGCTTCCTCCCAGGACTTGGGCTGCAACCTTTCGAAGCTCTTCACGCCCTGACCTCCCGCCGGGGCACCTTCCCGAGTGCGTCCAGGATCCTCGCCGGCGTCATCGGGAGCGCCGTCGGCCGGATGCCCGTCGCGTGCGCGACGGCGTTCGCGACCGCGGCCGCGGTCGGGACCGTCGCGGGCTCCCCGATGCCGCGCGCATGAGCGTTGTTCTTCCCGGGGTAGAAGTCGACGATGATGGGGACGATTTCCGGCGTGTCCTTGCTCCCGAGGACCTTGTAGAACTCGACGTTTGGGTTCAGGACGCGGCCGGAGCGCTCGTCTACGACGCGTTCCTCGAAAAGCGCGTAGCTGATGCCCTGGAGGACGCCTCCGCGGATCTGGCTCTCGACGCCGGTCTTCCAGACGGGCTGCCCGCAGTCGTGGACCGCGACGACCTTCTTCACGCCGACGACGCCCGTTTCGACGTCGACGACGACCTCGGCGAACTGGGCCCCGAACAGGCGCGTGTCGGCCCCGTCGTAGTCCTTCGCCCGGTCGCCGGTCGCGACCAGCGTCTCGCCTGGCAGGCGCGAGCAGACCTTCCGGAAGTCCGCCGACCTGTCCTTCGCCGTGAAGGTGCCGCCTGCGAGCGTGATCCCGGAGGCCGGAGCGCCAAGGACCTTCGACGCGACGTCGAGAAGTCTCTCGCGCGCGTGAACGGCGGCTGCGCGAACGGCCGGGATGAGAGAGCCGATCGTGACGGAGCCGCCGGAGGCGGGCCCAAAGGGGTAACGCGAGTCGCCGATTTTCACGTGGATCCTCTCGACGGTGAGCCCCAGCTCCTCGGCGACGACCATCGCGATGGGAGTCCGCGGGCCGCCGCCGATGTCCTGCACGCCGTTCTCGACCTCGACGCTCCCGTCGCGATGAACCCGCACGATGACCTGCGAGCCGGGCGCGACGAAGGTGTACCAGAGCGACGCCGCGCAGCCGAGGCCCCGCCGGAGCGGACTCCCCGCCGCCGCTGCGGAGGCGTTCGCCTTCGTGACCTCCGCGCGACGGGACCAGCCGATCTCCTTCGCGCCGAGCTCCCACTCGGCTCGCCGAACTTCAGAGGGGTCGTTCTTGAGCCGGAGGGCGAGGGGGTCCATCCCGAGCTTGTCGGCGAGTGCCTCGAGGGCCGTCTCGACCGCGAAGCAGCCCTGCGGGTGGCCGGGCGCGCGCATCGCGCAGCCTGGTCCCAGGTGCGTGAAGACGTCCGACTCTGCGACCCTGACGGCGGGGAACCCGTAAGCCGACTTTGCGAAGCTGCCCGTGCCCGTGCCCGTCGCGACGCCGGCCGTTCCGAAGGACTCGTAGTCGACGGCCGTGACCGTCCCGTCTTTCCGGTATCCGAGCTTCACGCGGTTCCAAGAGTCGGGCCGGTTTCCGGCGGCGAGGTGTTCCTCCTTGCGGTCCAGCGCCATGAGGACGGGCCTGCCGGCCGTCTTCGCGAGCTTCGCGGCGAAAACGCCGTAGTCTCCGGCGCCGAACTTCGAGCCGAAGCCGCCGCCCGTGAACTCGGCGTGCACGATCACCTTGCCCTTCGAGAGCTTGAAGACCTCGGCCAGCTCGTCCCGGACGCTGAAGGTTCCCTGAGTCGAGGCCTGGACCTCGAGCGTGTCGCCGACCCACTCGGCGAAGAGGGAATGTGTCTCCATGCAGACGTGGGTCTGGACGGACGTGGTCGTGACGATCTCCAGCGTCCCCTCGGCGTCGGCAAAGCCCTTGTCGGCGTCGCCGCGGCCGGATCTCTTGGGTCCGCGCACGTTACCCGTCTGGGGCAGGACGGCAGCGGTGCCGGGCTCGTCGCCCGCGCTGCGCCTCTCCTCGACGGTCTTCTCGAAAACGAGCGGCGCGCCCTGCTTGCGGGCGGCCGCGAGGCTGACGGTGTGGGGGAGGACGTCGTAGACGACCTTGACGGCGCGTTGCGCGTCCTCGGCTGCGGCGCGCGTCGGGGCCGCGAGAGCGACGACCGCCTCGCCGTGGTAGCGCACGACTTTCTTCCCGGGGTTCTCGATCACGACGCCCGGGATTCGTTCGGCCTGAGAGACGTCGATGGACACGATCGTCGCGTGCGCGTGGGGGGACCGGACGACGGACGCGTGGAGCATCCCGGGCTTCCGGGCGTCGTGCGTATAGGCGGCGCGGCCCGTGACCTTCTCGGGTCCGTCGAGGCGGGGACGGCGCCGGCCCGTTACGAGGCGCTCACCAACCTTGTACGGCGCTGGATCCCCAGGAGGGAGAGAGATTTTCCTAGAAAGGGTCTGGCCAGCGAGGCCCACTTCGACCAGCACCTCTCCTGCGGCTACCTCTGGCCCCTTCTCAGAAATCTTCTCTTTCCCTTGTTCTTTCTTCTCTTCAGCCATGGTTCACCCCCGCCTTCGCGGCCGCGTCGCACGCGGCGAAGACGCCCGTGTAGGTCCCGCAGCGGCAGAGGTTGCCGGCCACGGCCTCCTTCACGGCGTGGGGGGTGGGGTGAGGGTCCTTCGCGAGGAGGCCCGCGCACGAGACGACCATCCCCGGCGTGCAAAACCCGCACTGGAGCGCGTCCGCCTCGACGAAGGCTCGCTGGATCGGGGACATCGCCTCGGGCGATCCGAGACCCTCGACCGTCGTGACCTTGCGGCCGTCCGCGTCGTGGACGAGCGTCAGGCAGGAGTTCACGGCGAGGCCGTCGAGAAGGACGGTGCAGGCGCCGCAGGCGCCCCTGTCGCAGCCCACCTTCGTGCCCGTCAGACCCCAGGCATCACGAAGCGCCTCGGCCAGCGTCGTACGCGGCTCGAAGGCGCCCTTCTTGACGACGCCGTTCACCGTGACGCTCACGGCGAGCCCGCTTCCGGTGTCTGTCTTCGCCCGCTCTTCGGCGAGGGCGGCAGCGCCCGCCGTGGCGGAGGCGACCACGGTCGTCGCCAGCCCCTTGATGAGTCCGCGCCGGGTGAACCCGCTGGCGCCGTTCGACCCGCCACTCTCGTCGGCCATGGCCCCTCCTCGAAACGCCCGCAACTATACCGCCGTCGGCCTGAGATCGCGTCGCGTCCGTTGACGGCAAGTACCTGAAAAGCCTATCCTTGCTGGAATTCCGGAGAGGATCGGGAGGGCACCGATGCACATCAACGACCTCCTCAAGATCTCGGTGGAGCGAAAGGCCTCGGACCTCCACCTGAAGGTGGGGGCGCACCCGATCATCCGGGTGGACGGCGAACTGATCCCGCTCGTGGACCTCAAGCGCCTCATGCAGGAAGACACGATCGCGATGGCGTTCTCGATCATGTCCGCCCGGCAAAAGGAAAAATTCAAGAACAACTTCGAGATCGACATCGCCTACTCCGTGCCGGGCCTCGGGCGCTTCCGCTGCAACATTTTCCAGCAGCGCGGCACGGTGGGCCTCGTCTGCCGCGTCATCCCGGCGCGTATCCTGACGATCCGCGACCTGCTTCTGCCGCCCGTCCTCGAGAAGATCTGCGAGGAGACGCGCGGCCTCGTCCTCGTGACGGGAACGACGGGCTCGGGCAAGTCGACGTCGCTCGCCGCGATGATCGACTACATCAACGCGACGCGGGCCGAGCACATCATGACGATCGAGGACCCTGTCGAGTTCCTTCACCGGGACAAGAAGTCGATCATCAACCAGCGCGAGCTCGAGGTCGACACGCGCTCGTTCGCCTCCGCGATCCGCGCGGCCCTTCGCCAGGACCCGGACGTCATCCTCGTGGGCGAGATGCGCGACTTCGAGACGGTCGAGACCGCGCTCGTCGCCGCCGAGACGGGACACCTCGTCATGTCGACGCTCCACACGATGGACGCGACCGAGACCGTCAACCGCATCATCTCCGTCTTCCCTCCCCACCAGCAGAAGCAGATCCGTCTGCAGCTCGCGGCCGTCATCAAGGCCGTGTGCTCGATGCGGCTCCTCCCGCGCGCGGACGGTCTCGGGCGCGTGCCGGCCGTCGAGGTCATGATCGCGACGAACTACATCCGCGACTGCATCGAGAACAAGGAGAAGACGAAGTACATCATGGATGCGATCAAGTCCGGCACGTCGCAGTACGGCATGCAGACCTTCGACCAGTCGCTCTTCCAGCTCTACAAGTCGGGCCTCATCACGCTCGAGGAAGCCATTCGGCGCTCGACGAACCCCAACGAGTTCAAGCTCAAGATCCAGGGGATCCAGTCCACGTCCGACGTGGCGAACGAGCTCATGGAAGGCGCCCTCCAGGCGCCGGAAGGAACTTCGCCGCGGGATGCGGACTCGCCGTTCGACTTCTCGAACCAGTCGACGGGATAGGGGCGGGCGGGGGACCGGCGAAGCGCGGCCGCTGGCGGTCGAGCCAAGGGGGATGGGTGTTCTTTCATTGAAGGTGAAGAGGGGAGCGGCTTCGCGCGGAGGCACGGCCCGGTGTGGCACCTCGCCGCATTCACCTCCCAAGAAAATCTCCGATCCCCGAAACTCCGCGCTCGCCCTCCTGGCGGTCCGCGCGCATACACGTCGCGAGCTTCGCCGAAAGCTGCTCAAAAGAGGGTTCCCTGCCGACGCCGTGGACC
>JBAUSZ010000435.1:0-9253 GCA_049581965.1 Thermoanaerobaculia bacterium | reverse complement strand
CGCGACGGCCGAGCACGAAATGAAAACTCGCGCGCAGGCGGTCGCGCGCGAGCTTTCGCAAGCACAGGGACGCGCGGGGAACGACTTAATGATCAGCTCACGAGAGCGCGCAGCTTCGGGCCCATCTTCTGGAGCGCGTATTGATGGAGTGTCGGCCGGTCCTCCATCGGCTCGAGGAGGGACTGCCCGATCGCCTCCAACACTCCCTCGTCTCCTTCGACCAAAGCCCTCTCAGCAAACGTCAGGACCCGGTCGACGACCTCCGGGTGGCCGCGCTCCAGAACGTCAGCAAGGAAGGGAACGACCGCATCGGCGAGCACTACGTGAGGTCCTGGGCTTTCCCCGCTGCGCCATTCTTCCTTCAATCGTTGACACGGCAACCGTAGTTCGGGCACCTCTTTCAGCATGACAGTGAGTAGCTGGTGATAGGCGATCACTGGTTCACTGCGTTGCTCGTCGTACGGTAGACGCGGACCGCGTCGTCGAGTTCTTTCTTGAGCTGTTCGGCGATTCTACGTTCGGCCGCCGTCAGATTCTGCGACTGGAGAATGTTCCCAAGATTCTTCGCGCGCTCGATACCCTTCTGCAGATGAAATCCGGCATTCCCTACCGGTACGCCGGTTTGAGCTTCCTTGAGGATCGCCCCGGCGGTTCCACCAGCCATCTGGTCCTTACCTCGAAACAGTGCGTCGATCGTGTTTTGAAGACTCCTGTTTAAGACAACTGGCGCCTCAGGATTTCGCCCGAGTAGGCTCAGGGCCGGTTCTGCTTTCGACAGGAAGAAGCCGCCGACCCCGGAAACGAGGCCTTGGGCGCCCACTTCCGCAGCGCCTCCTGCAAACTCACCTGCATCGTTGTTTAGGATGCCTGTCGCCATCCTCAGCATGGGCCTGGCGGCCACGAATGCCATATCGTCGAGAGTCTTCCCCGCAGCTTCGACGAATGCAGCCGCATAGTCCGAGGCAGTGAGGCTGGACTGCCCGTCCGGGTCGACGTACTTCAGTGGATTATTTCTAGCATAGGCATACCTGTTCCAGCTCTGCGGATCCTCAACATGGCCGCCGAGTTTGTCTGGGCTGTTGAATCTCGGCAACTTTCCGCCCATAAACCGTGCGTGGTCGTAAAGGTCGCTAGAGGCCAAGTCGCGCTCCATCCCCGCGAACTCGGGCCCCTGGCCGGGAATCTGCGAGGTTAGCGCCAGGCCGAAAGCTCTGAACTTGTACGTCGCGATCTGCTTCGGGACGGTTCCGGCCGTCACGTAGCGAGGCGTCCCGAGGTGGTCGTTCGTGTAGTAAACGAGGCCATTCGGCTGTCCGAACCACGTGTAATCCGCCACCCGGAGGTTGCCCAGGTACACGTAGTCTCTCAGGAGCGTCGTCGTAGGCGTAGCTGAATCCCAGCGGTACTCGGTCGAAGGCCGATTCTGAGGGTCTCGCAGCGTGAAGAACCACGAGTCGCCCGACTGGGGCGGCGTATTCGGCCCAGGGGCGAAGTAGCCCTGCACGTCCACGATAACGTCGACAGGATACCCCGCAGGCGCGTCGTTGAAGAGGGTGAAGCTGGAAGCCGTAGGACCGTCGATGGACCCGAACGTCTGATTGGCGCGGGCATACCCCACCTTGTAGGCGTTGGCCGTGCCGAGAGGCTGGTACGCGAGTCCCGACGGGTAAAGACGGACATTGCCCGTCGTCGTCGCGTTGACGGTCGTGACGTTCAGGGCGAGACCTTGGCGTTCGACGGGATCCCGCACACGCCCGAAACCGGGAAGGACCGCGAGCCCTGACCCGCGAGAGAGGGCCCCCCGTAAGTGCCGATGGGGTTTCTCGTGTCGAGGATCCGGCAGGGTGTGAGGTTAAAAAAGCGCTCCTGCGTTGACTCCCGCGGCAACGACGAGGCAGCCACGACGCGCGCGAAGCGCTCGCCGGCCGCGTCGTAAACATAGCGCTCGTTCGTGCCCGAACCGACGTACAGCGTCTGCCGTGAGAAGGCGTCATACGAATGCGTATCGGAGCCGTTCACCGTGAGGTTCCCGAGGGTATCGTAGTTCGCGTTGACGAGCTGGTTCGTCGACTGACTGGTCGTAAGTATCTGCCCGCCCTGGTCGGACGTTCTGCTATTCAGGTTTCCGAAAATGTCATAGCCGAGCGTGTCGAACTGCGAGCCGATCGAGCCATAGCTCGCGTACGTCAGACGTGAAAACGCGTCGACCTGGAAGGTATCGCTCCCGATTGCCAGGATGTTGCCGGCGCCATCGTAGGAGTAATTCCCGCTCGAGAAGTTCTGGTCCGCTCCGGTCGTCACGATCGAGAGGGGCCGCGGCAGAAGGTGTGAGTCCTGGTTGATGGTCGTCGTGACGCCGTTGCCGCTCGTGTAGCTCCGGAGAGCACTAGAGGGGTTGTACGCTGCGGTCGAGACGTACGTCACGTTGTTCGCGGTGATCTGCGTCGGCAGGCCTGATGTGTAGCTCGTCGTAACGGACCAGGTGCCCGACGTCCGGGGTTGGTTGTGCGTGGCGAGAAGCCCGATGGAATTGTAGGTAAAGGACTCCGTCGCGCTGAAGAATGACCCTAGAGTGGGCGTGTAGCCTGTCACGCCTTTCGTCGAGAGGCGTCCCGTGGGGTCCGAATAGGCATAGTTCTGGATTACCTGAAGGTTCGTCGACGACAACGGGTTATAGCCGTTCTGCTGCGTGAGGCGGCCGAGGGGATACGGTTTCTTTGCATCGAACGTGAAGCCAGGAGGATCTACCTTCCACTGCACGAGGCCACCTTCTCGTCGCGTTCGGAGCGGCTCTTCTTCTCGAGCTCGTCAAGAAACGAGTTCAGGGCATCCGTCGGATAGAGCACGACGGTTTTTTCGGCGTGAATCCATCCGACCGGTCCCTTCCCGAGGGTTCGCCATTTACGAAGCGTGGAGGTGCGAACGCCGATCCGAGCCGCAACGTCCTTGGCGAGAACGTATCGACGATCCACGACTGGCCTCCCGCGACGCTGACGATTTCGGGGGCGTCTTAGGAGGGCTAAATGATTGGAGCCGAAGCCCGGACTTGAACCGGGGACCTACTGATTAAGAATCAGCCGTCAACGCCTTTATTCATTGGGATTTTCTGTCGCTTTGTCGATCCCGACCCCGGCCCGCACCCGCGCGGCTCAGGTTCGGCCCGCGCCGACGATACGCGCCTCATCACGGCCCGAAAGTGTGAGGTCCGGGGTCGGTGGCGGCGCGCGTTCGCGCTCGGCCTTCCTACGGCCTCCTGAGTGGTCTGTTTCTTCGAGCCCCCGGCGTAGGATCAACGCAAAGCATGCATGAGTGCGCTCGTTATCGCGCTCGCTCGTCCTGCCACCGTGACATGGCCGCGAGGGCCGAACGTTCAGTTCGATACCATAGAAAGGTCGTCGAGGAGGGCTGGCCGACATGGGCCGATTCGACCGGGTGTTCGAGAGTGTCGTGGGGACCACCATGCGGCCGGGAGCCTCCGGGACGGGAAAGCTGGTCCGCGACTGGGGCGACCGCCTCGTATCCGTCCGCTACCGCTACAGCGATTCGCCCCCAACCCGCTTCACGACGGTCGAGCTCGTGGTCGCGGTGGCCCCGTGGAAACCCTCTCGGGCGAGGAACGTCCTCGTCGAGGTAAAGTCGTGGGAGCGTGAGCTGCGCGAGAAGGTGCAGGCTGCAGGCGGGCGATGGCAGCCGAGGTCTAGTCGGTGGCGTGTCCGGTACGACCGGGCCATTGCACTCGGCCTGCAGGACCGCGTCTCTTTCCTCGCCCCCCACACCTCTGAAAACTCTACAGATATAGGGAGGCCGAAATCACTACCTGTAGGGAGATCAACCCGTTTCAGGGGCAAAAGTCCCTAGATATGGGGACCGCCGTTGCCGTCTAATACCAGTTAGCTGCCTCAACGGAACTACGTCACGTTCCCGCGGGTCTAAGGCCGTATGCGTAGCGCGAGTCTTCTCGTAGTCGTCAGCGCGTTCCTAGTCCAAGGCTGCTCTCGCGGTGAACCGTCGTTTGAAAACCAAACGGCCCGTGCGGCGTTTACCACGGTCCCTCTGGCTCCCACCTTTCTGCCCACGCCAGCCGAGCCATCGTTTCAGGTTGTCGTTCCAGGCACGACGCTGCCCGTAATTCGGAAGCGTGTCGAGCCCCACTATCCGGCCGCAGCCGTGCGGGCATGCAAGCAACCATGCCTCGTCTTTCTCAGGCTCGCCATCACGAAGGCAGGCGACGTCCTCAGCGCAGAACTGTTGCGCAGCCCATCACCCGAACTAGGCGAAGCCGCATTGGCCGCAGCAAAGACCTGGCACTTCATGCCGGCCACTCGGGGCGGTCAACCGGTGCCCGTCTATTACAGCCTCCAGCTCAATGTGCCATTCCCGGGAGGCAGCTAACAACGCGCTGCAGCGGACTCGCTTCGCTCGCCGCTGAGCTTGATATCGTTAGACGCCGCAGGGCACAGCGCATGAAGGTCGGCCTGAAGCACTTCCTCATCGTCGGTGTCGCGTTTGCGCTTGTCGGCGGCTGGCTCCTCTCCCTTATTGTGAACTCGGCCGTTGGCTTCGTCATCGGGCTGCTTATCGGTGCCCCTGCAACCTCGTCGTACCTCGGAAGCCTGTCCCTTACCCTCATCTCGGTCACCCTGATAGGCGGTGCTTCACTCGTCGGTAACCGCGTATTTCGGAAGCAAACAGGCGTGGCGGCGCTGCCCGCATCGCCCCTGCTCTTCTCGACCCTTGTATTCTCGTGCGTCGTGCTCGGGTTTTCCGCTCGGGAATTCTCAGCGCTTCTCGACACCTACGTAAACAACACTTCCTACTTCTACCAGCATGGCTCAGAGCTCCTCAAGGCCGCCTCTTTACCGCTCGCGAGGCTTCTCGTCATCCCGTGCCTCTACTTTCTCGCCGCGCGGCTCACGTTTCCTCGTAGCGGCGTCTAACCCCTCGTTGCAGCGGACTCGCTTGCGCTCGCCGCTGAACTCGATATCGTTAGGTGGCCGAAGCCTCGCATGAAGGCACTTCTCCTGCCCATCGCAGTTCTCGCGGCCGCGCTGCTCGACGCCGCGTTTCACTTCATAGCGGCCCTGCTCGGCATCGGCCCTTGGAGTCACAGCATCACAGTCGTCAACTCGAGCATGGCTGGCACGGGCGAGGAAACGACCATCGCTTGGCTCCGGCTCGGCGCCGACGCCCTCTCGTACGAGCAGTATCTCGTGTGGCCGCTCGTTCTACTTCTCGTTTGTTCGGTCTACATGCGCATCGCTCGCACTGCTCCGTGGTGGCACGGCGTTGTCATCGCACTCGCGGCGGCACCTCTCATGCTCGCGGCGCGGGGCATCACTGGTGCGCTGTTCGTCTGCGCCTACGCGGTCTTACTTTCGGTCTTCTGCCTCCTTGCGTTCCGGCGCCGGCTCGCCGCATAGGCACGCAGGCGGCCACCTAACACCTCATTGCAGCGGACTCATCGTCAGTCGCTCGCGCTCCTCGGGCGCACGGTTCCCACACGGTCGAGCGGCGAGGTCAGTCCCCGTCGTCACGGTCGGCGGGGTCGGCGCGCGAGGCGGCTTTCAGGCGTCGGACTTCTTCGAGAGGAGGATCTCGGCCCTCGCCTCGGCCTTCGCCTTCTCCAGCGCGGCGTCCCACTCCGCCTTTTGCGCGTCCCTACTTGCCCGCGCTTGTTCCGCAGCCCGCCGGATCACGGCATGGAGAGCTTCGCCCTTCGGGAAGGCGTCCGGCGTCGGCTTCATCTCGTGCATGAGCCGGACCACGTCAAGGAGTTGATGCAAGGCCGCAAGCGCCGCCCGCAGGTCCCCCTCGGCCTCCGCCCTCTCCCCGAGGCGGCGGGCGTCGCGTTCGAGACGCTCGACCTTCTGGAGCAGCGTCTCCGCCTCGGCGTCCTGCCGCGCCTCCCGCGCCGCGACGAGCGACCTTGAGACGTGGGGTTGATGGCGGCGGATCGCATCGCGTGAGAGCGGCGGAAAACGGCGCGCTATGGCGCGGAAGGTCTCGCCGCAAGCGATAGCCGCGTCCAGCGTGGAACGGCGAGGGTCGGCACACGCGGAGCACGGGCGTCCGCTCATCGGGCGCTTCCTGAGCCGTTCGTTCCGGCGAACGTGCCACGGGCCGGACACGTCACCGCTCGAGCGTCATGCGGCATCGTGGCGTTCGGTGAAGGTGTTCCCGTTCGCGGCGCTCGCGTCGTGGAGGGGATTCACCACAGGAACGGACTCTGCGGAAGGGTTAGACACCGACGCCCCTCCCCTCTCCCCCCGTCTTCCCTTCTAAGGAATGTCTTTCCTTCTTCCTTGTTCATTCTTCTTTCCGTCACGCTCGCGTCGCGTCGCAGGGCGTCGACGCGTGACGATCCTTCCGTCACCCCTTCTGACGCTTCCGGTACTCGGCCTGTCGGCGGCGCTTGCCTTCGAGGCGGGTTTCCTCGCGGTAAGACCCGTAATTGACGATTCGCCAGCCCCACGGCCGCGCCGGGTCGATAGGCACGATGCGACGCCCTCCGGCCTCCGGCGAACGCGAGGACGCGTCCGGCTTCGCCAGCTCCTTCAGCGCGTGCTCCACGAGGTCAAGCGGGACGTTCGTCCTCCGGGAGATCGCGTCCGGGGTCATGTCAACCTCGCCCGTGAGCCAATTCGCGAGCTTGAGGAGGTCCTCGAAGACGTGGCGAACGACGTGATCCCGAGCAATCGACGAATCAAGAATCGAGCGAAAGATCGGCTGGTAGCCACTCACGGGCGCACCGTCGCCGCCTTGAGAGCGGCCTTCTCCTCGCCTGTGCCCGTGTAGCGGGGCCGAGCGTCCAGCCAGACGAGCAACTCGGCCTCGGGGTAGTAGACGCGCGCGGTCGGCGAATCGCTGAGCCGAACGAACGGCGGGCCCTGTCCTCGCATCCGGCGCACGCGGAGGGACTGCACCCTGATTCCAAGAATCCCCGCGACCTGTTCACTTGTGAGGAGCTTCGTCATGCGCGTGACCTCCGTGACCCACAAGGTCGCACCCCTCAACGGTGAACGAACGCAGTCGAGGCCGACGAGCGAAAACTCAGGTAACGCTCGACCCCGGAATCGGTATCCCGCGTTACCTCGCGGGCTTCGGGTGGCGACAGCGGTACGCGGCCTGTGCTACCGAACGGACTGTCAGGAAGCCCGCGAGCGGGTACCGGCGCATCACCGTCAGAGCCGCATTGGGCTTGCCGAGGCGGCGAATCCGGGCGTAGTCACGAAGCGCGAGGCGACGCGCCTGCGTCGGCGTCTGGCCGTAGAGGAGGTCGAAAGCGGCGAGCGCATGCCTGCGCTCACGCCGGACTAGTGCCTCCGCCAGAACGTCTACGGGATTCAGGGGCGGTAGGCCCCGCTCGATGAGTTGAGCGAGGATTGCTACGTCCCCGCCCACGAGCGGCTTCACTTCCTTCAACTCGCGACGCGCGCACTTCTTGCAGAGCTTGAAGTGCTGTTCCATCTCATCAGCTCTGCTCGACAGGCGAATCTCGGGACGGTGCCCCACGCGGTGCGGTAGGGGGTCCGCGCACGGGACTCGGACGCCACAGAGGGGGCACTCGTGCCGATGCTCTCGGCTCCGCTTCTCGCTCACGCCTTCGCGGACTTCTTCCGCTTCGCGAAGGCGAGGACGCGCGCCCTCTCCGTTCGCTCGGCGAAGTCGCGTACATTCTCGGCGGACAGGGGCGCGTAGACCCGTTCCGTGACTCCGCTGTTTGCGTGTCGCAGCAGCTTCGACGCGGCGAAGATCCCTTGAGCGCGCGTCGCGCGCAGTCCGTAGCTGCGTCTGAGGTCGTGGACGTGAAGATCCTTCGGGATTTCTGCGGCCTCCCTGAGCCTGTTCCACGGCTTCTTGAGGTCGGCGCGGCGGGCGCTCGCGACTCGGCCCACGACGAGGAACGGTGCGTCGACGAGCCGGGGCGTTGCGGCGATCACCTTGCCGACGCTCGGGAGGATCGGCTGCGCTTGCGGCCTTCCGGCCTTCGGCGAAGGAATGCGCCAAGTCCCGGCGTGCGTCTTCTCGTCGAGGTCGAAGTCCTCCCACTTCGCCTTGAGCACCTCGCTCAGTCGCGCCCCGGTGTCGAGGAGGAGCACGAACGCGGCCTTCTCGAAGGGGTTCGGCCACGTCTCGACGGCCTTGCGGAGCCGCTTCTCCTCCGCCTCCGAAAGCACGCGCTGACGGGGCGGGTTCTCGGGCAAGTGCTGGACGTTCACGAACGGGTTCTTCTCGATGTACCCGAGGCGGAGAGCGTGGGAGAACGCAGCGCGGACGTTCGCGAGCCATCGGTTCGCCTGAGTCGAGCCGCCCTTCGCGGCCTTCGAGGTCGCGGCCTTCGCGATCCGATTTCGGAACGTCTCCACGTCGCGCGTCGTGATCTCGGCGAGCGGGCGCGCATCCCACTCCTCCCCGGCCATCGCGAGGTATCGCTCCGGGTCCCGCGTGGATTTCAGGCGGCGGGCCGCATCGGTCACGTACTCGGCGCGCCACTTCGCGAACGTGATCCGCTTCGCCTTCGCTTCGGCCTCGCCGCGTGCGGCCTTCCGCTTCGCGGCCTCGTCCTCGCCCCGGGCTGCGCCTCCGAGGACGGCGAGCGCGGCCTTGCGCGCATCCTCGGGTGTGACGCTCGGGAAGTCCCCGAGCGCGACCGTGCGGCGCTGGCCGTTCACCCGGTAGCGGACACCGTAGGCGACGCGGCCCGACGAGTAGACGGTCACGAAAAAGCCCGCGAGGTCGCTGTCCGTGAGCCTCGTTCCGTGTTCCGAGCCGTCCTTCGCCTTGAGCGCGTCGAGCGATCGCCGCGTGATCTTGAAGGTCTTCATGCTGGACCCCCTTCCCCGTCCCGTACCCGCCCCGTACCCGGGCGGCGGTAAACGGGGTGTTTCGGCGTGTCAACGCTTGAGCGTCGCATTTCGCCTGTAAACATAGGGGTTTGTGGGGGTTATGTCAACAAGAGGCTGGAGCCGAAGCCCGGACTTGAACCGGGGACCTACTGATTACGAATCAGTTGCTCTACCAACTGAGCTACTTCGGCTCTCTTCCGAAGGGACGGGGAGTGTAGGCGGAGGGGGCGGGGGCGTCAAGAAGCGGACGGGAATGTTGGCGCGGAAGTTGCTGTTCTTTTCCCAGGCGCGCTCGTCGCGCGCCGGGGAGGCGGCGATGACGATGACCGAGCTCATCGGCACGCTCGAAAGGAACGGCTGGCGTTTCCAGGTGCGAGACGGAAACGTCTCGGCCCGCATGCCTTCCC
>JBAUSZ010000434.1:0-2198 GCA_049581965.1 Thermoanaerobaculia bacterium | reverse complement strand
CTTCCGCCCTCGGCCAGGCGGCGACACCGGCACCCGCGGCGGTCCCGACGCCCACGCCCGTCCCGACGCCCGAGGCCGCCTCCTCGGTGGCCGAGGCTCTCACGGAAGTCGTCCGCATCCGCTTCGGCAAGCACCTCTCGGGCGAGCAGCTCGGCGAGATCGCGAAGTCGCTGGACGGCCGCCTCAAGGGCGCCGAGGCCATGAAGAAGGTGGCGCTCACGAATGCCGACGGGCCCGACGTCGTCTTCTTCGCCGAAGGTCCGGGAGGCCGGTGATGGCCGCGGCCCTCGACGAGTCCGTCTTCTTCCTCTCCGTCGCCGAGCTCTCGAAGAAGATCAGGGCGAAGGAGCTCTCGCCCGTCGCCCTGACCGAGGGGTTCCTCGAGCGGCTCGAGCGGATCGGGCCGAGGCTCGGGGCCGTCGTCACGGTGACGCGCGACCTCGCTCTGAGGCAGGCGAAGGCCGCCGAGGCGGAGATCTCCGCCGGCAGGTGGCGCGGGCCGCTGCACGGCATCCCGTACGGCGTGAAGGACCTCCTCGCGACGAGAGGGATCCCGACGACGTGGGGCGCGGCGCCGTTCCGCGACCAGGTGTTCGACGAGGACGCAACGGTCGTCACGAGGCTCCGCGAGGCGGGCGCCGTCCTCGTCGCGAAGCTCGCGATGGTGGAGCTGGCGGGCGGCTTCGGCTACAACAACGCGGACGCGTCCTTCACCGGGCCGGGCCGCACGCCATGGAACACGGACTTCTGGTCGGGCGGCTCGTCCTCCGGCCCGGGAGCCGCCACGGCGGCGGGGCTCGTCGCGTTCTCGATCGGGTCGGAGACGTCCGGTTCGATCATCACCCCCGCGGCGTTCTCGGGCGTCACGGGACTCAGGCCGACGTACGGGCGCGTGAGCCGGCACGGCGCGATGGCGCTCTGCTGGACTCTCGACAAGCTCGGCCCGATGTGCCGCACGGCCGGGGACTGCGGCCTCGTGATGGAGGCGATCGCGGGCACGGACCCGAAGGACCCGACGTCGAGGAACCGTCCCTTCCGGAGGGCGCCCGCGAGCAAGCGGGCGAAGCGCCCGAAAATCGGCGCCCTCAAGGGGACGTTCGAGAAAGCGCAACCCGAAGTGCGCAGGAACTTCGAGGAGTCGCTCGAGGTTCTCGGCTCGTTCTGCGACGTCGTCCCGGACGTCGAGTTCCCGGACTTCCCCTACGGCCCCGCCGTCGGGACGATCGTGGCCGCCGAAGGCGCGAGCGCCTTCCGCGACCTCGTCGAGAGCGGGCGCGCGAAGGAGCTGAAGGTCCCGAACGACCGCTGGGGCGGCTACGCGGCCTCGATGGTCCTCGCGGTCGACTACATCCAGGCGATGCGCCTTCGGGCGCCGATGAAGAGGGCGCTCGACGCGCTCTACGCGAAGTTCGACGCGCTCGTCTCACCCGCGCGCGCGACCGTCGCGTATCCGGTCGGGCCCGACTTCGACAAGGTCTACCCCGGGATCAGCGGCGGCCCGGGCGTCATCCCGGCCGGCAACCTCGTCGGCCAGCCCGCGCTCGCGGTGCCGAACGGCTTCGGCGAGAACGGGCTGCCGACCGCGTTCCAGCTCACCGGGCGTGCCTTCTCGGACGAGACGCTCGTCGCTCTGGGCACGGCCGTGCAGGCGCGGACGCAGTGGCACCTCAGACGCCCGCCCTCGTGAACCCCGCCCTCGGCTTTCGCACCCGCCGCGTGCTCATCTGGGGCGTCCTCGCCCTCGTGTACGTCGTGTCGTACTTCCACAGGATCGCGCCCGCCGTCCTCGCGAAGGACCTCATGGCGAGCTTCGCAGCGACGGGCGTCGAGGTCGCGACGATGGCCGCGCTCTACCTTTACGCGTTCGCGGCGATGCAGTTCGTCGTCGGGGCGGCCGTGGACGCGTTCGGCCCCCGCAGGGCCGTTGCCGCTGGCGCCCTCGTGATGGGAGCCGGCGGCGCGCTGTTCGCGGCCGCTCACGCCCTTTCCGTCGCGTACGGCGCGCGCCTCGTCGTCGGCGTCGGCGCGTCGGTCGTCTTCATCGGCACGCTCAAGCAGGTCGGGGCGTGGTTCCGGCCGGACGAGTTCGGGACGTGGTCGGGCCTCACGCAGGTCGCGGGGAACCTCGGCGGCCTCCTCGCCGCCGCGCCCCTCGCCGCCGTCGTCGCGGCCGCCGGCTGGCGCACGACGTTCGGGGG
>JBAUSZ010000433.1:0-4055 GCA_049581965.1 Thermoanaerobaculia bacterium | reverse complement strand
GTCGAGGAGGACGAGGACGAGCCGCGCGGTTTCGCCGGCGCTCGGCGCCGGTTTTCCCGTGATGTCGGCGATGGTCTTGGCGAGAAGCGCGGCGCGCGGATCCTCGTGCGGGTCGGGCGCGCCGCCTGCGGAGGGCGCCGGCCCGGCGAGGCGGTGGAGGAGGCTCAGGCGCGACAGCGACGGCCGCTCCCAGCCGGAGTTCCAGAGCGCCTCGACGAGCGACGAGAGCCGGTCGGCTGGAGTGCTGCCGTTCGATGTGGGCGCGACCCCGCCCGACACGGCAGCTTCGAGGACGGCCCGATAGAGGCGCTCCTTGTTACCGAAATGATAATGGAGGGTAGCGACATTCACGCCGGCGCGGGCCGCCACCTGGCGGGTCGTCGCACCCACAAATCCCGACGCTGCAAAACTTTCCTCGGCCGCCTTCAGGATCTCCCGACGGGTCTCGGCCGGGTCTCCGTCGCGGGGGCGGCCGACGCTGCGTTTCTTCATACCCCGCCTCCGTTCCGATTCTTCCGTTGGATTCGAGAAAAAGCGAGAGTTTGATTACGGGGCGGCCGGCGCTCGGATCTCGACCTCCACCCGTCGCCCCAGCCTGAGCGCGGCGCCGCGGCCCACGTCGGCGAATGCGATCTTCACGAGAAGGACCCTCGTATCGGAGGGCTTTCCCGGATCCAGCGGTTTCGTCCGGCGGCCCGTCACGGAGTCGGGAATCTCCTCGACGCGGCCCTCCAGCGCGGAACCGGCCTCCCCTTCGGCGCGGATCGCCGCGGCCGCGCCGAGGGCCACGCGTGAGGCGTCGGCCTCGTCCACCTCGGCCTCGACGCGCAGGCGGCCGAGGTTCGCGAGCGTCGCGATCCGGGCGCCGCGTTCGATCGTCTCGCCGGCCTCGACGTGCCGCGCGATGACGACGCCCGAAATCGGCGCGAGGATCCGCGACTTCGCGATCGTCGCCCTCAGGCGCTCGGACTCGGCCGACGCCGTCGCCTTGCGGGCACGCGCGGCCTCGAGATCGCGCGCGGCCTTGTCCACGGCCTGCCGCGCGCCCACCTTCGCGGCGAGCAGCTGCTCGGCGCGCGTGAGCTCGAACGCATAGAGCTTCACGTCCGCGGCCGCTTCGGCGATACGCGCCTCGGCCTCGGCCAACGCCGCCCTCTGCTCGTCGGCGCCGATCTCCGCGAGAAGGTCGCCTTTCCGCACGGCGTCGCGTTCCTTCACGAGGAGGCGCCGGACCGTGCCGGAAAAATCGGTCCCGACGACGACCTCCGCACCCGGATACGCGACGACGCGTCCCTCGGCGGCAACACGCCCGGCGGACGCGGACGCGACCGCGAGAGGCTTTGTGGCGGGGACCTGAGTCGAACCCGTTCCGGCGGCGGGACGACGCGAGAGGAGGAGGGCGCCCGCCGTGAGGGTGAGACCGGCGGACACGATCAGTGCGGGTTTCTGCATGGCGTTCTCCTGAGTTTCAGGCCGCGGCGAGGATCCCGTCGCGGATCGTCACGACGCGGTCGGCGATGGAACGGACTTTCGGATCGTGCGTCACGACGACGAGGGCCTTGTCTTCCCTCTTCGCGAGGTCCCGGAAGAGCTCGAGGATCGCGAGCCCGACTTGCGAGTCGAGATTCGCCGTCGGCTCGTCGGCGAGCAGGACGGACGGGGAGCCCGCCAGGGCGCGCGCGATCGCGACACGCTGTTTCTGGCCGCCCGAGAGGTCGCGCGGAAGGAACCGCTTGCGGTCCGCGAGCCCGACGGCGTCCAGGACGCGGTGTGCCTCGCGCTCCGCCTCGCCGCCCTTCAGGCCCTTCACGTTGAGGGCGTACTCGACGTTCTCGAGGGCCGAGAGCGCCGGGAAGAGGTTGAACTGCTGGAAGACGAACCCGATCGACTTCTTCCGGATCCCCGGGAGACGGGCGGGGCGACGCGGGTCCACGGCCTCGCCGTCCACGGCGACACGCCCTTCGGTCGGCGTCAGGATGCATCCGAGGATCGAGAGGAACGTCGTTTTGCCCGAGCCCGAAGGGCCCTCGAGGGAAACGACCTCGCCGCGGCGGACCGCGAGCGAGACACCCTTGAGGACGTCGACGGTCTCCCGGCCTTCGGTGAACCGCTTGACGACGTTTTCGGCGACGAGAACGGGCTTCATGGCGGCTCCTACCCGCGGAAGACGAGCGCGGGGTCGATCGAGGCGACTTTCCGGAACGAGACCATCGCGGAGAGCAGGCACATCGCGAGCGTCCCGAAAAAAACGACGCCGGCGAACTCGGGCGTCACGATGAGCTTGAGATCGGCCTTCGCGAGGAAGGGCTTGAGGGCGAACGCGGGCCAGAGACCGCAGAGGAACCCGACGACGGCCGAGATCGCGGCTTGCTCGGCGAGGATCGCGTAGATGTCGCGATTCCCGCCGCCGATCGCCTTGACGGTCCCGAACTCCTTGATGTGCTCCATCGTCGCCGTGTAGAGCGTCTGGGCGACGACGACGATCCCGACGAGGACGCCGAGGAAGACCGTCAGGACCATGTTGAGGCCGATGCCCGTGTTCGCGACCCAGTAGGCGCGAGAGCGCTTCGCCCACTCGGCCTTCGTGAAGACGTCGTTGAACGGGAGGCGGCGGCGGATTTCCGCGCGAACGGTCTCGGCGTCCGCGCCCGGCTCGACCTTGACGACGACGTAAGTCGTCTTGTCGTGCATCGTCTGGTACGAAAGCTCCTGCGCGAGGCGAAAGTCCATGAACGAGATCGGCGTCGTCGTGAACGAGCGCGCGTTCTCGGTCCGACCGATGATCTTGAGGCGCCGGTCGAGGACCTCGCGGTATTCGCCGACCGCAAACGGTCCGAACCGCCGGAGGGCCGAGGAGTCGAGGAAAAAGTAGTTTCCCCGCTTGAGGTCGGAGAGGTCGCCTTCGGCGACGTTCCACGGGATGTTCCACGCGGAGAAATCTTCCAGGGCGTAGACGAGCGTCCCTTCCTGCGCGCCGGACGGGAGCGCCATCTGCATGAACCAGACGATCAGGTTGTCTGCGCGCGCGACGCCCGGCACCGACCGCACGCGCTGGACCGTGGTCTCGGGAAACGTGTGCGCGAAGTCGACGTTCGGCGTGTTCTTCGACGTGACCCAGAGGTCGGCCGACATCCGCTCGATCGTGACGGAGGCGTTGTCGAGGAGGCCGAGGAAGAGGCCGACCTGAACGAAGACGAGGGTGACCGCGAACGCGACGCCCGAGATCGTGATCACGAAGCGCAGTTTGTCGTGAAGGAGGTTCTTCCGCGCGAGGGAGACCACGGCTCAGCCCCTCCTCAGGCCGTCGATCATCGAGTCGACGACGAGGGCGGCCGTCTTCTTCACCGGCCGCCACTCGACCCAAGGGTCGCCTTCCTTCGCGAGATGGAGGGAGATCACGCCATGGACGCCCGCCCAGGCCGCCTGCGCGACGACGTGCGCATCCCGAAGCTCGGGCTTGAGGCTTCCCTTCGAAATCGCCTCGGCGACCGTCGCGACGAGGAAGGCGTAGGCGTCTTCCTCCGGGTTGCCCTTCTTGAGTCCTTCCATCTCCACCGGTTCGTGCCGCGTGCTCATGAACATGAGCCGGTAGTGGTTCGGCTTCTCGACGCCGAAGTCGACATAGGCCATCCCGATCTTCCGGAGGCGTTCGAGGGGATCGGGTTCCTTCGCGATCCGCAGGAAGGCCCTGGCGAGAGAGGCGAAGTCCTCCTCGCAGAGCTCGCGAACGAGGGTCTCCTTGTCCCTGAAGTGGAGGTAGATGGCCGTCGGTGAGTACTCGATCGCGTCGGCGATCCGGCGCATCGTGACCGCGCCATAGCCTTCCCGCGCAAAAAGTTCGCGTGCGGCGTCGAGGATCTTCGTCCTGACTTCCAGCTTCTCCCGCTCGCGCCGCTCGACGATGCCCATGGCTTCCTTTTCCGGAGGCGGGCGCCTGAATCCGCCTCACATACTTAACATTGTTAAGTATAGGAACCATGTTAGCGTCTGTCAAGGGTGAGTTCGAAAAAAACGCCTTCCTTCCGGGTCCGACCCGCCCGCCCGGGCGAGTGGCC
>JBAUSZ010000432.1:0-2234 GCA_049581965.1 Thermoanaerobaculia bacterium | reverse complement strand
CTCGCCGACCTCGCGGGCAAGCGCGTCGCGGTTCCCGGGGCGCTCACGTCCGCCGCGATGGCACTCGCCCTCTACGCACGGGGCGCCACGCCCGTCGTGATCCCGTTCGACCGGGTCGGCGACGCCGTGGACGCCGGCGAGGTGGCGGCGGGCGTCGTGATCCACGAGGGGCAGCTCACGTGGGAGGACGAGGGCTTCCGACTCGTCGCGGACCTCGGAGCCGTCTGGAAGGACGAAACCGGCCTGCCGCTTCCGCTCGGGGGGAACGCCGTGAGGCGGGACCTCGGGGAGGAGCTCATCGCCCGGGTCTCCCGCGCTCTCGGCCGATCCATCGAGTACGCGCTCGCCCACCGCGAGGACGCCCTCACGGACGCGATGCGCTTCGCGCGCGGCCTCCCGCGCGAGAAGGCCGACCGTTTCGTCGGGATGTACGTGAACGAGTGGACGCGTTCCTACGGTGCAAGGGGCCGCGAGGCCGTGCGCCTCTTTCTCAGGAGGGGCCACGAGGCCGGCATCCTCCCGGCACGCGTCGAGCCGGAATGGGTGGCCGAGGCATGAGGGGTCCCACGCGCGCGCTCGCGGGAGGGTTTCTCTTCTTGGCGGCGCTCTGGTGCGGAATGCTCGCCTTTTTCGGTGCCTTCGGCGCCCGGGTCGTCCTCGAGACGTCGCCCAGCCGGCACGCCGCCGGGGCGGTGAACGCGGTTCTCCTCGACGTTCTCGATGCGGTTTCGCTCGTGGCCGCCCTTCTTCTCGGGCTCGGCCTCGTCGCGTGGAATCGCGCGCGTCCCTGGTCGGCGCGCGCCCGCGGCTACGCCGTCCGATTCCTCGCGATCGCCGCGGTCGCCGCGGCGGCGTCACTCTTCGTCGTGACGCCCGAGATGATGGAGCGGCGCGCGCGGATGGGCCCGATCGATCTCGTCCCGAAGGAGGATGCCGCGCGAGTCGCGTGGGGGCGCCTGCATGGCGTCTCGGCGCTGACCCTTCTCGTACGGCTCGCGGCGTCCGCCGGCGTCTTCGCCGCGGGCTTTTCGCAGCTGCCGAGGGGCGAGGCCTGAACGGTTCAAGCGACGTGGCGGAGGAAGAACTCCGTCCAGCGCCGCTCGTACTCGGCTTTCAGGACGGCCTGGGGTTCGTCCGCGTGGTGGCAGTGTCCACAGGAGGGCACGCGCCAGAACGTCTTCGGCCCCGCGAGCGCGTCGTAGAGACGCGGCGAGAAGCGGATCGGGACGAGGGCGTCGGCTTCGCCGTGCACGACGGTCGCGGGACATGTCACCCGCCGCGCGGCCTCGACGGGGTCGACCCGCGAGAGTTCGAGCGCCTCGGTGCGCTCGATCCGTCGGACGAGGAGGCGCACGGGCCCTCCGAGCAGGACGCGGGGAAGGCCCGTCGCGCGGTGAAGGTAGTGGACGGCCATGGCCCTCAGGTCGCCGAAGGGGGCCTGGAGCCAAAGAGCCGCGGGGGTCCGCACCGCCGCGAGCTGGAGCGCGAGAAGAGCGCCCATCGAGCACCCGTCGATTCCGAGGCGGGCGGCCGACACGCCGAAGCGCGCGTGCGTCAGGTCGAGGAGCGCGAGAAGGTCCGGCGTCTCGCGGATTCCGTACGTGACGCGCGTGCCCGTGGACGGCGGGTGGCCGCGCAGCTCGGGCACGAGGACGTTGAAGCCGAGACGGAGCGCCCGGACGGCGTCGGGCGTCCACTCGGCACCGCCTCCCCCCTTGCCGTGGAGGAAGAGAATCGTGGGCCGCGTCCCGGGCTTCCCCGGGGAGGCAAAAAGCGTCACGAGCCGCACGGGCTCGGCCGGGTCCCCGTCGTGAACGAGGGTCTCGACGACGCCGGACGGGCCGGCGGCGGAGCGGACGGCCTCGCGAAACGCCTCGGCCGACGCCGTGACGGGGGCGAGCCCGACGGGCGAGAGGAGGATGCCCGCGAGCGAGTGCATGCGCGGCCGGGGCGCCGTCAGGAAGCCTTCGCGGACTTCTTCTTGACGCCGTCGGCGCCCGCGCGGTACTCCGCGTTCTGCGGCTCGAGCTCGAAGGCGCGCCGGAACGCTGCCGCGGCCCCGGCCTGGTCCCCCAGGACCCGCAGTGCGTTCGCGAGAGCCGCCTGCGCCGCCGCGTCCTCTCCCAGCGAGAGCTCGACGGCACGCCTCGCGTGCTTGAGGGCCTCGGCCGGTTCCTTGAGAGCGAGCGCGGCGCGCGAGGCGCGCGCCGAGAGGGCCGCGTCCAGTGCGCCGC
>JBAUSZ010000431.1:0-2849 GCA_049581965.1 Thermoanaerobaculia bacterium | reverse complement strand
GCGAGGACGACCGCGCCGGCCGGGCCTAGGCGGCGCCGGGGCCGACCATCTTCGAGGGGTCCATCCATGCGTCGAACTGCTCGGGGGTCAGGAAGCCGAGGGCGAGCGCGGCTTCCCGGAGCGTCGTTCCCTCCTTGTGGGCCTTCTCGGCGATCGCGGCCGCCTTGTCATAGCCGATGTGCGGGTTGAGCGCCGTGACGAGCATCAACGACTTGCCGACGAGCTCGGCGATCCTCCCGCGCTCGGCTTCGATTCCTTCGGCGCAGTGCAGGCGGAAGCTCCGGCAGCCGTCCGCGAGGAGCCGCACGGATTCGAGGACGTTGTGGATCATCACGGGCTTGAAGACGTGCAGCTCGAAGTTGCCCTGGCTCGCCGCGAAGGCGACGGCCGCGTCGTTTCCGTAGACCTGCGCGACGACCATCGTGAGGGCCTCGGACTGCGTCGGGTTCACCTTGCCCGGCATGATCGACGAGCCGGGCTCGTTCTCGGGGATCCGGATCTCGCCGATTCCGCAGCGCGGGCCCGACGCGAGCCACCGGACGTCGTTCGCGATCTTCATGAGGGAGCCCGCGAGCGTCCGGAGCGCCCCCGAGGCGAAGGCGAGCGCGTCGTGCGCGGCGAGCGCCTCGAACTTGTTCGGGGCGGAGACGAAGGGGTGCCCCGTGAGGGACGCGACCCTCTTCGCGACGCGCTCCGCGTACTCGGGGTGTGCGTTGAGGCCCGTCCCGACCGCGGTCCCGCCGATCGCGAGTTCGAGGAGGTGGGGGAGCGCCTGCCTGAGGTGCGCGATCCCGTGGTCGAGCTGCGCGACCCAGCCCGAGATCTCCTGGCCCAGCGTGAGGGGCACGGCGTCCTGCAGGTGCGTGCGGCCGATCTTCACGATGCCCGCGAATTCCTTTGCCTTCCGGTCGAGGACGTCGCGCAGCGTCGCGACCTCGGGCAGGAGGCTCTCCTCGATCGCGCAGACGGCCGCAATGGACATCGCCGCTGGGAATGTGTCGTTCGAGGATTGAGACATGTTGACGTCGTCGTTCGGGTGGATGGGGTCCTTCGAGCCGAGAACGCCGCCCGCCAGCTCGATCGCGCGGTTCGAGATCACCTCGTTCGCGTTCATGTTCGTCTGCGTGCCGCTGCCGGTCTGGAAGACGACGAGCGGGAAGTGCGCGTCGTGCTTCCCCTCGGCGACCTCCTCCGCCGCGGCGGAGATGAGCGCGGCCTTTGCGGGCGGGAGGAGGCCGAGATCGCGGTTCACCTCGGCCGCCGCCCTCTTGAGGATCCCAAAGGCGCGGATCATCGGGCGCGAGATCCGGATCTCGCCGATCTCGAAGTTTTCCAGCGAGCGCTGCGTCTGTGCGCCCCAGTAGCGGTCGCCCGGCACCTCGATCTCGCCCATCGTGTCCTTCTCGATTCGTGTCGCCATGGGCCGCTCCTGTCGAGAATCCGTCGCAGCCATGTTACGCGGGCCCGAGCGTTTTTTCCGGCCGGCGCCGTAGACTTCCCGCCATGAAGGCCATCCGTGTCCACGTGCCCGGCGGCCCGGAGGCGCTCCGGTACGAAGACGTCCCCGATCCGTCCCCGAAGGCCGGCGAGGCGCTCGTCCGCGTCGAGGCGGCGGGCGTGAACTTCATCGAGGTCTACTTCCGCACGGGCGTCTACAAGCCCGCCGGCCACCCCTTCACACCCGGCGGCGAGGCCGCGGGAGTCGTCGAGGCCGTGGGCCCCGGCGTGACGGAAGTCGGGCTCGGGGACCGTGTCGCGACGGTGAACGCCCAGGGTTCGTACGCGGAGCGGACACTCGTCGTCGCCGCGCGCCTCGTCCGCGTCCCGGACGGCGTCACGACCCGGCAGGCGGCGGCCGTGATGCTGCAGGGGATGACGGCGCACTACCTCGCGACCTCGACGCGCCCGCTCTCTCCGGGCGACACGTGCCTCGTCCACGCGGCGGCCGGCGGCGCGGGGCTCTTCCTCTGCGCGGTCGCGAAACGCCGCGGCGCCCGCGTGATCGGAACGGTCTCGACGCCCGAGAAGGCGGCGCTCGCGCGGAGGGCCGGCGCCGACGAGGTCATCCTGTATACGCAGACCGACTTCGTGGCCGAGACGAAACGATTGACGGACGGTAAGGGCGTCCAGGCGGTCTTTGACTCGGTTGGGAAAACGACGTTCGAAAAGGGCCTCGACGTCCTCGCGCCGCGCGGGACGATGGTCCTGTTCGGCCAGTCGAGCGGCGCCGCCCCTTCGGTCGACCCGCAGATCCTCAACGCGAAGGGGTCCGTCTTCCTGACGCGGCCCTCCCTCTTCCACTACGTCGCCTCGCGCGAGGAGCTCCTCGCGCGTGCGAGCGATGTCCTCGGCTGGGTGAAGGACGGCACGCTTCCCCTTCGCGTGGACCGGGAGGTCCCGCTCGCCCACGCCGCAGCAGCACACCGCGCGCTCGAGGCGCGCGAAACCGCGGGAAAGGTCCTCCTGATCCCGGGCTGATCAGCTCTCGCGGTGTTCGAGCGCCGCGCCGAGGAGGCCCGCGGTTTCGGCCTGGTCCGGCTGCCTCAGGATGCGCGCGGCCCCCTCCTCGCCGTGGAGCGCGACCGCGGCCTCGAGGGCTTCCTCGTTCACGCGCCAGCCGCACACGAAGTTACCACCCGCGGCTTTCGCGCGCGCGAGAGCCCCGTTCGCGAGGGCGAGGTGGTCGCGGAACGACGCGAGGTGGGGATGCGCGCGCGTGAGCGGCTCGACGGAGAAGCCGATCGAGATCGTGACGGGCCTTGCCTTGTCCGCCGTCCCTGCCTCGACCCGAGACGCGACGGCGTGCCTCAGGCGCACGGCGAGCCCGCCCGCCTCGCCGCCGAACCGGA
>JBAUSZ010000430.1:0-2661 GCA_049581965.1 Thermoanaerobaculia bacterium | reverse complement strand
GATCGCCGCGGCGGCCCTCTACGCGGCCGCCGCTGCCTGGCACGCCTTCGCGGCCTGGGGGAGCGGCGCGGGGTCCGCGGCCTCCTTCGCGGGGACCCTGGCGCTCGTTCTCGTGTGGCTCCTCGCGGCCCGCCGGGCCGCGGAACCCTGCTAGGATCGCGTCATGGCCGTGGACAAGGAGCTCCTCGACATCCTCGCGTGCCCCGCCTGCGATGCGCGCCCTCCCGTGGCGATCTGCGCGCTCAAGGGCGACGTGGCGAAGGCCGTCGTCGAGAAATACCGCGAATCTCTCAAAGACGAGGAACCGGTCGTGACGCAGGGGCTCTCCTGCGCCGCGTGCGGCCGCGTCTACCCGATCGTCTCGGACATCCCCGTCATGCTCGTCGAGGAGGCGCTTCCCGCGGACGCCCGGGAGGCCTGATCCTCCTCTGAGGCTTCTCCCCGAACCGATCGCGCGCCGGAGCGGCCTCGAACGCGCGACCTTCGTTTTCTTCCTGCTCGGAGTCGGGTGTGTTCCCGGCGTGGGCGTCGCGAACGTCTGTCTCGCTCTCTGTCTCGCCACGACGCTCGCCTGGCGCTGGCGCGCCCGCGCGCGAGGCGAGGACTTTCTCGGGCCGTTCCGGCGGACGACGCCGTTGCATGGCCCGATCGGCGCGTTCGTTTTCCTCTCGGTTCTGTCGTGCCTTTTCTCGACCCTCCCTTCGCGGTCGATCCTCGAAATCAAGGGCTTCGGGACGTTTCTCCTCGTCGCCTTCACGGCGGCGCTTCTCGACGACGCGGCGGACGTGAAGCTCGCGGTCGACGTCCTCCGGACGACGGCGCTCTACCTCGTCCTGCGCGGCTTCGTCGAGTGGCTCTCGGGCGCCCAGAACCTCGACTTTCGCGTCTCGGGCGGGCTGTCCATCTACATGACCTACGCGGGTCTCCTCCTCGTCTTCGTTCCGCTCCTCGGCGCTCGTGGCGTCTCGGGAGGGTCGCGAGCGGCGCGATGGTTCGACGTGGCGGTGGCGCTCGCGGGAGCGCTCGCGATGGCGCTCACGCTCACGCGCGGCGCCTACGTCGGCCTCGCCGTGGGCGTTCTCGCCGTACTCCTCGCCGGACGGCCGCTCCTCGCGCTCGTGGCGCCGTTCGCGATTCTGCTCTTCTTCGCCGTGATGCCGCTGCCCGTCCGGGACCGCATCGCGTCCGCGTCGAACCCGAGCGACGTCACGATGAACGACCGGATCGCGATGTGGAAGGCGGGCCGCTCGATGATCGCGGACCGACCCTTCTTCGGGGTCGGACCGGGGCGCGTCAAGGAGCTTTACACCGCGTATCGCGTGCCCGGCTCGGTGAACCCCAAGCCGGGACACCTCCACAACAACCTGGTCATGATTGCCGCCGAGACGGGCATCCCGTCGCTTCTCGCGTACCTGGCGTTCGTCGGGGCCTTCTTCGCCGGCGCCCTCCGCGTCGCGCGTCGCGCGCCACGGGGCGATCCGGCGCGCGGAGTCGCCCTCGGGGCGATCGGCGCGATGGCGGCGCTGTTTTCGGCGGGGATGTTCGAGTACAACTTCGGCGACGTGGAAGTGCTCATGGCGACGCTCGTCGTCGCGACCCTGCCTTTCGCGGTAGCCCGCGCCGGCGGCCCCGCCGACTAGAATCGGCCGATGTCGAGCCGATTCCCGGGTCGCGCCTACCCCCTGCGCCGCGTACCGCCTCGGCGCGTCGCCGAGGGCCAGATGTCCCTCGGGGACGCGGGGCCGGATGCGACGGCCATGACGGTGTCGCAGCTCGTCGAGCGCCTGAACGGAATTCTGAAGGGCGGGATCCCGGACGCCTGGGTGAAGGGCGAGATCGCCGATGTCAGGCGCCCCGGCTCGGGCCATCTTTATTTTTCCCTGAAGGATGAGCGGGCGTCGATGCCTTGCGTGATGTGGCGGAGCACGGCCGTCCGCCTTCCCTTCGAAGCCGAAGAAGGACTTCTCGTCCTGGCGCGCGGTTACCCCGACGTGTACGCACCGTACGGAAAGCTCTCGCTCGTCGTCTCCGAACTGCAGCCCTCCGGCATCGGCGCCCTGCAGCTCGCCCTCGAGCAGCTGAAGGCGCGCCTCGCCGCAGAAGGCCTGTTCGAGACCGCGAGAAAGCGTCCGCTCCCGCTGCTTCCGCGCCGCATCGGCGTCGTGACCTCTCGGCACGGGGCGGCGCTGCGCGACATCCTGAAGGTGCTCGACGCCCGTTTCCCGAACGCGCACGTCACACTCTATCCGGCCGCCGTGCAGGGCGCGGCGGCGGCGGGGGAAATCGTGCGCGCCGTGGGCGCCTTCTCGCGGGCTCCGGGCTCCGCGGACGTCTTGATCGTCGCCCGCGGCGGCGGCTCGAAGGAGGACCTCGCGGCCTTCAACGACGAGGCGGTCGTCCGGGCCGTGGCGGCCTCGAAGATCCCGGTCATCTGCGCCGTTGGCCACGAGACCGATGTCTCTCTGGCCGAGCTCGCGGCCGACGTTCGGGCGGCGACGCCATCGCAGGCGGCGGAAATGGTCGTCGGGCCGCTTGCCCATTTCGAGGAACGGCTCGACCGCGGGGACCGGGATTTGAAGATTTCTTTGAAAGGAAAGATGGACAGGGCTGCGCGGGGCCTCGAGCGGTGCGCGTCGGCGCCCGCTTTCGCGGGATTTCCCG
>JBAUSZ010000429.1:0-3183 GCA_049581965.1 Thermoanaerobaculia bacterium | reverse complement strand
GATCTTCGTCGGCTTCGTGCTCCCCGCCTCCGGCAATTCCCATTGCGCCCCTGGGGCTCAACGCGGGCCGGCGAGCTCCTTGACGAGGACGGCCCAGTGCTCGAGGCCGTCGTAGAACGACTTCACCATGACGGGTTCGTACGGCGGCGTCATCAAGACGGCGACGATCACCGTGCTCGCGCCGCCGGCGTCTCTGGCGGGCGTGGCTCCCGGCTGGGTGCTCCCGGGTGACACGACTCCTGTCCTCTACGGCTCGGGCATCCAGGCGGGGAGCGCGGTGACGTTCACGGGCCCGGTCTACTCGCTGACGGATCTCCAGCACACCTTGTGCACGGTCGGCTCAACCTGCTCGTCGTCCTCACTCGCGGCCACGGTGGACACCGGCGGCGCCTACGCGGCCTTCGCAATCCCCCCGGGCACCTCTCCGGGCATCTACCACCTCAAGGTCCGGAGCGCATTCAACGTCGACTCGAGCAACAACCAGTGGATTGCCGTTGACTCAGCGCAGCAGACACGCGCACTGGTTCCGGCCAATCAGCACGCCTTCGCGACACGCATTTATCCGGGTCAGACGGTGACAGGGACGTTGAGCGGCGATAACCCGCTCGGCACTCTCTCTGACTACAACTACTACTACTTCGTCGCCACGGCTGGCAGCCAAGTCAGCCTGACGATGAACCGTGTGAATACGTCGACCCCGTGGGAGAACCCCGCGAGCCTTGACCCGCAGATCGAGGTCGTCGCGCCGGACGGGTTCGTCTACGCCAATCTCCAGGGCTTCGACAACCAGCCGGGGCTCGACTACAACGCTTCGATCACAAACGCGGTTCTGCCGCAGACGGGCTTGTACCTGATTGCAGCGGAGACGACGCGAGGCAGCGGTCAGTACCAGATCTCGTTCAACGTGACGTCCATGGCACCAGCCCCGGTCGGGAACCGGGCGATCCCGGTTTCTGGAAACCAAAACACACTCCCCCTGAACACGGTGGCGAAGGTTCAGGCGTACATGCTCGACGCCCGCGGCTGGCCGGTTGGGGGGACGGGTTACACGTTCAGCAGCCAGAACGGAGCGGGTGACGCCGGGACGGCCTCCTTCCAATCCGGTGCCACCGGCAGCACCTCGCTCAACGGAACCGCGGACGCCACGTTCAAGATGACGACTGCGGGAAAGGCCCGGTTCAAGCCGTCCGCCGACAATCCCATGATCTCTCAGCTCGTCTACGTCCCCTTCGGAAAGGCCGCCCGGGCCATGGGCAAGGTCTTCGACGAGGCCTCGGGCGAGATGAAGATCCCCGTCTATCAGGCAGCGGCACGCTCGTCGGCGCGGATCCTGCAGCTTTCCGCCAACGGCGCCGAGTTGTCAGGAGGCGAGATCAGCCGCCTCCCTAAGGAGCAGCTCCACGGGCGCGTCGACATCGCGCCCTCTGGGGTTTCACGCACCCCTCAAGCCGCCTCGAAGGTGCCCTCCTCGCCCGCGACCTCCGCTGGGGCTCCCCTCAGGGCGGGCTCTGTTCCCTTGGCGTTCGTCCGCACCTCACTCACCATCTCCTCCTGCTCAGGCGAGCTCGAGGTCTTCACCCAGGCCGGCGTGACCCTAGCCAGCGTCAATGCGCCATTCAGCGTCACGCTGACGGACGTGACCGTGGGCGAAGGCAAGGGCGTTGTCGACACCGCCACCGGGATTCACGGCCACAGGATCGAAAAGGCCGATGGCTCGATGAGAACGCTCCGGTTCCACCTGGACGTCAAGGACTCGACCGGCGCAACGCCCACCCATCCGGTCCTCGTCTCACTGTCCCTGGGCGGGGCGAAGCGCGGCACCCTGATCCTCGACCCGAACGGTACCCGAACCGAATGCTCAAAGGCGTCGTTCATCTGGCACGAGCAGGACGCCCAGGGCAACGTCATCGCCCTCAACGAAGAGTTCGAGTACAAGCTCGGCACCCTCGCAACCTATGTCGGGGCCGTCCCGGACGCGGCCCACCCCGGCCAGGTCCTGCCCGTGTGGGGCGTCACCGAGAATCTCGGCGTGACGATCTCGACGGTGGACGGGACGGGCTCGTCCACGCCGTTGACGACCTTCGCGGGCGCTTTCCCGGTCCACCCCGAGCCGGGCAAGCCGATTCGTTTCCTGTCGCCCTACGAGATCCAGGGTGGCGCGGACGACCATCTCTACGAGTTCTGGGCAAACTACCTTGTAACGACCGTGGGCGGCGTGACATCGACAGGCCCCTATCGCACTTACAACTCCTTCTACCTCGTGGACCGCTTCAGCAACGTCACCTTCGGCTACAGTGGCGCAACCTCGCCTGCGACACCCCAGAACATCTCGGTCTCCTTCTCGAGCCAGCTCGCGGGCTCCAGCGTTCCCGGCGTCGCGTTCCCGGGCTATGAAACCGACGTTTCCTGGAGCAATATTGGTGGGGCCATGCCCTCGGGGACCTACAACCTCAACCTGGCCCTCAGTTTCACGGACGCCGAGTACGGCTCGGGCGCGGTGCAGCAGCCCATCACCCTGAGCTTCATCTCGGGCACCCACAGTGCCCTCATCAGCCAGCAAGACTATGAGTTGAGGTTTGGGGTCGACGACCGCGGCTGGCCGGTTTCCGTCTCGCCCGCGGCAACTGGAAGCGCGCTTCCGACGACGAGCGACCTGCGTAGCGGGCAGCCGAGCATTCCGAAGAGGCTCTGCTTCCAGATCGTGGCCGGCACGAACGTCCCTTACTCGGGCGAAGTCTACGAATCGACGCACAACGTCTATGACGCACTGGGCACTTACGTGCGCACGGATACGAATCAAGACCCGCACCTCGAGACGTCCGAGCCCGGGCGGATGAAGGTTTCGGTCGTCGATGGAACTGGCGCCTCAATAACTGACGTCGCTTTCCAAGTGCATAACTGCCCGCACTACGACCACGAAGGCGAGCCGAACCAGCCAACCCAGCAGGCGCACGTGCGTTCGTGTTCGGACACGCCAGTGCAATCGGCAGGCGGCGTGATCGCTTCGTACTCGGTCAATCCGGCCGGCTCGAGCCGCGGATACATGGGCGTCGAGCTTCTCCGGGCTCCCACGAACCCCGGCAACTACTACATCAAGATCGAGTCCCTCGACCAGATCTACCGAATCAGACAGCTGCCGGGGCTGACGGTGGATCCGACGCCGGCGGGCGAATTCAAAGGCGC
>JBAUSZ010000428.1:0-2033 GCA_049581965.1 Thermoanaerobaculia bacterium | reverse complement strand
GCGTCGACGTCGCCGCTCGTGGCGCGCACGGAGTCGCCCGCGACCCCTGCGCCGGCGCCGTCGTAGTTTCGGTAGAGGAGGAACGCGTCCTCCGTGCGCGAGTTCTCGGCGGGCGCGACCCAGCGCGTCGCGAGGTCCACGCCCTCGCGCGCGAAGATCGCGAGCGCCTCGGCCTGCGCGAGCGCCCCGCTGATCCCGTCGTCGGAGCCCCAGTTGTACTCGCTGATCGCGAGCTTCGTGTCCGGGTAGTGGGCCGTAATCCACGCCTTCATCCGCGGGATCAGATAGACGGCCTGGCCGACGGCCTGCCCGATCCAGGACTCGTCGAGGTACGCCGGATCGTAGAGGCTCTTGAGCGTCCTGAGGCGCAGCGCCGACGTCGCGACCGACTCGTCGTTCGTGAGGGCGACGCCGGACGCCTGCGGGTAGTAGTGGACGTCGAGTGTGTCGAGGAGACGCGTGCCGTGGGCGGTTTCCCACGCCCTGGCCTGATCGAGGTACCACGGGAGGAAGTCCTCGCCCCCGTGCGCGGCGCGGTCGCCGCCGGCAGAGCAGCCGTCCGCCGCCGAGTAGAAGTACGCGCACCAGCCCCAGACGGCGGGGCCGAGGATCTTCGCCCCCGCGTCCTGCGCCTTGATCGCGGCGCCGACGGCGGCGGTCTTCGCCCAGAGCTCGTCGTACGTCACGCCCGCCGGGTGGACGTCGCGGTGCGTCGAGTTCCAGAGCATCGGCTCGTTGTCCAGGGCCCAGAGGCGCACGCCGCCGGCCGCCGCGTTCCCCACGCGGAGCGCGAGGTGCGCCATCCAGCGCGTCACGAACGTCGCGTCGATCGTCTTCGAGGTGTCGGCCGCGTCGTTGCCCGTCACGTTCTGGCCGTTCGTCTTCACGCCGTTTCCGGCGTCGGGATTGCACCAGGAGGCGTTCCCGGTCGCGGAGCACTCCGTCTGCTGCTGCGCGCCGTACTTCGCGACCGAGAAGCCCCAGCGCCGCGTGCGGTCCAGGGGCGTCCAGCCGATGAGCGGGACCGTCACGAGGGCCTCGCCGCCGGCGGCGCGGATCTCGTCCACGAAGACGTCGGCCGCCGAGCCGTTCGGGAGGCTCGCGGGGTTCGCGCTTCCGGCGTAGTTCGTGAAGAACCAGTCGCTCGCGCTGTTGTTCGTGTCCGTCTCCCAGTTGTAGCGGGTCGTGGCGTTTCCGCCCCAGCGCCGCACGGGGACCCTGAGACGCGACATCTGCGCGGCCGTGCCGTAGTTCATTCCGTAGATGAGCGGGCTGACGGGGTGGCGGTCCGCGTTCGGGTCGACCGTCACGGCGACGGGAGCGGCCCCGCGCGCGGGCCGCGCGGCGGACGCACAGACGAAGGTGACCAGGACGGCTGCGAGGCGCGTGCCGGGCGGACGCCCGCCGCGTTCATTCGACCCCTGCATACCCGGTAGTGTCGGGACCCTTCGCCGGGCTAGCGGCGCGCGGGCCGGCAGAGGACGAGGGACGTGTCGCGCGCGTAGAGGACGGGAACGGCCCAGTCCATGGGCTCGCTCGACCGCGCGAGGGCCACCGCGACGCGCGCCTCCCGTGCCGCTACGCCGAGGGTGTGGCCTCTCGCGAGCGCCCACATGAGGTGGCGCGCGAACGCCGTGGCGGAGGCGTCGAGCACCTTGTACTGATTCGCGACGACGGCGGGGATTCCCCCCGCGAGAAGCGCGGGCGCGACGCCGCGCAGGAAGTCCGTGCGGGAGCCGCGGCCCGTCTCGCACGCGTTGAGGACGACGAGTCGCAGGCCGCGCCCGCAGAGGAGGCGCTGCAGGCGGTCCGTTTCGACCCACGTCGAGCGGCCTCGTCCGTCCACGAGGAGGAGCGCGCCCGTCCCCTCCTTCTCGTCCCACGCGCCGTGGCCGACGAAGTGGAGGACGTCGACACGCGCCGCCGCGAGCCTCCGGTGGAGGCCCGCGGGCGTCGCCGCCGGGAGGACGTCGAGGACCGCGTGGCCCGACTTCACGAGCGGCGCGAACGCGGAGCGGATGGCCGCGGCCTCC
>JBAUSZ010000427.1:0-7638 GCA_049581965.1 Thermoanaerobaculia bacterium | reverse complement strand
CGCGAGGTCCGGCGCCCGGCCCGCGAGCAGGCGCGCGAAGGCCCGACCGACCGTGCCGAATCCCAGCAGGCCGAGACGAATCGGCCGGCCTTTGTCGCTTTTCATGCGGCGGCAATGTACGGTACGGCTTCCCTTCGGTCAAAGAACGCCTCCGGAGGCCACCGATGCTGAACGCCCTCGTTCTCACGATCCTTCTCGCGCAGACCCGAGGCGCGCGCTTCGACGCCACCCCTCCCGCGGCCGCCACCGTGCCCGCGAAGGCCGACGACGGCGAGAAGAAGGACGACAAGAAGAAAGAGGAGAAGGAGGAGCCTCCGGTCGTCACGAAGCATGCCGTGTCGATCCGGGGCACGACGCATTCGTACACGGCGACGGCGGGATTCCTGCCCCTGAAGACGGACGCCGGCGAGGTCGAGGCAAGAGTCTTCTTCACGGCGTACACGCTGGATCGCGGCTCCGTGCCGGCGTCGCGGCGGCCGCTCACGTTCTCCTTCAACGGGGGTCCGGGAGCCGCGTCCGTCTGGCTGCACATGGGCGCCCTCGGCCCGAAGCGCGTGAAGATGAAGGACGACGGCATGATGCCGGCGCCGCCCTACGGCGTCGTGGACAACGAGGAGACCTGGCTCCCCGACACGGACCTCGTCTTCATCGACCCGGTCGGCACGGGCTACAGCCGGCCCTCGAAGAGCGAACTCGGGAAGAAGTTCTGGGGCCTCGACGGCGACATCGCCTCCGTCGGCGAGTTCATCCGCCTTTACCTCACCCGTTACGAACGCTGGGGGTCGCCGCTTTTCCTGGTCGGCGAGAGCTACGGGACGACGCGGGCCGCCGGTCTGTCGGGATATCTCGTGGACCGCGGGATCGCGTTCAACGGGATCGTCCTCGTCTCGTCCATCCTGAACTTCCAGACCGCCCGCTTCACGCGCGGAAACGACCTTCCCTATTCGCTCTTCCTCCCGACGTACGCCGCGACGGCCTGGTACCACAAGAGGCTCCCGGCCGACTTCGGGGCCGCGTCGCTCCGCTCCGTCCTCGACGAGGTCGAGGCTTTCGCGGGCGGCGAGTACCCTGTCGCGCTCGCGAAGGGCGACGCGCTTCCGCCGGCCGATCGCAAGGCGCTCGCGGCCCGCCTCGCGCGGTTCACGGGCCTCGATCCCGCGTGGATCGAGCGCGCGGACCTGAGAATCGAGATCCAGCACTTCTGCCGCGAGCTCCTCCGCGACGAGGGGAAGAACGTGGGGCGGATCGACTCGCGTTTCACGGGCGTGAACGAATCCGGCGTCGCGGAGCGGCCCGACTTCGATCCGAGCATCGCGGCGATCGTCCCCCCCTACACGGCAGCCTTCAACCAGTACGTGAGGGCCGACCTCGGCTTCAAGAGCGACCTGACCTACTACGTCCTCGGCGGCGGGATCGGCCCCTGGGAGTACCCGACGAATGCGTTCGCGGACACGAGCGGCGCCTTGCGGACCGCCTTCGCGAAGAACCCCGAGATGAGGCTCTTCGTCGCCTCCGGCCACTTCGACCTTGCGACGCCGTACTTCGCGACCCGCTACACGCTCGCGCACATGGGTCTCACGGCCGTGCAGAAGGAGCGCATCACGACGAAGGAGTACGAGGCCGGTCACATGATGTACCTCCACGTCGGCGAGCTCGCGAAGCTGCGGAAAGACGTGGGCGCGTTCCTCGCGTCCGCTCTCGGAAAGTGACAGGGAGCGCAGCCGGGCTGCTTCTCGCGTTCCCCGTCGGGCTCTCGCTCGGCCTTCTCGGCGGTGGCGGCTCGATCCTGACGGTGCCCGTCCTCGTTTACGTCGCCGGGCTCGACGCGAAAGTGGCGATCCCGGCCTCTCTCGTGAGCGTCGGGGCCACGAGCCTCGTCGCGGCTCTCGCCCACGCCCGGCGCCGGGCGGTCGACTGGGGCGCGGCGCTCGCATTCGGTGGCGCGGGCCTCGTCGGTGCCTTTCTCGGAGCGCGCGTCGGGCGGACGCTCTCCGGCCGCACGCTTCTCGTCATGTTTTCGGTCCTGATGGTCGCCGCGGGTCTCTTGATGCTCCGCGGGAGGAGGGCCGGAATGCCACCGCACCCACCGCACCCTCTCCTCGTCGCGCCCCTCGGCGCCGGCGTCGGCCTCCTGACGGGGCTCCTCGGCGTCGGGGGCGGCTTCCTGATCGTGCCCGCGCTCGTTCTCGCGGCCGGCCTCGCCATGCCGCTCGCCGTCGGAACGTCCCTCGTCGTGATCGCGATCAATTCGGCCTCGGGCTTCATCGGGCACCTCGGCGCGCAGGCCGTGCCCTACGGCTACGCGGCGGCGTTCACTCTCGTCTGCGTTCTCGGCGCCCTACTCGGCGAGCGGCTCGGGCGGAACGTCCCCGCCGCGACTCTCCGGAGGTGGTTCGGCGCGTTCGTGATCGCCGTCGGCCTCGCCCTTCTCCTCAAGAACGTCGTGTTCTGACGGGAACCCGCGGCGCTCTCGCGGGTCCAAGGGGGGTGAAGGAGAACGCCATGAAGCTCCACTTCCCGCTTCTCGCCCTCGTCCTCGCCGCCGGCCCCTCCGCGCTCGCGAGTGCGCCCGCCGGCTTCGGCCTCGAGGTGATCGTCGATGGCACGCCCCGCCCGGAGTACGCCGCGCGCGGGACCGTTTACGTCGAGGCCCTGCGCGGGCGTGACTTTTCCCTCCGGCTCCGGAACCCGCTCGGCGTGCGCGTCGCCGTTGCTCTCTCCGTCGACGGCCTCAACACGATCGACGCCAGGCACACGCCCGCGCGCGACGCGCGCAAGTGGGTCCTCGACCCGTACCAGACGGTCGAGATTCCCGGCTGGCAGGTTTCGGGCGAGACGAGCCGGAGGTTCTTCTTCACGGGCGAGACGCGCTCCTACGGCGCCGCGCTCGGGCAGACCGCGAACGTCGGGGCGATCGAGGCCGTGTTCTTCAGAGAGAAAGACCCGTGCGGCTACGAGCGGCGCTGTCGCGACGGGCAAGGGCGCATTTCTTCGAATGAGCAAGACGCAGGCCGGGGCGCGGCACGGTCGGAGCCTCAGGCCGCCGGTGCCCGCGATCATTCGCAGAAATCTCTTTCTCCCCCGTCTCCCCTCTCGGACGAGCTCGCCGCGACCGGCATCGGCCGCCCGACGCGCTTCGACGTGACGCGCGTCGCCCTCGACCTCGACGATTCTCCCGCCGCGTCCGTACGCCTGCGTTACGAGTTCCGGCCGCAGCTCGTCGCCCTCGGCGTCCTTCCGCGCGAGGGGCGCGACCCGATCGCCCGGCGAGAGGCCGCGCGCGGCTTCGACGAGTGGTGCCCGCAGCCGAACTGAGTCCCGAAACACTTCGGGCTCTCTTTCGTATCCGTAGGAGATAGATTCCGCCTACGAAGGAGAGCCCTCGATGCGCGTGACGCGAACCCCCGCCCTCGTCCTCCTCGGCCTGCTGGCCGCGCGAGGCAACGCAGAGTCCCCGGTACCCGAATCGCCCGCGGCCGCCAGGCCAGCCGTGAAGACCACCAGGGCCGCCGCCGACATTCTCCCGTTCAAGGCGACGGAGAAGACCCTCCCGAACGGCCTGAGAGTCATCGTCGTCCCGACCGGCTTTCCGAACCTCGTCTCGCTCCACATTCCCGTGCAGACGGGCTCGCGCAACGAGGTCGAGCCCGGCAAGTCCGGCTTCGCCCACTTCTTCGAGCACATGATGTTCCGCGGGACGAAGGCCTACCCGCCGCAGAAGTACCAGGCGATCGTGACCCGCGCGGGCGCCCGCCAGAACGCGTACACGGCCGACGACTACACGAACTACCACACGACGTTCCCGAAAGAAGACCTCGAGACGATGCTCGAGATCGAGGCCGACCGCTTCCGGAACCTGGATTACGGGGAATCGGAATTCAAGACCGAGGCGCGCGCGGTCCTCGGCGAGTACAACAAGAACAGCGCGAACCCGATCCAGAAGCTCTTCGAGGTCACGCGCGACCGGGCCTTCGAGGTTCATACGTACAAGCACACGACCATGGGCTTCCTCAAGGACATCGAGGACATGCCCAACCAGTACGCCTATTCGAAGACGTTCTTCGACCGCTGGTACCGCCCCGAGCACACGACGGTCATCGTCGCAGGCGACGTGCGGCCCGCCGAGGCGATCCGCCTCGTCGAAAAGTACTGGGGCGGCTGGAAGAAGGGCTCCCGGGGCGTCACGGTCCCGCAGGAGCCGCCCGCGAAGGGTCCCGTTACGGCGCACGTCCCGTGGCCGTCCGACACGCTCCCGTGGATCGCCGTCGCCTTCCATGGCCCGGCGTTCTCCGAGACGAAGAAGGACCTGCCCGCCCTCGACGCCCTGTTCGACCTCGCCTTCGGCCCGACCTCCGACCTCTACAAGAAGCTCGTCGAGAAGGAGCAGAAGCTCGATTCCCTCCAGCCGAACGTCGGCATCAGCGAGGATCCGTCCCTCGTCGGCGTCTTCGCGCGCCTCAAGAAGGGGACCGATCCCGTCTACGTGCGCGACGAGATCCTCCGGACGTTCTCGGCCCAGCGGGTACGGCCGGTCGAGACGAAGCGTCTCGAAGAGGTCAAGTCCAACGCCCGCTACGGACTCGTGCGCGGCCTCGACGACACGGAGAAGATCGCCGGCCTCCTCGCCCGGTTCGTGCGCCTCCGCCGCTCGTACGGCACCATCAACCGCTACTACCGCCTCGTGGACGCGCTGACTCCGGCCGACCTGCAAACGGCCGCCAGGGCCTACCTCACGGACGCGGGCCTCGTCGTCACGACGCTTTCCAAGGATCCGATGCCCGAGTCGATGGCTCTGCTGCCGCCGCTCGCAAAATACCAGGCCGCCGAAGGACCCGCCGCGCCCGGTCCCGACATCCCGTGGATCGCCCAGAAAACGGCCCTTCCGCGCGTCGAGATCAAGCTTCTCTTCACGGCGGGCTCCGCGGACGACCCGATCGGCAAGGAGGGTCTCTCCGCCCTCACGGCCCGGATGATCGCCGACGCCGGGTCGAAGGATCTCCCCGTCGACGAGATTCGAAAGGCGCTCTTTCCCATCGCGGCGAGCTTCGACGCCCGTGTCGACAAGGAGATGACGGCCTTCACGGGAGTCGTCCACCGGGACGCGTGGAAGACGTTTGCCGACGTCGCACTCCCGTTGCTCACGGACCCCGGCTTCCGCGAGGAGGACTTCCGGCGGCTCAAGGACGCACAGAGGAACGCCCTCGTCCAGAATCTCCGGAACAACAACGAGGAAGAGCTCGGCAAGGAGCGCCTCCAGGCACGGATCTTCGCCGGCACGCCCTACGGGCATCCGGTCCTCGGAACCGCCGCGGGGATCGACGCGATCACCCTCGACGACGTGAGGGACTTCGCGAAGAAGGCCTACGCGCGCGGGGCCCTCACGGTCGGCACCGCGGGTGACGTCCCCACGGAGCTGACGGCGCGCCTGAAGGACGCGCTCGCGAAGCTCCCGGCCGCCTCCGGCCTTCCGGCGCGCGCCGCCGTCGCCGGCCGGATGCCCTCGGGCATCGAGGTCGAAATCGTCGCGAAGGAAACGCGGGCGACCGCGATCTCCCTCGGGTTCCCGATCGGCGTCACACGAGCGGATCCGGACTTCCCGGCTCTTTCGGTCGCGCGCGCCTGGCTCGGCGAGCACCGCTCCTCGAGTTCGCACCTCTATCAGCGGATCCGCGAGGTACGCGGGATGAACTATGGCGACTACGCCTACATCGAGGCGTTCCCCCGGGGGATGTTCCAGTTCTTCCCGGACCCGAACATCGCGCGCCGCGCCCAGATCTTCGAGATCTGGATCCGGCCCGTCGCGCCGCAGAACGCCCACATGGCGCTCCGCATCGCGGAATTCGAGCTCGCGAAGCTCGTCGCGGACGGGCTTTCCGAGGACGAGTTCCAGACGACGCGCGAGTACCTCATGAAGAACGTCTACCTCCTGACGGCCACACAGGACGCCCGGCTCGGTTACGCCCTGGACCAGAAGTGGTACGGCCTGCCGGACTACGTTTCCACGATGCGCGACAGGCTCGGCAAGCTCACGCGCGCCGACGTGAACGCCGCAATCCAGAAGCACCTCCAGGCCAGGGACCTGTCCGTCGTGATCGTCACGAAGGACGCCGAGGGCCTGAAGACCGCCCTGGTCGCCGACGGCTTCTCCCCGATCGTCTACGACGGCGAGAAGCCGAAGGCGCTCCTGGACGAGGACAAGGTCATCGGGGCGCTCAAGCTGGGTATCAGGCCCGAGGCCGTCACGATCACTCCCGTCGAGGAGGTCTTCGCGAAGTAAGAGGGTCCGACGTCCGTCTGCCGTGGCTCCGGGCCGAGGCTGGCCTCGGGCCCCGAGAGGGCGCATATTGTCCCCGAGCGGGGTGAGCGATGGCGTCCGCCGCCGAGGCCGTGCATCCGACGACCCACTGGCATGCCGTCGAGGGCGGCCGGATCCAGTGCGACGTCTGCCCCCGGTTCTGCCGGCTCAGGGAGGGCCAGGAGGGCCACTGCTTCGTGCGGGCCGCGCGCGGAGGGGCGATCGTGCTCACGACGTACGGCCGGTCGAGCGGCTTCTGCGTCGACCCGATCGAGAAGAAGCCCCTGAACCACTTCCTCCCCGGCACGTCCGTCTTCTCGTTCGGCACCGCGGGCTGCAACCTCGCCTGCTCCTTCTGCCAGAACTGGGACATCTCGAAGTCGCGCGAGATCGACACGCTCGCCGACGAGGCCTCCCCGGAGCGCATCGCGCGCGCGGCCGCCGAGCTGGGCTGCCGGAGCGTCGCCTTCACGTACAACGACCCCGTCGTCTTCATGGAGTACGCCATCGACGTCGCGGCCGCCTGTCACGCGCGGGGCTTGAAAGCCGTCGCCGTGACGGCCGGCTACGTCTCGCCCAGGCCCCGCGAGGAGCTCTTCGCCGCGATGGACGCCGCGAACGTGGACCTCAAGGCGTTCACGGAGGACTTCTACCAGAAAACTTGCGGGGGGCACCTCCAGCCGGTCCTCGAGACCCTCGAGTACCTCGTGAAGGAGACGCCCGTCTGGGTCGAGATCACGACGCTCCTGATCCCCGGCCTGAACGACTCCGACGCCGAGGTCCATGCGATGACGCTCTGGATCGTCGACCACCTCGGACAAGACGTGCCGCTCCACTTCACCGCGTTCCACCCCGACTGGAAGATGCGCGACCGGTTCGCGACGCCGTCATCCACCCTGAAGCGCGCACGGGCGATCGCGATGAAGAACGGCCTCCATTACGTCTACACGGGCAACGTCCACGATCCCGCAGGGCAGAGCACGACCTGCCCGAAATGTGCCACGCGGCTCATCGGACGCGACGGTTACGAGATCTTCGAATGGACCCTCGAGAAAGGTGGACTCTGCGGCTCCTGCGGCGCGCCCTGCCCCGGGACCTTCGAAGAGATCCCCGGTTCCTGGGGCTCCCGACGGCTCCCTGTCCACCTGGCGCCGTCATGAGACTCGGCGCGACCGGGACGACCCGCACCCGCCTGCCGGCCGTCGCCGGCACGTTCTACCCCGCCTCGCCTGCCGAGCTTGCGCGGCACATCGACGGGCTGATCGACGCGGCCGGGACTCCCCCTCCGGGTCCGATGCCGGCCGCGCTCGTCGTCCCGCACGCCGGCACGATCTACTCGGGGC